>JADLEF010000144.1 GCA_020846295.1 Acidimicrobiales bacterium
ACCCGCCGTGTGGCGCCGCGCCACCCGGCGGGCCGGCCGGTGCGCCGCCGCCCGACGGGGCGACGGTGGCCTTCGACGCCGGCGACGGGCTGGACTCGCTGCCCCCGCTGGAACGGTTGGATCGGCTCGACGAACTGGCCGGCGACGCCCTGGAGGCGAACATCTACGCCGCCGCGGTGGCGTTGCGGGAGCAGCGTGAGGCGGCGCTGGCCGGTGAGGCCGGGCCGAGGCAGGCGCAGCGGGCGGTGGCCGCCGCGGCGGCGCTCTACGCGCTCACCGCTCGTCGCTCAGCACCACCGTCCACGACGCCCCCGACGCCGTGACGGTGGCGAGCCGATCGACGTGGTGCCGGTCGTCCACGTAGCGGCGCACCTGCACCGTGCGCTCGGTCTCGCTGGCCTGCACCAGCGGTCCGAGCCCGACCAGCAGGCCGTTCGGCTTCACGGGCCGGCCGGGTTCGTCGGTGTCGACCGCTTCGATCCGATCGTCGATGAAGCGGACCTCGGCGACCGCCTCGAGGTTCGAGACCACCTTGGCCTGCACCCGCAGGTCGATGACGAACCCGTCGCCGAGGGGTTCGACGAACACGGTGGGCAGCTCCTCGGCCGGCACCTCGGTGGTCGAGGTCGGATCGTCGGGCTCCGGTTCGGTCATCGTGGTGGCGCCGGACCCGTCGTCGTCGGGTTGTTCGGCCCCGGCCACCGTGGTGGTGGTCGCGCCGCCGCGCGACGTCGATGCCGCGGCCGTGGTGGTGGTGGTGGTGGGCGGTTCGTCGGCGAGCACCTTGCCGAGGATGGCGCTGTACACCGCGGCGGTGTCGTCGCCCTTCGAGGACGCGTCACCGGAATCGCCGCACGCCGCCAACAACCCGCCGAGGCAGGCCAGCAGCACGGTGAACTTCCGGAGCACGATGCTGGCGGATAGTAGTGCGCGGTCCGCGCAACACGCGATCAGGTTCCTTGTAGGCTCCCGACCCGATGCGCATCGACCGCCTCGGGTCCCTCGAGCGGCCCCGCCGTCTGCCCGCCACGCTGCTCGGCCAGTACGCCGGCCACGTCGGCGATTGGTTCCGCCTCCAGCACCAGGTGCAGCTGCTCGTGCTGCTGGGGATGCACGACCGTGCGGCGCGTTCGGCGATCCGCCGCATGACCGACGCCGGGTTGCTGGAGCCCGAGCGCCGTGACGGCCAGGCCGGCCACCGCCTCACCGAGCTCGCCCGACAGCGCATCGCCGACAGCGTCGAGCAGATCTTCGGCCGGCCGACCCGCGGGGCGCTGCAGGACGGCTGGCTGCTGGTGAGCGTGTCCGTCCCCGAGCGGGAGCGCGAACGTCGCCACCAGCTGCGCAGCCGGTTGGAGCGGCTCGGCCTGGGTGGCCTGGGCAACGGCCTGTGGGTCGGCCCTGCCCACCGGCGGCCGGCGGTGCAGGCCGCGGTCATCGCGGTGGCGCATCCCGGCGAGGTGGACCTGTTCCACGCCGCCTACCTCGGGCCGGCCAAGGCGTTGGTGGCCCGGGCGTGGGATCTGGAGGGGATGCAGCGACAGGCCCGTGCGTTCCTGGAGCAGGCGCGGCCGTTGCTGCGCCGGCGGCGTTGGGACGGCGAGGGTGCCTTCGTGGCCTACACGCTGTCGTTGCACCGCTGGCGCATGCTGCCGGTGTTGGACCCGGGGCTGCCGCTCGACGCGCTCCCCCGGCCGTGGGCGACGGAGCAGGCGGCCGAGGTGTTCCTCGAACTGCGGGACCGGCTGGAGGCCACCGCGGTGGACTTCGTGGTCGCCCTCACGTCAGGCGGCGATCCGTCCTGACCAACGGCGGTCAGCGGGACCAGGTCAGCAGCTCGCCGCGTCCCGCCGTCATCAGCGTGCCCGGCATGACCCGCAGCCGCAGCGGCTCGAGGCGCAGCACCCCGAACGAGGCGGCGTCGGGATCGGTCCACTGCGGGATGATGCGCGGGTCGTAGCCGACCGGTTCCGGTGCGTCGGCGAAGCGGTCCCAGCCGTCGCGCCGCTGTTGCGGGTCGAGCTCCCACGCCGTCGCGCACTCGGCGCTGCAGGTGTCGTGGTCGGGCGCCCAGTAGGTGAGCGAGACGAAGGGCTGCGCCTCGAGGTGGCGCGCCTTGAGCGAGGTGGGGTCGGTGAGGATCCAGCCGGTGAGCGCGGCGCCGTCCCATCGCCACAGCGGGTGCAGCACCCGGGTGCGGGGCCGGCCGGCGCGGTCGACGGTGGCGACGGTGCACCACACGATGCGGTGCGCCATGGTCACGAAGGCGGGGGCGGTGCTCGACAGCTCGGTCATCGCGCCCGACGGTAGCGACCACCGGGCGGCGTCGGTAGCGCGTTTCGGGGCCGGGCGGGCCGGGCCGCCCGATGCAAGGATGGGCGGGTGTTCGACGGTCTCAAGGTTCTCGACGTCCATGCCCACGTGTCCGCGCCGATGGGCGGCGTGGGTCAGTTCTCCATGTTCCTGCAGGCGACGAACGGGGTGCTGCCCAGTCCGATCGGTCAGCCGGCCGCGGCGGCGCAGTTCGGCCTCGGTGAGGTGGACTTCGCCCGTTCGGTCGCCAACCACCTCGCCTACATCGACGAGCGCCGGATCGATGTGCAGGTGCTGGGCCCCCGACCGTTCCTGATGCAGGGCTGGATGCAGGAGCACCTGCTGCCGGCGTGGACCCGGTTCGTGAACGACTGCATCGCCGCGCAGTGCGCCATGCACCCCGACCGCTTCATCGGCGCCTGCCAGCTGCCGCAGAACGGTCACGCCCCCGACGCCTCGCACATGCTGGACGAGCTGCGCCGTTGCCGGTCGGAGTTCGATTTCGCCGGGGTGTACGTGTCGCCCGACCCGGAGGGCCGCCGCAACGGCCCCGGTCTCAACGAACGGTGGTGGGACCCGCTCTACGAGGTGTGCGAGCAGGAGCAGCTGCCGATCGTCATCCACGGGACGAACTGCGTCGACCCCCGCTTCCGGCACGTGCCGCACAACTACCAGCTGGGCTTCGTGGTGGAGCAGTCCCTCGCCACCCAGATCCTCTCCCCCGGCGACGTGTTCGACCGGTTCCCGGGGCTGAAGGTGATCGTGTGCCACTGCGGCGGGGCGCTGGACCGGTTCATCCCCACCGACCCGCACCTGGCCCAGAAGGACCTGTCGAACAACCTGTTCTTCGACACCTGCGCCCACGACGTGCACTTCCTGGAGTGCGCGTTCAAGCAGCGCGGCGTGGCCCGCATGGTGTTCGGGACCGAGGCGCCGGGCTCGGGGCGCGCCCCGCGGCCGGAGGGTCCGGGCATCACCGGCGACGACCTGGTGCCGGTGATCGAGTCCTTCGAGTTCCTCACCGCGCAGGACAAGGCCGACGTGTTCCACCACAACCCGGCCAAGCTGTTCCCCCGCCTGGCCCAGCTCGGCTGAGCGCCAGCGAGCTCAGGCCGGTTCGGGGGTGCGGCCGGGCAGCGCACCGCGTGCGGCCAGGTCGGCCACCTCGGCCTCGGCGAAGCCGACCTCGGCGAGCACCTCGTCGGTGTGCTGACCGAGCAGCGGCGCCGGCCGTCGCAGCCCGTTGGGGGCGTTGCGCAACCGCCACGGCACCCCGGGTACGACTCGGCGGCCGGTGACGGGGTGGTCGGGCCGCTCCAGCATGCCGATGGCGGCCAGCTGCTCGTTGCCGTGATGGCGGTTGTCCGGGGCCAGGGCGTCGCCGCCCCACACCTCGAGCGGTGACAGCGACGGCGCCGCCGCCACCCCGGCCGCCTGTAGGGCGGCGAACAGCTCGGCGCGGTCCTTCCCGTGCACCCACCCGCCGAGCGCGGCGTCGAGCGCGTCCTCGTTCGCCTTGCGCCCCGCTTCGGTGGCGAAGCGCTCCTCGCCGAGCTCGGCGGCCACGTCGCCGGCGCCGCTCGCCGCCACCACGCCGACCAGCGCCCGGTACTGGGCGTCGGAGGTGCAGGCCAGCGCCAGCCATTCGTCCTCGCCGGTGGCGTACACACCGTGCGGCGCCCACTGCGGGTCCCGGTTGCCCATCGGGCCGGGGGCCTCGCCGGTGGCCTCGAACTGCATCCACAGCTCGCCGATCGTCGCCGCGATCGCCTCCACCATGGCCACGTCCACCCGGGCGGCGACGCCGTGGGCGCGGCGGGCGGAGACGGCGGCGACGGTGGCGAACGCGGCGGTGAGCCCGGTGCCCGGGTCCCCGATGGCGATGCCGGTCTCGGCCGCCTGACCGCCTTCGTAACCGTTGGCCGCGTACAGCCCGGCGAAGGCACCGCCGGAGGGCCCGTAGGCCATGTACTGGGCGTAGGGCCCGTCCTGGCCGAACCCGCTGAGCGACACCACGATCACGTCGGGGTTGATGGCCCGCAGGTCCTCCACCCCGTAGCCGAGGGCGGCCAGCGTGCCGGCGGCGAAGTTCTCCACCACCACGTCGGAGTTGGCGACCAGCCGGTGGATGATCTCGCGGGCGGCGTCGGCGCGCAGGTCGATGGCGAGGCTGCGCTTGTCGCTGTTGTACAGCTGGAACAGCCCGTCGGAATCCGGTGTCGCCTCCACGCCCGGCGGGTGGAACGGCATGCGCCGGAACAGGCACAGGTACTCGGGTGATTCGAGGCGGACGACCTCGGCGCCGAGGTGGGCGAGCAGCTGCGTGCAGTACGGACCGGCCCAGATCCACGTGAAGTCGCACACCCGCAGGCCCTCGAGGGGGCGACGGGTCGGGTCGGCCGGTTCGCTCGGCGCGGTGGCCGCCCGCGGCAGCCAGGTGCCGCCGTCGTCGGCACCGGCCGGCGGCGCGGCGGCGCGCAGCGCCCACCACGGCTGGTCGAACCGGTAGCCGGGGCCGGGCAGGGTGCGCCCGTCGGGATCGGTGACGAAGAAGCCGCGGCCCTGCAGCTGCTCGTCGCGCACCAGCTGGTCCATCCGGTACACCGGCGCCATGCACAGCCGGTGCTGCTGGCCGACGAGGAACAGCTCGGCGGCGGACTGCTCGGCCATCCATTCCGACAGGTACAGCTGGAGCAGGTCGGCGTTCTCCCGCCGCGACGGGGCGTCGGCGAAGACCTCCATGGTCGCCCACTCCGGGGAGCCCATCAGCTCGACCAGGCTGCGCCACTGGGCGTCCTCGACGCAGATGAACTGCAGCAGGCCGTCGCGGCACTCGTAGATGCCCCACGGCATCAGCGAGCGCACCCCCGCCCGGGAGGCGTTGGTGCCCTGGAAGGCGGCGCCGGCGGGCGACGTCTCACAGATGCGGGCGGCGGCACCGAGGGAGGAGAAGTCCACGTGCTCGCCCAGGCCGCTGCGCTGGGCCCGGTCCACCGCGGCGAGGAAGGCGGCGGCGGCCACGATGGCCGTCATCAGGGTGGCGTGGTGGCCGGGCGCCTTGATGGGCGGCTGGGCGAGGTCGGTGGCGGCGGCGGGCGACAGGTTGCCCCAGCTCGACGCGTGGATCAGCGTCAGCTCGGTGGCGGCGTGCTCCGCCCATGGGCCGCCGTGCCCGTAGGCCGTGCAGCTGCCCACGACCAGCGCCGGGTGGCGGGCCAGCAGCTCTTCGGCGTCGAGCCCGGCGGCGGTCGCGGCGCCGGGCGCCAGGTCGTGGATCAGCAGGTCGGCGCCGGCCAGCAGCGCGTCGAGCACGCCCGGCTCGGCGAACATCGAGCGTTTGTTGGTGTTGAGCCAGCGGTGGACCTCGTAGGGCCGGGCGCGGACCAGGTCGTGGTCGCGGGCCTCGACTCGGATGACGTCGGCACCGAGGTCGGCGAAGAGCTTGGCCGAGTAGGCCGCGCCGACGCCGCCGGCCAGTTCGATGACGCGCAGATGGGAGAGACCGGCCATGGCCCCGGTTCTACTACGGCCGCTCAGGCGGTGCTGGGCTGGCGGTGCCGGTAGGCGGCGGCGGGGTGGCGCTCGGGCAGGCGGGGCGAGCCGAACAGGCGCTGGCGCAGCGGGCCGTCCTCGTAGTGGCGCGGCACGTGGCCGCGCTCCTGCAGGATCGGCACGACGCCGTCGATGAAGTCCACGAAGGTACCGGGGGTGACCGAGTAGACGAGGTTGAACCCGTCGATGCCGGCCTCGCCGAACTCGATCAACGTGTCGGCGATCTGCTCCGGTGTGCCGACGAGGAACTGGCCGGCCATGTTGGCCCGGGCGAGGTCGCGGAAGGTGCGGGTGCCGGGCGGAGCCGATTCGAGCAGGCCCTTCACCGCGCCGGTCATGGCCTGGGAGTCGAACGTCTCGAGGGGCCGGTCGGGGTCGATGGCGCCGAGGTCGACACCGATCGAGCCGGACAGGTGGGCCAGCGCCGCCTCGGTGGACAGCTGCTCGGTGTACTCGGCGGCGAGGGCGCGGGCTTCGGTCTCGGTGCCGCCGACCACCGGCGAGATGGCCTGGTAGAAGCGGATGTCGTCGGGGTTGCGACCGTACCGCGCGGCACGTTGGCGCACGTCGGGCACCGGGCCGCGCCCGGCGGCGAGCGCCCGGCGGGTGGTCAGGATGAACGCGCACTCGGCGTGGCGGGCGGCGAACTCCCGGCCGCGTTCGGACGAGCCGGCCTGGAACAGCAGCGGCACCCGCTGCGGGGACGGCTCGCACAGGTGCGGTCCCTCGACGCGGTAGTGGGGGCCGACGTGGTGGATCTTGTGGACCTTGGCCGGATCGGCGTAGATGCGCTGCTGCACGTCGGCGAGGACGGCGTCCTCCTCCCAGGAGCCCTCGAGCAGCTTGTAGAGGACCTCGAGGTACTCGTCGGCCTGGTCGTAGCGGGCGTCGTGGTTGGGCAGGTTCTCCAGGCCCAGGCTGGCCGCGGCGTTGGGCAGGTAGCCGGTGACGATGTTCCAGCCGACCCGGCCGTTGGTCAGGTGGTCCAGGGTTGACAGCTGGCGGGCGAAGGTGAACGGGTGGGTCTGCAGGATCGAAGCGGTGAAGGCGAAGCCGAGGTGCTCGGTGACCGTCGCCATGGCCGGGATGAGCAGCATCGGGTCGTTGACCGGCACCTGCATACCTTCCCGTATGGAGACGTCGGCGCCGCCCTTGTAGCTGTCGTACAGCCCGACCACGTCGGCCAGGAAGAGGGCGTCGAAGCAGCCCTTCTCGAGGATCCGGGCCAGTTCGAGCCACGGGTCGAGGTGCTTGTACTCGAGCTGACGGGCTTCGGGGCGCACCCACAGCCCCTGCTGGATGTGCGACACGCAGTTCATGGAGAACGCGTTGAGCGAGAGGCGTTTGGGTGGGGTTGCAGACATGGCGGACGGCCTTCGTTCGTTCGGGTGCGACTGGTCAGCGCACGGGTCGCAGGGTGGACGGGGCGAAGCTGGGCGGCCGCTTCTCCGACATCGCCTTGACGCCCTCGCGGTGCTCGGCGGAACGCATCGACTCCTTGGCGGAGGCGTCGGCCTGCTCGAGGGTCATCGAGCCGTCGGCCAGGCCGTTGATGGCGGCCTTGGTGCGCGCCACCGCCTCGGGGCCGAGGGCGGCCACCGCGGTGGCCAGCTCCTCGACGCGGGCGGGGATGGCCCAGCGGGGGTGGAGCTCGTCGAGGTAGCCGACGCGCAGCAGCAGCGGGGCGTCGGCGGGCAGCGCGGTGAGGAACAGCCGCTTGGAGGCCGAGGGCCCGATGCGGGCCACGAAGCGCTGCAGCCCGCTGGCGTAGTACTGCAGGCCGAGGCGGGCGGCGGGCATGACGAGCTCGATGTCGTCGGCCGCGATGCGGAAGTCGCAGGACAGGGCGAGGTCGGTGCCGCCGCCGTGGATGCCGCCCTCGATCTGGGCGATCGACGGCATGGGCAGGGAGGCGAGCCGGTCGCACATCTCGCCGAAGGAGACCGGCGAGCGGGTGCCGTCGGCCAGGGCGCCGAGGTGGAAGCCGGCGCAGAAGATGGGACCGGACGACTTCAACACGACCACGCGCACGTCGGGCTCGGCGACGATGCGGTCGAACAGCTCGAGCAGCTCGACGAGGTCGTCCGGTTCGATGCGGTTGCGCTTGTCGGGCCGCTGCAGCTCGATGGTGGCGCGGTGCCCGTCGATCTGCAGGGTCGGCACGCCCATGTCAGCCCGCTGATTTCTGGGTGCCGACCTTGAGGTCCTTGAACGGCACGTCGATGTCGACCGCGATGTCGCGGGGCAGGCCGAGGACGCGGTCGCCGATGATGTTCTTCTGGATCTCGTCGGAGCCGCCGGCGATGTTGGCCGAGAAGCTGCGCAGCACGCTCTTGGCGTGCTTGTCGCCGTCGGCGTTCGACGCGTCCCAGGCGAGGCCGTCGGCGCCGACGATCTCGAGGGTCATGGTGCGCGCCAGGCGGGCGATGATGGCGGTGTGGAGCTTGCCGAGCGAGCCGCCGGGGCCGGGGGTCTTGCCCGCCTTCATCTCGGCCCTGGTGCGCAGGGCGACGAGGCTCTTGGCCGTCTCCTCGCTGTAGAGCTTCATCAGGCTCTGGCGGATGGCGGGGTCCTGCAGCTTGCCGCGCCGCTGCGCCTCGCCCTGGAGGTACTTGAAGGTCGGGGTGGACACACCGCTCTTGGAACCGGTGCCGATGGCGACACGCTCGTACATGAGCATGGCGGTGGCGAGGCGCCAACCCTCGTTGTACGCACCGACGAGCCAGTCCTTGGGGATCTTGACGTCGGTGAAGAAGATCTCGTTGAAGTGCTTGCCGCCGTCGATCTGGTTGATGGCGCGGATGTCGACGCCGGGAGCGCGCATGTCGATGATGAACATCGAGATGCCGCGGTGCTTGACCTGTTCGGGATCGGTGCGGGCCACGATGATGCCGTAGTCACAGGCGTGGGCGAGCGTGGTCCACACCTTCTGGCCGTTGATGGTCCACTCGTCACCGTCGAGGGTGGCGCGGGTCTGGAGGCTGGCCACGTCGGAGCCGGCGCCGGGCTCGGAGAACATCTGGCACCACACGGTGCGCGCCGCGATGCAATCGGCGAGGAAGGCGGACTTCTGCTCGTGGGTGCCGTACTCGGCGAGCATGGGCAGGCACATGCCATGGCTGATGGTCAGCTGCGTGGTCATGTCCGGGAACTTGCCGTACTCTTCGCGCCAGATCCGGTCGTGCGCCTTGGTGAGGCCGGCGCCGCCGTACTCCGCTGGGTAGGTGAGCCCGGCCAGACCGGCGGCGGCGAGCTGCTGCTGGAAGGCCTTGTTGGCGGCCAGCTCCTTCTCGCTGCGGGGGTCCGGGCCGTCGATGGTGATGCCCGTGGCGTGCGCTTCGAGGAACGCCCGGCACCTGGCGCGGAAGGCCTCGGCCTCAGCGGGATCCAGCTCTGCTTCGCCGTTGTCGCTCATGGGCCGCACGCTACTTCGGTACCGAGGGTGGCTTCGACTCTGTCGCACCCGAGCCCACCCCCACCGCGCCCAACCCAACCCGCGTCCGCCGACCCGACCCGATCCGCATCCGCCTGCGCCGCACCCGCCCTGCGCCGGC
>JADLEF010000145.1 GCA_020846295.1 Acidimicrobiales bacterium
TCTCGTCGTTCGACCTCCACCCGCGACCGCCCTACCGCCTCGATCTCACGGTGTGGGCCCTTCGCCGCCGTGACCGCAACGAGATCGACCGCTGGGACGGCTCGTACCGGCGCGCGCTGCACCTCGAGGACCGCACCGTGGTGGCGCGGGCATGCCAGGTCGGGACGCCGCACCGGCCGGTGGTGCGCGTCGAGCTGGCGGGGGCGCCACCGTGCGATGCGGGCGAGCTCGACGAGGCCAGGGCGCAGATGACCCGCCTCCTCGGCGTCGACGTGGACCTGGGGCGCTTCTACGAGCTGGCGGACGCCCACCCGCGCACCCGCCGGCTCAAGGATCGGTTCCTCGGCATGCGCCCGCCCCGGTTCCCCAGCCTGTTCGAGGCGCTCGCCAACGCGGTGGCCAACCAGCAGCTCTCCCTCGAGGTCGGGCTGACCTTGCTCAACCGGATGGCGTCGTCGTTCGGTGCGGACACGGGCGACGACGGGGTGCTCGCCTTCCCGACGGCGGAGGCGATCATCGCGGCGGCACCCGACGAGCTGCGTGCGCTGGGCTTCAGCACCCGCAAGGTCGAGTACCTCCACGCCATCGCCCACGCCACCGAGTCGGGCGCGCTCGACGAGGAGGAGCTCGATCGGGCCGACCGCGGGCAAGCGGCGCGGCGGTTGATGGAGGTGCGCGGGATCGGCCGGTGGTCCGCGGAGTACGCGCTCCTACGTGGGTTGGGTCGACTCGACGTGTACCCCGGCGACGACGTGGGCGCTCGCAACAAGCTCCGCCGCTTCTTCGGGCTCGATCGAGACCCGAGCTACGACGAGGTCACCGCGCTGCTGCGCCCGTGGGAGCCGTGCACCGGCCTGCTCTACTTCCACCTGCTGCTCGATGGCCTGGCGGAGCGCGGCCAGCTTCCCGGCGCGCGTCCATCGGGCGATCCCCGACCCCCAGGAGGCCCTGCCATGACCGACGTCGAGAAGGTCCAGGTCCGGCGGATCTACGACGATCCCCGACCGGACGACGGCCGGCGGGTGCTCGTCGACCGGATCTGGCCGCGCGGGATGAGCAAGGAGCGCGCCCAGCTGCACGAGTGGTGCAAGCAGGTGGCGCCGTCGACGGATCTCCGGCGGTGGTACCGCCACGATCCCGACAAGTTCGACGAGTTCGGCCGCCGCTATCGCGCCGAGCTCGACGAACCCGAGCGGGCGCGCGCCTACGCCCACCTGCAGCAGCTCGCCGCCGATGGCCGCCTGACGTTGCTCACGGCGTCGAAGCGGAGCGACATCAGCGAGGCGGCGGTCCTCGCCCGCCTGCTCGGTTGACCGCGCAACCCCGGATCAGGTCCAAACCAAGAGCACCCTGCGCGCCGCCGCCCGCAAGCCATGGCGCCGCCGCTCGTGCCGAACGTCGAGCAACGGGGACGCGGTACTGTCGATCCGAGCTCCGGCGACCTGAACTCCGGCGACATCGGCGCCCCGAGCGCTCGCCGACGTTGGAAGGATGACGAGATGCGGGCAGTGATCATCGGTGCGGGCATGGGCGGGCTGATGGCAGCCTTGTCGTTGCGCCGATCGGGGGCCTTTGCATCGGTCGACGTGTACGAGCAGACGAAGGCGCCCAGCACGGCGGGCGCCGGGTTGAACATCCCGCCCAACGGCGCGCGGCTCTGCCGCTGGCTCGGTGTCGACCTCGACGGCGGGGACCCGAAGGGCCCGCACGGCGCCATCGACGGCGGCCGGGCGGCCATCTTGGAGTCGACCCGGCAGTTCAACTCGGACGGGACCATGACGACGAAGCCGTTCGATCACGTCACCGCCGCCGGTGACGGCGCCGGTTTCCACCACATGCACCGACTGGACCTCTTGATGTGCCTGTACCAGCGGGTGTTCGAGCTCGGTCCCGGCCGCGGCGCGCCCTGCCCCATCACCGTGCACATGGACCATCGGTTGGCGCACCTCCACCAGACCCCCGGCGAGGTGACCGCGACCTTTGCCAACGGTGAGACCGCCACCGGCGAGGTCCTCGTCGGCGCCGACGGGATCAACTCCGCCACGCTGCAGCTCACCTGGCCCGATGCCCGGCCCAAGCGCTGGACCGAGGTGACCTGCTTCCGTGGGCTCATCCCCCGCGCCGAGGTCGCCTCGCTCCGCAAGGCCGACGGCAGCCCGCTCGACCACAACCCGGTCGACTCCTTCAGCATGGACCGTCACCGCCACGACAGGGCCGGAGCGACGACGTACTGGGTGCGCGGCGGCGAGCTGTTGAACGTGTGGATCTCCCGCTACGAACCCAACTCGGCCGCGTTCGAGCAGGAGGAGGGCGACTGGTTCCCCGTCAGTCGGGAGGAGATCCTCCGCGAGGTGGGCGACGCCTTCATCGGGAGCCCTGGTCGTGACGATCTGCTCGCCCTGGCGGGAGCGATCGTCCATCCCACGAAGTGGGGTCTGTACGACCGCGATGCGCTCGAAACCTGGATCTCGGGCCGCATCTGCCTGCTCGGGGACGCGGCGCATCCGATGCTGCCCACGTTCGGCCAAGGTGCCGCCCAGGCCTTCGAGGATGCCGCCGCCCTCGGCAGTGCGTTCGCCCTGCACGGCA
>JADLEF010000146.1 GCA_020846295.1 Acidimicrobiales bacterium
GCTGGCACGGCGTCACCTCGGTGGTGCTGGGCAACTGCGGCTTCGGCTTCGCCCCGGTGAAGCCGGACTTCCGCGAGCGCTCGATCCTCACCATGGTCCGCACCGAGGCCATCCCCTACGAGTCGATCAAGCAGGGCATGCTCTTCGACTGGGAGACCATCCCCGAGTACCTCGACTCGTTGGATCGCACGCCGATGGGCGTCAACTGCATCCAGTACATGCCGACCGCGTCGCTGATGACCTACGTGATGGGTCTGGAGGCGGCGAAGACCCGTGTCGCCACCGATGCGGAGCGCAAGGAGATGCAGCGCCTGCTGCACGAGGGCATGGACGCCGGCCTGTCGGGCTTCTCCATCCAGCGGCTGGGTCACAACTCCACCCAGGCGGACTACGACGGCACGCCGATGGTCACCGACACGATGTGCGACGAGGACATCCTGGCGCTGGCCGAGGTGCTCGCCGAACGGGACGAGGGCTTCATCCAGATCACGCAGTCCACCGGCAAGATCAAGGCCGACCTCGCCTTCGTCGAGAAGCTGGCCGAGGTGTCGGGCCGTCCGGTGATCCACAACGCCATCGCCCCCACCCGCCGCAACCCCGATCCACACCGCAAGTCGCTCGCCTGGCTGCAGCGTTGCTGGGACCGCGGCCTGCAGGTGTACGGACAGTGCGGGATGAACCGGGCCGGGTTCGCCTTCACGCTCGAGCACTGGAACCTCTACGACTTCTCGAAGCCGTGGCGGGAGGCGACGACCGGCAGCTTCGAGGAGAAGCTGGCCAAGATGGCGGACCCCGAAGTGCGCGCCGCCATCGTCAAGGCCGAGGTGGAGAAGGGGGCCCGCTACCGCCCGCGGCGGGCCGGCGTCGGAGGCCCCCTCGAGGACCTCATGGTGCAGGCGGTCAACCGGCGGCCGGAGCTGCAGAAGTACCTCGGCCGATCGCTCAAGGAGATCGGGGCCGAGGAAGGCAAGCACCCGGCCGAGGTCATGTTGGACCTGTCCCTGCAGACCGACCTCAAGGCCGAGTTCCTCGGGCCGGACAAGGGTTCCAACGCCGAGTTCATGAAGGAGCTGTTCGACTCGCCCTACACGCTGCCCGGCGTGTCCGACGGCGGGGCGCACGCCAAGTTCTTCACCGGCGGGGCGTGGACGACGGACATCCTGAGCTGGCTGGTGCGCGACGAGGCAAAGTTCACCCTGGAGGAGGCCCACTACCGCATGTCGGCGCTGGCCGCCCACGCGGCCGGCTTCCGCGATCGCGGTGTGCTGCGCGAAGGCGCCGCAGCTGATGTCGTCGTCTACGACATGGAGGAGCTCGACGTCGAACCGAAGTGGATCGGCGAGATCGCCCACGACCTGCCGGGTGGCGAATGGCGGCGGGTGCAGCGGGCCAAGGGGTACCACTCGATCATCGTCAACGGCGAGGAGACGTTCTCGGACGGGACGTGCACCGGCGCCACGCCGGGCCGGCTGCTCCGACACGGCCGCGGCTGACCGCGCCGCACACGAACCGCGCCGCCGCACCGCCGCTGGTTGGTGCGGCGGTGCCGCGTTTCGTCCCGATCCATACCGCACGGTCTGGGCGGCCCGATCGCCGCGCCGCGCCTCCCTCCATCGCACTCGGAGCGCGCATCTGGCTACGCAGCGACGAACCAGCCCGATAACGATGGCCGTATCTCGCACCGAATCGGCAGCGATTCGGTGCGAGCGACCCGAGGCCCCGCCGCCGCCGTCGTCTCCGTACCATTCGGTATGGTCTGGCGCCGAACCACCACAGGAAAGGGTCCAATGGCCGGGCGCGTTCCCCAACTGCCGGTTCGGGCCCTGCGCTAGGGTTTGAACCAAACAACGGGTCGGCACGCCGGGGGGCATTGTGGCAGACACCGCCGCACGCACAGCGCAAACCATCGTCCAGGTCGGGGACACCCCGATCACGGTGCTGCGGGGAGGTGATGGACCCCCGCTGCTCATGCTGCACGACGAGCTCGGCTATCCGGGCTGGATGAGCTGGAACGACCGGCTGGCGCAGCACCACGAGCTCATCGTGCCCATGCAGCCCGGCTACGGCCAGACACCCCGCGTCGACTGGATCCGCTCCTATCGCGACCTCGCCGGCTTCTACGCCCGGATGCTGCGCGAGCAGGGCTGGGCCGGTTGCCCGGTCATCGGCTTCTCCGCCGGCGCGTTCATCGCGGCCGAGATGGCCGCCGCCTGCCCGGATCTCTTCTCCAGGATGGTGCTCGTCGGCCCCCTCGGCCTGCGGCCGACCGAGGGCGAGATCTTCGACTTCCTCGCCGTCACCATCCGCACCCACGTGGCCGCCACCGTTTCGAACGTGGACGCTCCGGAGTTCGGGCGCATCTACGGCGGGGACATGACCCCCGAGCAGTTCGAGGCGTTCGAGGACGCCCGGGCCGAGACGGCCCGCATCGGCTGGGAACCGTTCATGTTCAACGACAGCCTCGCCCACCACCTCCAGGGCGTGGGCGACCTGCCGGCCCTACTGGTTCGGGGCACCGCGGACCTCATCGCGCCCCGCGGCTGCATCTCCGCCTACGAGTCGGCCATCCCGAACCACACCGTGGTCGAGATCCCCGGCGCCGGGCACCGTCCCGAGATCGAGGATCCCGACGCCTTCCTTGCTGCGGTCACGAACTTCCTGGGGGTCTGAGAGCCATGCACGTCGCCTACTTCACCGAGCGTCCGTACCGTTGGGTACCCGAGGACGATGTCATCCGCAACAAGGCCTTCTTCGGCCTCTCGAACGCACTGTTCGACCACGTGCGCGGCGCCGAGGACTACAACTACTACCTCGACGAGTACGTGCGGGCCGAGGAGCTCGGCTTCGACGGCGTCGCGCTCAACGAGCACCACGGCAACCCCTTCTGCATGGGCAACGTGATGAACGTCGAAGCGGCGATCCTGGCCCGCATCACCGAGCGGGTGAAGATCATCCTCATCGGCAACCCGCTGCCGGTCATCAAGCACCCGCTGCGCATGGCGGAGGAGCTCGCCACCATCGACCTGATCTCCCGGGGCCGCCTCGTCGCCGGCTGGGTGCGGGGCGCCGGCAGCGAGCAGTTCTTCAACAACGCCAACCCGGCCTACAACCGGGAGATGTTCGAGGAGGCCTACGAGTTCATCCAGATGGCGTGGACCAGGCCCGGCCCCTGGCGCTACGAGGGCAAGCACTTCCACTACCGACACGTGAACCCGTGGGCGTTGCCCTACCAGAAGCCGGTCCCACCGACGATGATCCCCGGCGTCCTGTCCCCGGAGACGGTGCGCTGGGCAGCCGCCAAGGCCTTGCCCTACATCGGCCTCGGCACCTCGCTCGGCCCGACCGCCGACCTGTGGGACATCTACGCCGACGTCGCCGCCGAGAACGGCTACCAGGCCGGCTCGGAGAACTTCGGCTACCTCATCCCCACCTTCGTCGCCGACACCGACGAGAAGGCACAGGAGCTGGGCAAGGGCTTCATCTACGGCGGCGGCCAGACCGTCTTCAGCCGGCCCGAGCACACGCTGCCGCCCGGCTACAACTCCAAGGACGCCATCCGCCGCCTGTCCAAGCAGCCGGGTGGTTCGTGGTTGGGCGTCAACCGCAACAAGCTGATGCAGGCCGCCACCGATGACAACGCCCCCATCGACTACGAGGCGGTGCGTGCCCGCGCCGAGGGCCAGCTGCGCAAGAGCCAGCGCAACTACCTCACCCTGCTCGGTTCACCCGACACGATCATCGAGAAGGTCAAGACGATGATCAGCGTGCTGCGGCCGGGCACCTTCGTGTTCTTCGGCCCGCAGGGTCCGGTGCCCAACGAGGACCGCATGCGCAACCTCGAGCTGCTCGGCAAGTACGTGATGCCCGAGATCAAGGCCTACGCCAAGGAGCTCGGGCTCAACAGCCCCTTCGAGGCCCGTCCGGGGGAGAACAAGCTGCGCGAGGGGGCGACCCGCACGTCGGTGGTCGACCGGTCGGGGATGCCCAACATCGAGGGCTGAACCGCCGACGCCCGGCCGGCGACTCGGCGGGCCCCGATGCCGCTCAGTCGCCGGCCGCAGCCACCTGCTGCCGCCGCTCCACACCGGCTTTGATGTTGGCCAGGCAGACGGCGGCCTCGTCGTGCATGCGCTGCACCATGTCCGCCGTGGGCGCCTTGGGGCGCTGCGGGTTGCCGATGGTGCGGGTGTAGCGGCAGCCCCGCTCGGTGGCCTCGACGGTGTACACGCACACGATGGGCCCGGTGAACGCGGTGGCGGTGTGCGCCTCCCAACGCCCGCTGGCGCCCGGGTCGACCCGGTCCACGACGCGCCAGTCGAGCTGCACCTCCCCCTGGCGGGTGGCCCACTTCTCGAAGAACGCCTCGCCGGCCTGCATGGGCCGGTCCGGGCTGTCGATGCGGTGGGTGGCGGGCATCCACTCCGGCCACGTCTGCGGGTTGGACACGTAGTCGAGCACCGCGGCGGGCGGCGCCTCGATCTCGATGTCGTGACTGAGCTCGAACGCCTCTGCCATGCGCGGGACTGTAGCCGTGGGGCCGACGGCCAAGCGTTCGATCTGGCGTGCGCCGCACCGGTAGGGTGCCGCCGATGAGCGAGCTGTGGCCGACGCACGGTCGGTATGTCGACAAGGTGGCGGTGATCACCGGCGGCACCTCCGGCATCGGGTTGGCCACCGCCCAGCGACTGTCCGCCGAGGGCGGGTGCGTCGTGATCGCCGGCCGGGACGAGGGACGTGGTGCGCTGGCACTGGCCACGTTGCCCACCGACCGGGCCCGGTTCGTGCCCACCGACGTGACCGACCGTGACGCGCTGGAACGGCTCTACGCCGAGACGGTGGCGGCGTTCGGACGCGTCGACGTGGTGGTGAACTCGGCCGGCGCCATCGTGGTCACGCCGTTCGGCCGGTTGAAGCGCGAGCACTGGCAGCGGACGCTGGCGGTCAACCTCGGCTCGGTGATCGACAGCTGCCAGGCGGCGCTGCCCCACCTGCGCGCCGCGGTGTCGGCCGGGCCGGGGCGACGGGCGGCCATCGTCAACGTCGCCTCCCTCGACGCGGTGGGCGGCGACAAAGGCATGACCGTGTACAGCGCGGCCAAGGCCGGGGTGGTGAACTTCACCCGCAGCCTGGCGCTGGAGCTGATCTCGGAGAACATCCGGGTGAACGCGGTCTCTCCGGGCGCGGTGGACACCCCCATGACGGTGGCCACCACCGGTCCCGAGCGCGAACGGCGCGCCTTCGAGGACGCCATTCCGGCCGGTCGGTTCGGGCACCCGGAGGAGATCGCCGCGGCGATCGCCTTCGTCGCAGCCGACGAAGCCGCCTTCATGGTCGGCGCCAACCTGGTGGTCGACGGTGGGGTCACCTGCTCGACCGGCCACCCCGACCTGCTCGCCCTGTTCGGGATGAGCTGACCCCAGCGATCGAGAGGAACCCCATGCGTGCCTGGCGCGTCAACGAACTCGGCCATCCGTCGGTCTCCCTGAGGCTGGAGGACGTGGCCGACCCCGAGCCCGGGCCCGGGGAGGTCGCCATCCGGGTCGAGGCCGGCAACGTCAACTTCGCCGACATCCTGCTGTGCCAGGGCATCTACCAGGACCGGCCCGGCGTACCGTTCACACCCGGCCTCGAGACGTGCGGCGTGGTGGAGAAGGTCGGCCCCGGTGTCGACGTACCGATCGGTGTGCGCGCCGCCGGCATGTCGGCACTGCCCCGGGGCGGCTACGCCGAGAAGGCGTTGCTGCGGGCGCACACGGTGCTGCCGATGCCGGCCGACATCCCGGCACCGGACGCCACCGTGCTGTACTCCACGTACCAGACGTCGCATGTCGGGTTGTTCCACCGCGGCGGGTTGCAGGCCGGCGAGTGGCTGCTGGTGCACGCCGGGGCCGGCGGGGTCGGCTCGGCGGCGGTGCAACTCGGCGTGGCCGCCGGCGCCAAGGTGATCGCCACCGCCGGCGGGCCGGACAAGGTGGCCCACTGCCTCGGCCTCGGAGCGCAGCACGCCATCGACTACAACGACGCTGACCTCTACGCCACGATCATGGAGCTGACCGCCGGCCACGGCGTGGACGTGGCGTTCGACCCGGTGGGCGGCGCCGCCGGAGACGTCACCCGGAGACTGATGGCGTGGGAGGGCCGGCTGGTGGTGATCGGGTTCGCCTCGGGCACGGTGCCCAGCTACCCGGCCAACCACATCCTGGTGAAGAACTACAGCGTGCTGGGCCTGCACTGGGGCGCGTACGTCGAGCACGGCGGACGAGCGGTCATCGAAACCGCCCACGAGGACCTGCTGCGGCTGTACCGCGCCGGTTCGATCAAGCCCGACGTGACCGCCACGGTCGACCTCGAGGGGCTGCCCGCCGCCCTCGAGGCGCTCGAGCACCGCAAGGTCAGCGGCCGGGTCGTGCTCGTCCCCTGACCCACCGGGCCAGGAGCCGGCAGTT
Organism: Acidimicrobiales bacterium; assembly: GCA_020846295.1. GTDB lineage: Bacteria > Actinomycetota > Acidimicrobiia > Acidimicrobiales > CAIXPF01 > CAIXPF01. Next base: position 6,447 of record JADLEF010000146.1, read on the forward strand.
GCCATACCGCTTGGTATGTTTCGGCGGTCTCGGCTCGCGGCGAATCGACATCGATTCGGCGGCGGCGGCGGCGGGGGGGTGTTCGCGGCGAATCGGTATCGATTCGGCGGGGGGCGGGGACCGTGTTCGCCGCTCGCATCGTCGCCGCCTCGGGGGACCCGGGTCGGGGCCAACGGGCTGATTCGCGCGATCGCCCCACCGAACCTGCCCCCGATCATCGACGCTGTGCAGCGCCCGCAACGCGAAGCGTCGAGAACCTCGTCCGTTGCGTCAGGCAACCCCTTACAAATCCGCCCGTTGGGCCGCCGAGACCGCCGCAGCCACCACGATCGACCGCAACCGCCCCGACAGCCCCCGGCCCGAGCCCGACAGCCCCCGGCCCGAGCCCGACAGCCCCCGGCCCGAGCCCGACAGCACCGCCTCGAGCCCTCCAGCCGCGCCCTCCGGCCCGACCCGCCGAGGCCGCGCCGACGGCTGCGTTCAGGGCAGGTACGGCAGACGCGGCGGGCCCACCTGCGAGGCCAGGATCCGCTGGGCGTCCTCGACGAACTCGCACAGCAGCGGTCGGGTCTCGGCCGGGTCGATGATGTCCTGGCCGGTCGCCTCGGCGGTGCGGAACGGCGAGGCCAGCGCGTTGAGGCGGTCCTCGATCTCGGCCCGCTTCGCCTCGGGATCGGGTGACGACTCGATCTCGCGCCGGTAGGCCGCCGACGCGCCGCCGGCGATGTGCATCGAACCCCACCGGGCCGACGGCCAGGCGTAGCGACGGAACATCCCGCTCGGCCGGTGGTGGCACTGACCGGCCACCCCGTACAACCGGCGCACCACGAGGGTCAGCCACGGCATCCGGGTCATGCAGCTGATCGCCACCATCCGCGCCCCGGCCCGCTCGATCCCGGCCCGCTCCTGCTCGATGCCGACGTGGAAGCCCGGCTCGTCGGCGAAGGACAGCAGCGGCAGGTGGAACGTGTCGCACAGCTGCATCAGGCGCATCGCCTTGGACCCCGCTGCCACATCGGTCGCCCCACCGTTGACCCGCGGGTTGTTGGCCATCACCCCGACCGGGTACCCGCCGAGACGGGCCAGCCCGGTGATGCGAGCCCGCCCGTAGTCCGGCCCGATCTCGAACCACGACCCCTCGTCGAGCACCAGCGCCAGCAACCGGCGGGCATCGTGGATGCGTCGGGGGTTGTCCGGCACCAGGGTGCGCAGCTCGGGCTCGATCCGCTCGACCGGGTCGGCGCAGGCGGCGCGCGACGGCAGCTCGTGCACGCTGGACGGCAGGTACGAGAGGAAGCGCCGGGTCATGGCGAGCGCCTCGGCCTCGGTCTGCGCCAGGTTGTCGATGCAGCCACTGATGCGGGTGTGGATCTGCGGGCCGCCCAGCTCCTCCTTGGAGATGTCCTGGCCCAGTGCCGCCTTCACCACCGGCGGCCCCCCGGGGAAGATCTGCGAGATCCCCTCCACCATCACGTTCCAGTGCGCCATGCAGGCGTTGACCGCGGGCAGGCCGGCCACCGAGCCGAGCACGGCGGAGACCACCGGCACCTCGTTGAGCAGCCGCACATCGGGGTCGGTGAACGAGTTGCCATCGGGCAGGTAGGTGCGGCCCAGATCCTCGAAGCCGCGCACGCTGCCGCCGGCCGCGTCCAGCAGACGGATGTACGGCACCCGCCACTGCAGGGCCCGTTCCGCCGGCCGCAGCTCCTCCCCCAACCCACCGTGACCGGTGCTGGCCGAGCCTCCCCGCACGGTGAAGTCGCCCCCGCTGACGACCACCTTTCGACCGTCGATGCGGGCCATGGCGTTCACCTCGCCCTTGGGGGTGAACGACGCGAGCCGGTTGTGCTCGTCGTACACGCCGCGCCCGGTCAACGCTCCGAACTCGCGCAGCGAGCCGGGGTCCACCAGCAGGTCCAGCCGCTCCCGCACGGTGAGCTTGCCCCGTCCGTGGTGGAACGCGACCGACTCCGGCCCGCCCATCTCGGCCGCGGCGGCCAGGCGGGTGCGCAGCTCGCGCACGTCATCGGTCAGGTGCTCGTCTGTCTCGGTCATCGTGGGCCCATTGGGCAAACTCGGGCGATGCCGCCGCCCGGGAGGACGACGGCACCGCACGCCGTACGAACATGGTGCGATCACACCGAAGCGAGCTCGCCCGCTTCCATCACACCGAAGCGAGCTCGCCCGCTTCCATGCGCCAGGACCGATCCCCGGCGGGCAGGTTGAACAGCTTGGCGGTGTTGTCCCGGAAGATCGCCTGGTGGTGCTCCTCGCTGAGGTGCGACGCCTGCTCGGCGATCAGCTCGCGGGACTTCGGCCAGGTCGAGTCGGTGTGGGGGAAGTCGCTCGCCCACAGCAGGTGGCGGTAGTCGAACAGGTCACCGGTGTGGTAAGCGGTGATGTCGTCCTGGAACGTCGCCCACACGTTGGAGCGGATGTACTCGCTGGGCAGCTTGGAGAGGCCCTTGATGATCCCGGTCCCGGTGTTGATGCGGGCGGCGTGGTCCATCCGGTACATGTAGTGCGGCAGCCAACCGACGTCGCTCTCGGCCACCACCAGCTTGAGCTTCGGGTGCCGCTCGAACATCCCGCCCAGGGTGAACAGCCCGACGACATCCTGGATGGCCCGCATGATCGACAGGAAGTTGTTCAGCGCATGGCCCCGCACCTTCTGATCGATGCTGCCGGCGCGGTTGGTGAGGATGTGGAAGCAGATCGGCAGGTCGAGGTCGGTGGCGCACTCCCACAGCGCGTCGTAGTCCGGGTGGTCGTAGTCCTCGTGCACCGGGTCGCCCGGCATCATCATGCCGACCATCCCCAGGTCCTTGGCCTCCTGGAAGTCGGCGATGGCCTCATCCACGCTGAGCACCGCGGTCTGGGCCATGCCGAAGAGCCGGTCCGGCGCATCGCTGCACATGTCCGCCAGCCAGCGGTTGTACGCCTTCATGCAGGCCGCCTTGTACTCGGCGTCGCGGTGCATGCAGATGCCCATGCCCACCGACGCGTAGATCAGCTCGGCGGCGATGCCGTCCTGGTCCATGAAGGCCAGCCGGTCCCGACCGACATACGCCGCGGTACGGACATCGCTGTACTTCATCGTCTTGGCCCGGGCGAGACGCTCCTTGGCCCCGAACCCCGCACCGTCGACGAAGCCGAGCGCCACCGGCTTGCGCATGCCGGGCACCACGAACGCCTCGGTGCCGTCGGGTTGCACCGCGATGTGCGGCGCCCGATCGCGGTACTTCGGGTCGATGTAGTCGGTGTAGGTGTTGGCCGCCTCGCACACGTGCCCGTCGGCCGAGATGATGCCTGCAGGTATCAACGAACTTCCCCCTTGGGTCGCACGACCGGGCGGAACCTCGTGCGACCTTAGCGGGAGGCCGCCGCACTGTCGCACCGCAGGCCGTCCGGCCGGTCCGTCCGTGGCGCCGCTTCGGAGCCGTCAAGCGTTGCACGAGCCGCCCCGCGACGGCTGAGCGTGCTCACGCCGCCCGCACGCCCGGAATCGGCCGGATTTTGGCCGATTCCGCTGCTTTTCCCCTGCCCTGTACGTGTGCCGGAGAACACATCGCACGCTGCCGGTGCTACGGTGCGATCCTCGAATCAAAGGGGGGTTCGATTTTCATGACCTACGACGTGCACATCAAGAACGGCATCATCGTCGACGGGACCCGGGTGCCCCGGTACCGCGGCGATCTCTGGATCAAAGACGGCAAGATCGCCCAGATCGGCGGTCGGGCCAAGGGTTCGTCCGAGCAGGTGATCGACGCGGATGGCTGCATCGTGGCCCCCGGCGCCATCGATCTGCACACCCACTACGACGCCCAGGTCCGCTGGGACCCGTGGTGCACCATCTCCAGCTGGCACGGCGTCACCTCGGTGGTGCTGGGCAACTGCGGCTTCGGCTTCGCGCCCTGCAAGCCCGACTTCCGCGAGCGCTCGATGCTGACCATGGTGCGCACCGAGGCCATCCCGATGGAGGCCATGCGCCAGGGCATGCTGCCCAAGTGGGATTGGGAGACCATCCCCGAGTACCTCGACAGCCTGGACCGCGCCCCACTCGGGGTGAACGTGCTGTCCTACATGCCGACCGCGTCGTTGATGACCTACGTCATGGGCCTCGAGGCGGCGAAGAGCCGCCCGGCCACCAACGCCGAGCGCAAGGAGATGCAGCGCCTGCTCCACGAGGGCATGGACGCCGGCCTCGTGGGCTTCTCCATCCAGCGGCTCGGGGTCAACTCCACCCAGGCCGACTTCGACGGCTCACCGATGGTGACCGACACCATGTGCGACGACGACATCTTCGCCCTGGCCGAGGTCCTGCGCGAGCGCGACGAGGGCAACATCCAGTTGACCCAGGCGACCGACGCCAACCCGAACAACCCCGAGGACCTCGAGTTCAAGCGCCGCCTCGCCGAGGTGTCGGGCCGTCCGATCATCGACAACGTCGTGCCGGTCAGCCAGAAGAACCCGCGGGTGTACCAGGAGCGGCTGGAGTGGCTCGAGCAGGCGCACAAGGACGGCCTGCAGATCTACGGCCAGGGCGCCACGATCCGCACCGGCTTCGCCTTCTCCCTCGACAACTGGAACCTCTACGACTCGAGCCCGGCCTGGCGTGAGGCCACCACCGGCACCCTCGAGGACAAGATGCGCAAGATGCGCGACCCCGCCCTGCGCGAGCGCCTCCGCAAGGAGACCGAGCAGGCCAACACGCTGTTCGCCAACACGCAGCTCGCCGTGGGCGGCCCGCCCCAGAAGCTCGTCGTGCAAGGCGTGGCCCGCCGCCAGGACATGCAGAAGTACGTCGGCAAGTCCCTCGGCCAGATCGCCGAGGAAGAGGGCAAGCACTACCTCGACGTCATGCTGGACCTGTCGCTCATGACCGACCTGAAGACGGAGTTCCTCGGCGAGGGCCCCCAGTTCAACGTCGATCACATGGCCGGGGTGTACAGCGACTCGCCGTACACCATCCCCGGTGTGTCCGACGGCGGTGCCCACACCAAGTTCTTCACCGGCGGCGCCTGGACCACCGACATGCTGATGTGGATGGTGCGCGACGAGAAGAAGCTGAGCCTGGAGGAGGCCCACTACCGCATGTCCGCCCTGGCGGCGCACGCGGCCGGCATCCAGGACCGCGGCATCCTGCGCGAGGGCGCCCCGGCCGACGTGGTCGTCTACGGCCTCGACGAGCTGCAGATCTCCCCCGACTGGGTCGGCGAGGTCGTCTACGACCTGCCGGGCGGCGAGTGGCGCCGGGTGCAGCACGCCCACGGCTTCCACCACATCTTCGTCAACGGTGTCGAGACCTTCCGCGGTGGCGAGTGCACCGGTGCCACACCGGGCCGCCTGCTCCGCCACGGTCGCGGCTGAGTCGAGGAAACCTCTCACGATGCGCGTCCTCGTCATCGGGGGAACCGGGCCGACCGGACCCCACATCGTCAACGGGCTGCTCGAGCGCGGTCACGACGTGACCATCCTGCACACGGGTGGCCACGAGACCGATGCCATCCCCGAGCGGGTGCCGCACATCCACACGAACCCCTTCCGCATCGCCGAGGTCGGTGACGCCCTCGGCGATGCGGTGTTCGATCTCGTCTACGCCATGTACGGCCGGCTGCGCGACCTCGCGCCCTACTTCGCCGGCCGCTGCGGGCAGTTCGTCGCGGTGGGCGGCGTGCCCGCCTACCGGGGCTTCGCCCGGCCGGGCGAGCTCTGGCCCCCCGGCATGCAGGTCCCGATCCGCGAGAGCGCGGCGCGCGCCGTGGACGACCCCAACGACAAGGTGGCCAAGATCGTGGCCACCGAGGACATCGTCTTCGAGCACCACCCGAACGCCACCCTGTTCCGCTACCCGCTCATCTACGGGCCCGGGCAGATCAACCCGCGCGAGTGGCTGATCGTGCGCCGCGTGCTCGACGGGCGGCGACGGGTCATCGTCGCCGACGGCGGGCTCACCCTCCGTACCGCTGGGTACGGCATGAACGTGGCCCACGCGTTGGTGCTCGCCGCCGGGTGCGAGGCGGCGGCCGGCAAGACCTACAACGTGGGCGACGAGCAGGTCCTCACCGCCCGCCAGACCATCGAGGTGCTCGGGCGGGCGCTCGACGTCGAGCTCGAGATCTGCAGCCTGCCGGCGGCGCTGGCCACCCCGGCACGGCCCTTCCTCGGCGCGATGCACACCATGCACCACTGCACCACGGTGGACGCCATCATGACGGACCTCGGCTACCGCGATGTGCTGAGCTCGGTTGACGCGCTCACCGCCACCGCCCGGTACCTGCGCGACCACCCCGTGGAACGGGGGTCGGTCACCGAGATGCGCTTGCAGGACCCGTTCGACTACGCCGCCGAGGATGCGCTCGTCGACGCGTACGCCACGGCGATGTCGGCCGTGGCGCCGCTTGCCGCTGCCTACGATCCCGACTTCCGGGACCGCTACGCGCCCGGCTCGGACGACTGGCGGCTGGTGCCGGCCCGCAACTGAAGCCGCACGAGCGCGCCGGGCCCACCGGGAGCCGTCGGGTCAACCAGATCGATCGACCGCCCGACGCGCACGGCGAGCGTCCCGTTGGGGCCCTGCGGCGCGAGCCCGTCCGCGGGCCCCTCCAGCAGCAGGGGGTCCGTACCGATCGGTGGGGCGGCGGGCAGCTCCACCGCGAACGTGCTGCCGTGCGGTCCGCTCGCCACCAGCTCGAGGGTGCCGCCCATGTGCTCGGCCAGGCTCTGGGCCAGGGTGAGCCCGACACCGGTGCCCTCGATCCCGCTCAGCTCCTGACCGAGGCGGTCGAACGGCTCGAACAACCGGTGCCGGTCCCCCGCTGCGATGCCTCGCCCCTGGTCGCTGACCAGCAGGCGCACCCGTTCGCCGACGAGCTCGCTGCGCACCGCGACCACGCCACCCACACGGTTGTACTTCACCGCGTTGCTCAGCAGGTTGAGCAGGATCTGCAGGCTGCGCTGGCGATCGGCCCGCACCCACCGCTCAACCGGGCCCACCTCGAGATCGATGCCCACCCCGGCGGCGTCCGCCATGGGCCGCACCAGGGTCACCGCCGCCGCCAGCAGCGCGCCGACCGGCACCGGATCGATGCAGAGGTTCATGGCCCCCGCCTCGATCTGCGCGATGTCCAGCACGTCGTCGATGAGGTCGAGCAGGTGTGCGCTGGCGGTGCGGAGGTGCCGAAGCGCGTCCTGCTGAGACGCGGTCAGCGCCTCCATCCCGAGGATCTCGGCGAACCCGATCACCGCGTTGAGCGGGGTCCGCAGCTCATGGCTCATGCGGGACAGCCGGTCGCCGCGCACCCGGTCGGCCTCGCGCTCCGCCGGCCGCGGACCGCCACCCCCGATCGGCACCGAGCCGTCGACGGCCGGCGGGCGCATCGCGGCACCGAGCGTCCCGGACCCATCGGGCACCACGGCGGAGCGGGCGCGCTGCGCCGCCTCAGGTACCAGCCGGCCCACCTCGACCGGCTCCGACAGCAGGTAGCCCTGCGCGTTGCGGACACCGAGCTCGCGAAGCGCAGCCAGCTCGGCGGGCGTCTCGACGCCCTCCGCCACCACGGTGCAGCCGGTGTCCGCCGCGAAGTGCCGCAGCGCCGCCACCAGGGCCCGACGAGCCGGGTCGCGATCCAGCCCGACGATGAGGGCACGGTCCAGCTTGATCAGGTCCGGAGACAGGCGAAGGATGTGCTGCAGGCCCGACCAGCCGGCACCGGTGTCGTCCACCGCCAGTCGAACGCCGCGCTCGCGCAGCGGGCACAGGGCGGCGAGCAGGCGATCGTAGGCATCGACCCGGTCGTGCTCGGTCAGCTCGACCACGAGCCGGTGGGCCTCGGCGTGACCGCTGAGGAGCGCGGCGAACGGCGCCGCCGTGATCGTGGCAGCGGACGCGTTGATCGACAGGAACGCCCCCGGCGGCAGCAGGCGCAGCGACTCGAGCGCCGTGTGCACGGCCAACAGCTCGAGCTGCTCGCCCAACGCCACGGAGGCAGCATCGGCGAACCAGGCCGCCGGCGGCCGCGGGCCATACCACTCGGTCTGTCCGTCGGAAGTACCCACGGGTATGGCGTCGAAGCGAGCCAGGGCCTCCACGCCCACCAGCGCACCGTCCATCAGATCGACGATCGGCTGGAACACCATCGGGATACCGGCGCGCAGCACGGCCTCGACCCGCCGGCGCACCTGCTGCCAGTGGCGGGCGGCGAGCCGATCGGCCTGCAGCCGCTCCTCGAGCTGCGCGGTGACCGCCGCCGCCCTCACCCTCAGCTCCCGATGGCGGGCCCGCACGGCGAGCGCGTTGCGAACCCGCAGCAACAGCTCGGCATAGTGGAACGGCTTGGTCAGCAAGTCGTGCGCGCCGGCCCCCAGGGCGCGGGCCTTCGCCTCGAGGGAGACATCGGCGGTGAGCACGATGAGCGGCACCACGTCGTCGGGTCCGATCCGGCTGCGCAGCAACTCGAGCAGGGTGTAGCCGTCCGGTGGCGGCATCCGCAGGTCGAGCAGCACCAGATCGGGCGACAGCCGCTCGAACAGGTCGACCACGCTCGAGGAATCCTGGGTCGCAACCACGTCGGCGTAGCCGGCGTGGCCCAGCATCTCCTGCAGGATCGTGAGGTTCGCCTCGACGTCGTCGACGATCAGGATCCGGGCGGACCGGTCCTCTTCCTGCACGTCCAACCGATCCTGCTGCACCACACGCTCCGGGCGCTGTCGCCGTCGCACCATGCTCGTTCTCCGCCCCGCGCCGCGTCCGAGCTGCACCTCGCTCGAACCGGGACCACGGCGATCGCGTGGTCCCCTCCGAACAAACGTTGCCGCAGAGCGCGGTACCCACAACGCACAGTAGCGGCCTCGGTGGGCCGTCCCAGCACGGCGCGGCGCCCTACCGATCGGGGCGGGCGGCGACGTCGAGCCCGAGAACGGGCCGCCGTGGATCGTTTCCGAGTCCATTCAGCTCAATGGAGGTATGCCGGGGCACGAGCGGCCACCGCGATGCCTCCAATTGCATCACACGATCGCGCCACCCGGGCGCGACCGCCGAGGACATGGGCAATCTCACCCAAGGGGGACCATCGGCGAGGTGCGGAGCACGCGGGCATGGCCGGCGACGACCTGGCCGCCACCAGCGGGCGACATCCGGCGGGAGGACGACCGGCAGCGCGACCCACCACACGATGACGCAGGGATGTCACGCCTTCCGATCCAGAGTTCCTTCAAAGTGCCGATAGGTTCTCTCTCTGTGGCGGCACGCGACGACTCGACCTATGAACAGGATCGATTGTTGTCATTGCGCAAGACCCGCCTCCTCGATTCCCCGCCGGAGGCCGCCTACGACGCGATCGTGGAGCTGGCCGGCACGGTCGCCGGCACCCCGATCTCGTTCATGTCACTGGTCGACCGCGACCGGCAGTGGTTCAAGGCGGCGCGCGGCGTCGCCCTGCGCGAGACGTCGCGGGAGATCGCGTTCTGCAGTCATGCCATCGAGCGGCCGTTCGCTCCGTTCATCGTGCCGGACGCCCGGGCCGATGCCCGCTTCGCCGGCAACCCGCTCGTCACCGACGAACCGAGGATGCGCTTCTACGCCGGCTTTCCCATCACCGACGAGGCACATCGCGGCATCGGCACCCTGTGCGTGGCGGACCGCATCCCCCGCCGTCTGTCGATCGACCAGCTCCGCCAGCTGTGGCAGCTGACGAAGATCCTGCAGGAGCTCATCCGGCTGCGCTGCCTCGGCCACGACCTCGACGACGCCCGGAACCGGGCGAGGCTGTTCGAGCGGAGCTTCGAACGCGCCGGCATCGGCAAGCAGGTGGTGGCGCCCGATGGGCGGATCCTGCGGGTGAACCAGGCGTTCGCGTCGATGATCGGGCTGCAGCCCGAGGCCATCGTCGGGCGCGGCTGGTGGGAGTTCGCCCATCCCGACGAGCGGGCCGAGGCCGCCGAGGTCGCCCGTCAGCGCAGCGTCGGCCAGCACGAGCCGGTCAGACGGGTCGACGCCTACCTGCACCGGACCGGCAGCAAGGTCTGGGCGACGATCCACGTGGTGCCCGTCCTCGACGACGACACCGGCGAGCGGCTCGACTCGGTGGAGATCACCGACATCACCGACACCATCGAGGCCCAGATGCACCTCGCCCGGGCCCTCGAGGAGCGCAGACGCTCCGAACGTCAGCTCAGCGCGCTCATCACGCCGAGCCCCGATCCGGTGTTCCTGCTCACCGCCGAAGGATTGGTGGAAGCGGCCAACCCCGCGGCGCTCGACGCCCTCTCCCCCAGCGGCCGATCGATCGTCGGGCTCCCGCTGGGCACGCTCGCCATCGGCGCCCAGCTCTGCGACGAGCTGCAGACCGCGGTGCGCGAGTCGCTGGAGCACGGCGAGCCGTCCGAGCTGCCTCGGGTCTGGTTCGAGCCGGCCACCGGGCCCGGCGGGTGGTATCGCTTCCGGGTGTTCCCCGTCCAGGGCGACGAGGGCGCGGTCAGCGCCTACGTGCACGCGGTCGACGTCACCGAGGCCGCCGAGAACGAGCAACGGCTTGCCGCCCTCGCGCTGGTCGATCCCCTGACCGGGGCCGCCAACCGCGCCGCGCTCTACGACCGGCTCGATCAGGCGCTGGCCCGGCTCGAGCGTCGCCATGCCAACGGCGTGGCGGTGGTGATGGTCGATCTCGACCACTTCAAGGCCCTCAACGACACCAGTGGCCACCACGCCGGGGACACCGCGCTGGTCAACGTGGCCCACGCCCGGCACGATGTCGTACGGGCCCAGGACACCGTCGCCCGCATCGGCGGGGACGAGTTCGTGGTCATGCTCGACGACGTGACCGAGCATGAGGCCCGCACGCTGCTCGCCCCGCGCCTGGCCGACGCGCTCGGCTCGGTCACCGTCGAGCTGCCCGGGGGGAGCCTGTTCGTGGGCGGCAGCCTCGGGCTGGCCTGGACCGACCGTCGGGTGAGCGGCACCGATCTGCTGTCCCGCGCCGACCGCGCCATGCGCCAGGCCAAGAGCCACGGCCGCGGGCGCCTGTGGACCGCGCAGGACGACGTGCTGGTCGGACCGTACAGCTCCGATCTGACGCTGCGCCGGGACCTCGCCGCCGCCTTGGCCCGCGGGCAGTTCGCGCTGCGCTACCAGCCGATCGTCGACGCGGACGGTCGGCTGTGCGCAGCCGAGGCGTTGCTGCGATGGATCCACCCCGAGCACGGCGAGCTGCTGCCGGCTTCGTTCATCGGGACGCTCATCGAGACCGGGCTCATCGCGACCGTCGGCCACTGGGTGCTGCGACAGGTGGTGCTCGACGCCGCCCGACTGCCGGAGCTCGACGGTCGGGCGCTGGCGCTGCACGTGAACCTCAGCCCCGGCGAGATCGCCAGCACCCAACTGCGCGGCGTCGTCCAGGGCCTGCTGCACGACACCGGCCTCGATCCGGCACGGCTGGTCGTCGAGGTGACCGAACAGGCGCTCATGGGTACCGTCGTGAGCACCTCGGCCATCAGCGAGCTCACCTCGACGGGGGTCCGGCTGTCCCTCGACGACTTCGGCACGGGCTCCTCGTCGCTGTCGCACCTGCGCCAGCGGCCGCTGCACAGCCTGAAGCTCGACCGGAGCTTCGTGGCCGGCATCGGCCGCGACGAGACGGACATGGCCATCGTCTCCGGCGCCATCGCCATCGCCCGCCGCCTCGGCCTCGATGTCGTCGCCGAGGGCGTGGAGACCGAGGCCCAACGCGAGTGGCTCCTCGCCGAGGGGTGCACCCACCTCCAGGGCTGGCTCGTCGTCCGGCCACGCCCGGTGGAGGAGCTCGTCGCACGGCCGACCGCACCCGAGGCTTCGGTGATCACGCTGCCGTGACCGCGCACCCGCCGGTCAGAGCAGGCCGGACTCCTTCGCCCGGTCGGTGAGCCAGCCGCGGTGATCCGGATGGGCGATGTCGATCAACCGCTGCGCCTTCTGCCGCATCGACGCGTCGCGCAACCACGCCACCCCGTGCTCGGTGATGACGACCTGGGTCTCGTAGCGGCCGCCGGTGGTGGCGTTGGGGTGGAGGTGCGGGACGATGCGCGAGACCGTTCCCTGGCCGGTGGTCGACTCCAGCACCAGGATCGACAGCGCGTCGTCGGCGAAGGTGCAGGCCCGCAGGAAGTCCAGCTGACC
>JADLEF010000147.1 GCA_020846295.1 Acidimicrobiales bacterium
GCTCGACGAGCTGGCCGACCGCTTCGCCGACCTCGCCGCGCCACCCGCTGTCGGCCGTTTTGCCGCCGTCGCCGTCGAGATCGGCGCCGGGACCGGTGAGGCCGCCCTCGAGCTGGCCGGGCGGCGACCCGACTGGTTGGTCGTGGCAACCGAGGTGCACAAGGCCTCGCTGGCCACGCTGCTGCTCGGGGTCCACGACGGCGGGTTCGGCAACGTCGCCGTGCTGGGGGCCGACGGCCGCGATGTGCTCGTGTCCGTCGCCCGGAGCCGCCCGATCGATCTTGTCCGGGTGTTCTTCCCCGATCCGTGGCCGAAGCACCGCCACCGCGCCCGACGCCTCGTCGAACCCGGTCTGGCCGACCTGCTCGCCGACGTGCTCGCCACCGACGGGTCGGTGGAGCTCGCCACCGACGACGCCCGCTACGCGGTGAGGGCTCGGCGCCTGATCGACGCAGACGAGCGGTTCACCGTCGTCGGGACCGATCGGGCGCAGCGACCGTTGACCTACTACGAGCGGCGCGCCCTCGACGAGGGCCGCACCGTCCACGACCTGCGCTTCGGCCTGGCGCCGCCCGCACCGGGGCCCGAGCCGGCGCCACCAACCGGAGGAACCCCGTGAAGATCGATCAGTTCAGAGTGGACCCCGGCCACGCCGTCGAGCTGGCCGAGCGGTCGACCCGCAGCGCCGACGGCTTCGACGGGGACAAAGCGGCGGGGCAACAGGAGGCCGTTCGGCTCATCGGCCGCCTCGGCGAGCTGCAGCAGGTGCTCTACGCCGGCGCCACCCACAAGCTGCTCATCGTGTTGCAGGCGATGGACGCAGCGGGCAAGGACGGCACCATCCGGGCCGTGTTCACCGGCGTCAACCCGCAGGGCACCCGGGTCACCAGCTTCAAACGGCCCACCGACCTGGAGCTGGCCCACGACTACCTCTGGCGCGTGCACCAGCACGCTCCGGCGGCCGGTGAGATCGCCATCTTCAACCGGAGCCACTACGAGGACGTCCTGGTGGTGCGGGTCCACGGCCTCGTGGCCGAAGAACGCTGGAAGCGCCGCTACGAGCACATCGCCGCCTTCGAGCGCATGTTGGCCGACGAGGGCACCACCATCGTGAAGCTGTTCCTGCACATCTCCAAGGAGGAACAGGCCGTCCGCTTCCGGGAGCGCCTGGCGGACCCGACCAAGCGGTGGAAGTTCCGTGCCGGGGATCTCGACGAGCGCAAGCGCTGGGACGACTACCAACGGGCCTACGAGGCCGCCATCGAGGCCACCTCGACGCCGTGGGCGCCGTGGTACGTGGTGCCGGCCGATCGGAATTGGTATCGCAACCTGGTGGTCTCGCAGATCCTCGTTGATACGTTGGAGGCCCTTGATCTTCGCTATCCCGATCCGGAGACGGGCCTGGACGGGTTGAAGGTCATCTGACTCGGCGGCGCCCGATGCGCCACGTTGGTGAGGATGTCCACACTCCGCCTGGTGAACGAGACGCAAGCGAGCGCCGCATCGCCCATCCCGTTCATCGCGTCCTTCGAGCAGGATCGGCCCGCCGGTGAGCTCGTCGGCACGGGCGGTGCGGGCGGCGTGGACATCGAGGGTGTGGTCGGTGTCGATCACGGCGCCCTGCGCATCAAGCCCCTCGTGCAGCCCGGCTGGGGACGCAGCGCCGTCACCTGGGGACCGTTCGAGCCGCAGTGCGGTCTCGCCGCCTCGCTGCTCGTGCTGAACGGCCACAACGCCTCGGAGAACCAGGATCCGTGGCCGTCGCTGCCCCGATTCGTGCTGCAGTGGACGCGCGGCACCCAGGTGGACGCGGTGCTCCATCGGCTCCGGGCGGTGCGCCGCTACGGCGGCCGGGACCAGCTGTCGCGCCGCCTGCTGGCCTGGTGGCACAGCCGCAAGGCGGTCGCGGCCGGCACGACCCACGTCGAGAACCTCGCCGCCGGCTTCTTCGGCGCCGCCGCCCCCCGGGACCGCTGCGCCGGTGGCCCATCGTTCGTCGTGCGATCGACCGGTCCGACCAACGGCGAGCTGCAGGCCGGTCAGCGGATGCTCACCGCGCTGGTGGAGAGCGTGCAGAACATCCCGATGCACCTGGTCGTCGTGCTCCGCGAGGAGGGCGCCCTGTACGCCGCGGCCTCCCTCCCCGGCGTGGACGGCTTCGGCGCCATGCCCTACCTGCGGCCGTTGCTGATCGACCCGACGCCGGTGCCGGCCCCGCTCTTCGCCGGTGTGCACCAAGCGGTGCTCGGCCAGGTCGGGTGGGGGGTGGACACCCGGGTGCTCGACGTGCGCGTCGCCCGGCCGGCCTCGTTGACCAACTGGTTCACCACCGCGCAGGTCGCCGACCGGCCCGAGGGCCCGCCCGCCGAGGGCCGCCAGGCGGAAGCGGGCGGCCGGTGGCAGCACCGCCGCCTCGGTCCGCGCCGCACCGTCGCCGTGCTCGATGCACCGCAGCCCAGCGGCCTGGTGCACCTGCGCTTCCGGCTGAGCCAGGCCGAGCAGCTCGCCGGCGTCGCGCTGCGCGTCAGCGACGCTGACGGGTGGATCGTCACCGTGTCGGGCACCGGCGTCGCCGCCGAGCGCTGGTCCGGCGGCGAGGTGGTGGACCGCCACCACGCCGCCCTGCCCACCGCAGTCGCCCGGGAGCACTCGTTGCAGGTCTGCGACGACGGCCGCCAGCTGTCGGTCATCGTGGACGGCGCCGTGGCCCTGCCCGCCTTCGACGCCGGTGGGGCGAGCGGGAACGCGGTGGGGGTGCGCCTGCCCGATGAGGTGCAGCTCGCTCCGCTGGTCGCCTTCGAGGCCCATCCGGCCGCCCTCACGCTGCCGGCCGACCTGCAGCCGGCGACGCCGCCCATCCCGGTGGCCACCGCCACCGTCTACGACGATGACTTCCGCGTGCCCCGAGTCCCCGTGCTCGACGGCACCCCGCGGCCCGACGGGCCGGGCCTGCTCGGTCACCGGCCGGTGGCCGAAGGCGGCCCGGTGTGGGAGCACACGATCGGCAACACCGCGTTCCTCCTCGATGGTGACGGTGCCGTGGTCCAACCGGTGCCGTCGCCGACCGGCGGCGCCAAGGGCAAGCTGGCGGCGCTGGTGCGCGCCGAGGAGCACCGCAACGCCTACACGCTGCCCTGGCCCGACCCCACTTCTGCCGATGCGATCGTTACGCTGGTGGCGCCGGGCAGCGGGCCCGGCCAGGGTCAGCGAGGGCGGGGCGGGCTCGTCTTCCGGCAGGACGCCGACCACCAGCTGATCGTGAACACCTGGATCGACGACGAGTACGGCGGCACCTCGGTGTCGTCCTTCTTGCGCATCGGCGGGTTCGAGGACGTGTACGACGCAGTGTGGACGAACGTCGGGCGGCGCATCACCTACGGCCACCCCTATGACCTGCGCGTCGCGTTCGACGGCGAGACCTACGCCGTGTTCGTGAACGACGAGCCGGTGCTGTACCGGCGGATCAGCGACATCGTGCCGAGCGCGCCACCGTTGCGCATCGAGCGGCTCGGCATCGTGAGCAACTGGGAGTTCGGTGACGACACCGGCACCCGGTTCCTCCGCTTCCGGGCCTCGGCCGGCACCCATCGCGGCGCACCAGACGCCGCCTGCAACGGACAGCCATGACCACGATGATCAGAGACGACGGGCCGGACCTCGATCTGCGCCGAGAGCTCCAACCGACGCTGGGCCTCGGCCCGGTCGAGCCGCTGTCCCGCAACGCCGTCACCGTGGCCGCACTGGTCATGGGAGCCGTCGGCCTCGGTGCCGGCCTGCTGTTCGGCGTCGGCGATTCCCTGCTCGACGAGAGCGCCATCATGATCATGGCCGGCCTGGTCGGCGTGATGGTGGCGCTGCTGGCGGCCACGCGGTTCTGGTTCGTGGTGGTCGGCATGTTCGTCGTGCGAGCCAGCCTCGACGCCCTCAAGCTCGGGCACTTCACCAACGGGTCCTCTGCGCTCGACCCCGGCGTCGTCGTCGGCCTCGTCTTCCTCGCCGCCGGCATCGGCTGGCTGATCGCCCAGAAGCGAGCCGGCACCCTGCAACCGCTGTCCGGCCCGACCAAGTGGTTCTTCGCGCTGGCGGCCTCCGGGACGTTCAGCGCGGTGGGCTCGCAGAACATCCCGTCGAGCCTCGGGGTGAGCCTGAAGATCTGGGCCGGCGCCCTGATGGTGGCGGTGCTCGAGCAGGTCTATCGCCAGAACCCGGCCCGGGTGAAGGCGATCCTGGCCGCAGGCGCAGCCTCGCTCGTCGTTCCCGCCATCGTGGCGTTCAAGCAGCTCACCGGCCCCCAGCAGCTCGAGGCCTACCTCGAGGTCAGCCGCATCAGCGGCACGTTCGTGCACGCCAACCCCTTTGCCACCTACCTGGTGATCCTCGCCGTGGTCGGCCTCGCGGTGCGCCCGCACCTGACCCGGTGGAGCCGGGTCGCGGCCAACGCGGCCATCGCCATCGCCACCGTGCTGACGCTGTTCACCTATGCCCGCGGCGCGTGGATCGCCCTGATCCTCGGCGTGGTCGTGGTGGGCGCCTGCCAGGACAAGCGACTGATCATGGGCGTCGTGGTCGCCGCCATCGCCGCGCTGCTGTTCGTGCCGTCGGTGAGCGCCCGGCTCTCGGACCTGGGCAAGACCGAGGCGATCGGCAACGGGGACCCGAACTCGCTGGCCTGGCGCATCAAGTACTGGGAGCGCCTGCTGCCGCTGACGGAGGAGAACCCGGCCACCGGCATCGGGCTCGACCAGGTGCTCGAACGCTCGCCGGAGAAGCTGATGCCGCACAACAGCTTCGTGCAGTCGCTGGTGGAGACCGGCGTGATCGGTCTCACCGCCCTGCTCGGGCTCATCGTCTCCACCGCCTGGGTGCTGCGCGACGTCATCCGCCGGCTCAAGCCCGGCCTGCCCCGGGGGATCGCGGTGGGCGCCGCCGCGGCGGCCACCGGCTGGCTGGTGCAGCTCGCCTCCGAGAACCTGCTGACCCAGGCGGCGATCTTCTGGTACCTCGCCGGCCCGATCGCCTTCGTGCTCGCCATGCGGTCCTCCTTGATCGCCCAGGACGCGGCCGAGGCCGCCGCCGAAGGCGATGCAACCGCGCGACACGATGCGGTGGGCGGGCACGTCGAAGCGTCGACGCTCCTCGAGCCGACGCTCCTCGACGCGGCACCGACGCGCTGAGCATGCGGATCCTCCACGTCGACAAGTTCCTGCGCCGCAGCGGCGGCGCGGCGGTGTACATGCTCGATCTCGCCGCTCGACAGGAAGCTGCCGGCCATCAGGTCGAGTTCTTCTCCATGCAGGACGAGCGCAACCTCGATGCCACCTTCAGCGAGCTGTTCCCGCCGTTCGTCTCCCTCGAGCCGCCTCCCCCCGGCGTCAGGGGACGGGTCGGCGCGGCAGGCCGCATGATCTGGTCGTCGAGCGCGGCCAAGGGCATGGGCGAGGTGGTGGCCCGGTTCCGGCCCGACGTCGTGCACCTGCACAACATCTACCACCAGCTCTCGCCGTCGATCCTGCGCCCGCTCGTCAAGGCCGGCGTGCCCGCGGTGATGACCGTGCACGACTACAAGCTCGTCTGTCCGACCTACCGGCTGCTCTCCAACGACCAGCTGTGCGACGCCTGCGTCGGCGGCAAGGTGTGGGAGGCCACGCGGCGGCGCTGCCAGGGCGGCTCGTTGCCGGCCAGCGCCGTCCTGACGATCGAGTCCGGGCTGCACCGGCTGACCCGCGCCTATCGGCCGGTGGGCCGGTTCATCGCACCGAGCCGGTTCCTGGCCGACCAGCTGCGCCGCGGCGGTGTCTTCCCGGAGCGGGTGCGCCAGCTCAACAACTACGTCGACGCCGCCTCGTTGTCGCCGCGCGTCGGTGCCGGCGAGGGCTTCGTGTCCATCGGACGGCTCGCCAACGAGAAGGGCGTCGACACCACCATCCGGGCCATCGGCCAGGTGCCCGGCGCCAAGCTGACGGTGGCCGGTGACGGCCCCCAGCGAGCCGAGCTGGAAGCCTTGGCCGAGTCGGTGGCGCCCGGGCAGGTCCGCTTCGCCGGGCACGTGAGCGCAGCGGAGGTCGCCGAGCTGAACCGGTCCGCCCGAGCCGCGGTGGCCGTCGCCCGCTGGCACGAGAACATGCCGCTGTCGGTGCTCGAGACGATGGGCGCGTCGGTGCCGCTGATCGTCAGTGGGCTCGGCGGCCTCCCGGAGCTGGTGGACGACGGCGTCAACGGCCTCGTGGTCCCCCACGACGACCCGGCGGCGCTGGCCGCCGCCATGCGCCGGCTGCTCGCCGCCCCGCAGGAGTCGGTCGCCATGGGCGCCGCCGCCCGGGCCAAGATGCTGGAGCACTTCGACGCCGGGGAGCACCTCGAGCAGGTGCTGCGCTACTACGCCGAGGCCACCACGGCCCGCTGAGCGTCGCAGGCAGCACGCGGCCGCCCGGACCGCGGGTCAGGCCGGAGCGGCCTCGTTCAGGAGGCGGGCGGGGTTGCCCACCGCCACCCCGCCGGGAGGCACGTCCTTCACCACCACTGCGCCGGCACCGATCCGCGCCCCGTCGCCGATGTGCAGCGGTCCGACCATCACGACGTTGGCACCGAGCTCGACGTCGTCGCCGATGACCGGCGAGGCGGACGCCACGCCGTCCGATCCCATCACGTTGCCGATCGTCGTGGACGCCCGCAGGATGACCCGGGCCCCGATCTTCGTCTGGCCGTTCACCACGATCCCCTGCGGGTGGATGAGCCGCAGCTGCGGGCCGACCTCGGTCTCCGGTGGCAGCTCGACGCCGAGGACCCAGGTGGTCAGCACCTTGTAGAACAGCACGTACGCCTTGGCCAGCGGCCGAGGCACCTTGGGATCGTCCAGGCAGCGCTGCGCCGCCCGGAAGGCGACCAGGATCACCTGGGACTTCGTGCTCTCGCGGTTGATCTCCCAGTCCTGGGTCAGCTCCGCCTTCCAGCCCATCAGCGCTCTTCCTCTCCGTTGCCGGCGCTCGCCGGCTGCAACTCCCGATCGATCTCCGCGTCGAACGCCGCCGCCTCCGCCACGGCCAGCGCGGCGAGGTCCTGTCGCAACCCGCGCCGCACGAAGACGTACCCGAGCCCGGTGAACATGGCCTGGCTCACGGTGGTGACGACGGCAGCGCCCATGATCCCGAACATGGGCACCAGGGCCGGCACACCGACCAGCGTCACCACCGCGGAGATGGCCAGCGCGTTCGACCCGGCGCCGGGCCGGTTGTCGGCTTCGAGGCGCGTCTTGAACACGAGGCCCAGGTTCCACACCAGCTGGCCCGGCAGCAACACGTAGAACGCGGGCAGCGAGGCCCGGTACTCGGCGCCCATGAGCGCGGGCAGCCCCCACGGCGCGATGAGCGCCAGCCCGCCGCAGATGACGATCGACCCGATGAGCACCCACTGGAACCCCTGCCACATCCGGCTGCTGCGGGAGTGCGGGTCGTCGTCGCGCAACAGGAAGGGCAGCAGCGCGAAGCCGACGCCCTGCGCCACCGGGGCGGACAGTCCGGCCACCGTCACTGCGATGGCGTAGTAGGCCAGCTGGTCGGAGGCGACGATGGAGACCATCAACATCTGGTCGAACCGGGCCAGCACCATGTTCGACAGCGTGCCGACCCAGACCCGGCCGCCGTAGCTCAGCTGCAACTTGGTCAGCCGCCAGTCGAACGTGTCCCGGCCGAAGCGGGGCCATGAGCCTTCGATGCCGATGACCGCCACCGCGCCGAGCAGGTTGGCCAGGAACGTCGCCAACAGGCCGTTGCGCAGGGTGAGCGAGTCGCTCACGAACAACGCCACGATGAACACGGTGGTCAGCAACAGTGGCAGCGACCGGTAGATGTTGAACTTCGTGTTGCCGCCGCGCGCCCGCAGGTATTCGAAGCAGTTCTGCATCGGGAGCACGAGGAGCATGGCACCGAGGAAGAGGCGGAACCACATGACCGCCATCGGCGGGTGCTTGTGCAGGAACAACGGCACGAGCGGCCACAGCAAGGCGAAGATGGGCAGCCCGATCACCGCGGTCAACAGCCAGCCGGTGGTCTCGAGCTGGCGGCGGTTGTCCCGCCGGGCGTAGTAGGTCGATGCCGCCGGGATGCCCAGCATGAGCAGCCAGCCGAGGATCTGGGTCGGCGCCCATACCGCTGCGTACGTTCCGCGCTCGTCGGGGGACAGCGCCCGGGCCAGCAGCGGCCCGGTGAAGATGCTGAGCCCGTAGGTGCCGAGGCCCACCGCGGTGGTCACGATCGTGTCCCGGCGGTGCGAGCGGGCCCGGATGGCGGCTTCTTCGTCCGCCGCCGCGGCCGCCTCGTCCGCGGCCAGCCCTTCGTGCTCTTCCTCCTCGTCGTCGTCCAGCCAGAACGGGTGCTCGAGGGAGCGGAGGTAGGCCGGGGACGGGGCGCGCGCCGAGAGCGGGATCAGGTGACCGAACCGCAGGTCGGCGCCCCCGGCGAAGGCGTCGGCGAAGCTGTCGAGCAGCCCGCGCGGCGGGGGCGGTGCGTGCTCGCCCTCCGCGGCGCGGGGCTCGTCGGTGTCGGTGCTGGTCACGTTGTCGGCTGCCTCACGCCCATGGGCCGTCCGTTGTTGCGGTGCTCGCCGTAGCGGCGACGCTCACGCCCCGATCAGCTCGGGGTGCAGACCGAGCGATTCGAGTTGGGCGCGGATCTCCTCGAGGTAGATCGGGTTCATCGCCACCACCAGATCCGGACGGTAGTCCACCAGGAAGTCGGGCGAAACGATCTGCTGACCGGTGCCGGCCATGAACTTGCCCCATTTGAAGGGGTTGATGTCCACCGCGTACTCGATCTCGTCGGTCATGCCCATGTTGGTGAGGTTGGTCAGGTATGACACACCCTTCGAACCTGCGCCCCAGATGACGGCCTTGCCGCCGTTGGCCCGCAGCTCGGCCAGCCGCCGCTTCCAGCTCTGGGCCAGCGCGTCGTACTCGCCGGCGTACTTGTCGACACCCCGGGTGAGCACGTCGAGGTCGTGCTCAACCTCGAAGGGGGCACCGGGCGCCGGCGTGGTGGCGCTCGGCTTGGCCTCGATCAACAGGTACTGGCCGTCGTAGTCGAGCTCGAGGTGCAGCACCTCGAAACCGGTGGAACGGAACAGCCGGGCGAGCGACCCGAGCGAGAAGTAGCTGCAGTGCTCGTGGTACACGTCCCAGAAGGCGACCTCCTCGAGCACCCGCTTCACGTCGGGCAACTCGAACAGCACGATGGTGTCGAGCCGGTCACCGATGGCCGAGCGCACCGTGCGCATGAACTCGCCGACGGGGTGGATGTGCTCCAGCGTGTGCCGGCACACCACGGCGTCGGCCTCGAGGTGGCGGTACGCCTCGGAGTAGAAGTCCTTGATCCAGGTCAGCCGGTCGGCCGAGACGGTCGTCTCGATGCGCTCGGGGTGCACGCCGGGATCGATGCCGATGCCGTGGCCGGCGCCGGCCTCCACCATCCACACCAGGAACTCGCCCTTGCCGCAGCCGATCTCGAGCACGCGCTTGCCCTGCAGGTCGTACTTGTCGACCCACCGGGCGGCGAGGCCCTTGGCCCATTCGACGAACAGCTTCGAGAAGCCCTGGGTCTCCTCGTAGCGCTGCGAGTACTCGGCGGCGTCGAACACCACGTTGGACAGGAACCCGCAGCGGTGGCAGAAGCCGAGCTCGAGGTCGCCGCGGGGAAAGCCCTCGGCCTCCTCACGGGTGTCGAGCAGCAGGCACGAGTTGGTCGGGATGGCCCGCTGCTCGAAGAACACGTCCATCTGCGGGTTGCCGCAGGCGGGGCAGGGGAAATCGACGAGACGACGGCTCACGGATTGACGACCTCCGGCTTGGGGACGGGGACGATCCACCGACCGCCCGCCTCGGTGTACGCGGCTTGCTGGCGCATGATCTCGTCCTTGAAGTTCCAGGCGAGGATCAGCGTGTAGTCGGGGCGCTGCTCGACGAGCGCCTCGACGGGCAGGATCGGCTGGTGGGTGCCGGGCATGTGCAGCCCCTGCTTGTGCACGTTGCGGTCCACCACGAACGACACGAGGTCGCGGTCGATGCCGACGTAGTTGAGCATCGTGGAGCCCTTGGCCGCGGCGCCGTAGGCGGCGATGGTGTGCCCGCCTTCCCGCAGGCCGCGCAACAGGGCGAGCAGCTCTGTCTTGAGGTGCTCGACGCGATGGGCGAAGCCTTCGTAGTACCGGAAGGTATCCAGGCCGATCTTCTGCTCCTCGGCGAGGTAGCGCTCGAGCTCGGCGCTGCGCCCGCTGTCGTGCGAGACGTGGTAGCGCAAGGTGCCGCCGTGCAGGTCGGCGAAGTACTCGACGTGGTTGAGGTGCAGCCCGTGGCGCTCCATCAGCCCGGCGATGCCGGTGCACGAGTGGTAGAACAGGTGTTCGTGGTAGATCGTGTCGAACTCGCAGTGGTCGATCAGGTCGCGCACGTAGGGGTTTTCGATGGTGATGAGGCCGCCCGGGGCGAGCAACCGCTTCATCCCGGCCACGAAGCCGTTGAGGTCGGGCACGTGGGCGCAGACGTTGTTGGCGATGATCACGTCGGCCTGCGGCTCGCCGGCGGCGAGCAGCTCCTCGGCCAGCTCGATGCCGAAGAAGCGGCAGATGCTGCGCACACCCTTGTCGTTGGCCGCCTGCACCTGCGCGGGCGCCGGGTCGATGCCCAGCACCGGAACGCCGGCATCGACGAAGTTGTGCAGCAGGTAGCCGTCGTTCGAGGCGAGCTCGACCACGAAGTTCGCCGCGCCGAGCCCACGGGTCTCCACCAGGTTGGTGGCGTGACGACGCGAGTGTGCGAGCAGGTGGTCGGAGAAGGACGAGAAGTACGGGTAGTCCTCGGGGAAGAGGAGCTCCTGCGCGACGTCCTCGAGGATCTGCACCATCTTGCAGCTCGGGCAGAACGCCACGTCGAGCGCGAAGCGGGGCTCGGGACCGTCGAGCTTCTCCGGACGGACCAGGCCGTCGGACAGGGGCGTCTTGCCCAGATCGAGGAACGGCCTGACGCCGTCCGCTCCACAGACGCGGCAGTTCATGGGGAATCCCTTCAGTCGACGCGGGTCCAGCGGAGGTCGGCGTCCAGCCGCCCCGCCTCGAGGTGCTCGGCCACGCGCTTGATGCGCATGTAGCGATTTCCTTCGAGATCAGTCAGGGTAAGGCCGATCTGCTTGTATGCCTCGTAGAGCTCGCGAATGCCGGCGGGTACCGTCCATTTGGTCCGGAAGCCGATGGTCTCCGCCAACTTGTCGCAGTTGACGCGGTAGTTGCGCAGATCGTTGAACGCCTCGTCGGAGACGGTGATCACCGAACCGGGCACAACCTCACCGACGAGGTTGGCCACGTCACGGATCCGGTAGTTCTCCGCCGTACTGCCCACGTTGAACGGCTCGTTGTGCACCAGCTCCCGAGGCGCCTCCATCAGGGCGAGGAACGCCCGGGAGATGTCCTCGATGTGCACCAACGGCCGCCACGACGTGCCGTCGGACTTGAGGAAGACCTTGCCGGTGGTGAAGGCGAAGCCGGTGAGGTTGTTCACGACGAGATCGCCCCGCAACCGCGGCGAGACGCCGTAGGCGGTCGAGTTGCGCAGGTAGGTGGGAGAGAACCGGTCGTCGGCCAGCTTGGCCAGGTCGATCTCGGAGCGCACCTTGGACTCGCCGTACGGCGTCACCGGGTTGAACGACGCCGATTCGGTGAGGAACTCGTCGCCGTGGGCGCCGTACAACGAGCAGGACGAGGAGTACAGGAACCGGGTCACGCCGGCGGCTTTGGCCGCCTCGGCCAACTTGACCGTTGCCAGATGGTTGATGTCGTAGGTGCAGTTCGGGTTGAGATCACCGAGGGGATCGTTGGAGATCGCGGCCAGGTGGACCACCGCGTCGATGCCCTCGAGGTGCGCCGGTGTGACATCACGCACGTCGATGCGCAAGACTTCGTCCACGCCGTCGGCTTCGTCGCCGAAGGTGCAGCCTTCGAACAACATGTTGTCGAGGCCGACGACGTGGTGCCCGGCCGCCTTGAACAGCGGCACTGCCACGTTGCCGATGTAGCCGTCATGGCCGGTTACCAATACTCGCATGTTCGCTCCCTGCATCCGCCCCGCCACTTTGTGCGCGAACTCAACGCGCGAAATGTCACTGTGACGGTGATCTTCGACCCGGCATCGCGACGACCTTTCGGTCAGCGCATCCGATTCGCCAGCGTACCGGCCAGGCTGTAGGTCACCGCGAGGGCCACTCCCCAACCATGAGCAAATCGGCTGCTTGCCGTAGGTGCCCTCGAGCACGTTGTCTGGCTCTGCGATCCACCCGAAAGGACGGCGGGAAAACCCAATGGAGATCCTCACACTGCTGCGACTGAACGGGAAGCGGCTGACCGCGCTCGGCACCGTCGGCGCGTTGACCGGTGCAGTTGCGGCAGCTGCCGTGAGTCGGCAGGCGGCGACCTACCAGGCGAACACCACGGTGTTCGTCAGCCAGGCCCTCCCGGAGGGCGCCTCGGCGTTCGACGTGTCGCCGCTCGTGTCCGACTTCCAGAAAGCGGTCACGATCACCCAGGTCCGCCAGACGGTGGCGGACAAGCTGGAGATATCGATCGACGACGTCTCGGTGCTGGCCACCAGGAACGGCAACGACGGTGGTTCGGTCGAGGTGATCGCCGAGGCGGGCGACGCCACCATGGCCGAGAACATCAGCCAGTCGGTGTCCACCGAGGGCATGCGCTTCCTGGCCCAACGTCAGGTCGACGCGGCGACCGCGGTCGAGGCGCTGCGCCAGGCCGATGTCGATACCGCCAAGGAAGAACGGGACGCGCTGCTCACCCAGAACCAGTTCGTCAACCCGGTGACGGCGTACAACGAGACGATGGCGCGCTTCAACCAGCTGACGTTGGATCGCAGCGATCCGACGCTGTCGCTCACGCCGGAGGCGCGCGTCCAAGCGGACGCCGAAGCCTCGAGGTTGCGACTGCAGCTGCCCCAGCTGCAGTCCCTCGCCGACGAGTACCAGGAGGTCGAGGACAAGCTGGCCGACGCGACCGCTCTGCTGAAGGACGCGCAGCAGCAGCGCACCAACGCCGAGGAGGTGCTGGCCTCGGCGACCACCGATGTCGCCATCTCGCAGGGTGACACCGTGCAGACCTCGAAGCTGGCGACGATGCTGCAGGCGTTCGTCGCTGCCCTGGTCGCCACGTTCGTGGCCGGCATCGCCTTCTTCTTCGTGGCCGACGGCAACCGCCGCCGGCCGCGGACCACGGCCCCCGCCCAGCCCAGGCCCGCCGCGGCCGGCGGGTCCGAACCGCCGAGGCAGCCCGTGGCCGAGGCGCAGCCCGTCGCTGCTGCAGCACCGCTGGCCGCAGCCAAGCCTGCGCCGGCCAAGCCCACAGCAGCCGCCCCGAAGCCGGCCGCCACGACGTCACCGTCGATGCCGGCGGCGGCTTCGTCGCCTCGCCCGGCGGCGGCACCGCCCTCCACCGGGGCGCAGGACAAGCCTGCGGCGGCCCGTTCGGCCACCACGCAGACCCCGGTCAAGGCCTCCGACCCGACGCCGGCCCCCAGGGTGGCCGAGACGACCGCCAAGCCGGCGAGCGGCTCGACCCCGGCCCGGACGGCAGCCGAGCCGGTCAAGGCCACCGAGCCGGTCAAGGCCGCCGAGCCGGTCAAGGCCGTCGCCGACAAGGAGATCGACCTGCGCAGCAGCACCTCCTCGAGCGGTGCGAACGCGGCGACCGTCATCGGCAGCACCCCGGCCGGCGGGAGCAAGAACGGCGGGTCCGCCGGGCGCTCCGACAGCGGGTCGTCCATGTTCTCGCGCAACACGGAGAGCTCGTCCACGGCGACCAAGTCGGCGAGCAGCGGGGTCGAGGACAAGAGCGACAAGGCCGACAAGAGCGACGCTGACAAGGCATCGGCCGGGCGGGACCGCGACCGCAAGGCCGCCGGCAACCGGCGCCGCCTGCCCGGCAGCTGAGCCGTCGCAGCGAAACCTCTCGAAGAAGGACAGGCACCTGGGGCCCGACTGCGGTCGGGCCCCAGGTGGCGAGCAAAGAGCGGAGCGGCGGCCACAGCCGTCGCGGGGACGATCCGGCACTGCGCCCGTCGGCGTCCCTCCGGCAACACACAAGGCGGTTCAACCGTGCGCATTGCAATGATCGGTCAGAAGGGTCTGCCCGCCCGCTACGGCGGTGTCGAGAAGGCCGTCGAAGAGCTCTCCGCTCGGCTGGTGCAGCGTGGACATCACGTCACCGCCTTCAACAGGCGGGAAGACGGACGTCCGCAGCCCGCTGAACACCGCGGGATCGAGCTCAAGTACGTGCCGGCCTTCGGAGGCAAGCACATGCTGAACATGACGCAGTCGATCGGCGGCACCGTCTCGACGCTGCTCAAGCACTACGACATCGTCCACTACCACGCCCTGGGCCCGTGTCTGGCCTCGCCGATCGCACGGCTGCGGCCGAGCAGCCGGCTGGTGGTGACCATCCAGGGCCGTGACGACCAGCGGGCCAAGTGGAGTCGCCCGGCACAGCTGGTGCTGTCCACGGCCGCATGGATGTCGGCAAACGTCCCCCACGGCGGCATCGCGGTCTCGCAGCAGCTCCAACGCGAGTTCCGTGACCAGTTCGGCAAGGAGACCGTGTACATCCCGAACGGGGTGGCGGTGGTCCCCGAGCAGGCGATCAGCCCCGAGGACGACCCCCTCATCCGCTTCGGGCTCGAGCCCGGTCGTTACCTGGTCAACATCGGGCGGCTGGTGCCCGAGAAGGCGATCGATCAGCTGCTTCGGGCCTGGAGCAAGGTCGACACCGACGTCCGTCTGGCCATCGTGGGCGGTTCCAGCCACACCGATGACTTCGTCGACCGGCTGCACCGCCTCGCCGCCCAGGACGAGCGCATCGTGCTGACCGGGCCGGTGTACGGCCCGGGCCAGGACCGCCTCTTCCGCAGCGCCGCCGGCTACGTCATGCCGTCGCTGCTCGAGGGCCTCCCGCTGGCGTTGCTCGAAGCGATCTCGTACGGGCTGCCGGTGACGGTGAGCGACATCCCGCCCCACCTCGAGGTGGTGGGCAGCTCCGATCCGGGCCAGCGCGTCTTCAAGGCGGGCGACCTCGATGACATGGCCAAGCAGCTCCAGCTGATGGTCGACGACCTTCCCGGTGAGCGCGACGCAGCCCAGCTGCTGCACAACCGGGTCGTCGACGAGTTCTCGTGGGAGCGGGTGACGGACAAGACGGAGGAGTACTACGAGTCGCTCCTCGGTCGTCGGCACAGCCCGTTGCGCAGCTCCGAGAAGCAGCTCACCCGGGTCGGCTGAGCCAGAACGCGCAACGAGGGGCCGGTGTGCACCGGCCCCTCGTTCGCGTTTTCGTCCGGTCGACCCGTGGGCCGAGCGGTGGGCCGGATCAGCTACGCGCCGCCAGCAGGCGCACGTCGGCCCGGCGGAGCGCGGCGCGGGCATCGTCGTCCTCGCTGCTCGCCTGCAGCGCTTCCTCGGCGCGTGCCTTCGCCGCCTCGGCCCGAGCGACGTCGATGCTGCCGGCGAGCTCGGCGACATCCGAGAGGATCGTCACCCGGTCGTTGGCGACCGATACGAATCCCCGGTGCACCGCCAGCAGGTTCGTCTGGTCATTGGCCTCGATGATCTTCACCAGACCGACGGCCAGCGAACCGACGAAGGGAACGTGACCGGTCAGAAAGGCGATGTCGCCCCCCTCGACCGTACGACAGATGACCATCTGGGCTTCGCCCTCGTAGAGGATCCCCTCGGGCGAGACCAGCTCGACCTGGAGCGTCATCAGTTGGCGCTCCTGCGCAGCTGCTCGGCCTTGTCACGGGCGGCCTGGGCGCCGCCGACGTTGAGGAACGCCTGCTCGGGCAGATCGTCGAGGTCGCCGTTGACCAGCATCTCGAACGACTCGACGGTCTCCTCGACCGGCGTGGTCACACCGGGCAGACCGGTGAACACCTCGGCCACGTACATGGGCTGGGAGAGGAAGCGCTGCACCTTGCGGGCCCGGGACACGGTGATGCGATCCTCTTCGGAGAGCTCATCGAGGCCGAGGATGGCGATGATGTCCTGCAGCTCCTTGTAGCGCTGGAGGATCTCCTGCACGCGGCGGGCGACCCGGTAGTGCCGGTCGCCCACGACCTCGGGAGCGAGGATCGACGAGGTCGACGCCAGCGGATCGACCGCCGGGTAGATGCCCAGCGAGGCGATGTCGCGAGACAACTCGGTGGTGCCGTCGAAGTGGGTGAACGAGGTGAACGGCGCCGGGTCGGTGTAGTCGTCCGCGGGGACGTACACCGCCTGAAGCGAGGTGATCGAACGGCCCCGGGTGGTGGTGATGCGCTCCTGCAGCTCGCCCATCTCGTCGGCCAGGGTGGGCTGGTACCCCACGGCGGAGGGCATGCGCCCGAGCAGGGTGGACACCTCGGAACCGGCCTGGACGAAGCGGAAGATGTTGTCGATGAACAGCAGCACGTCCATGCCGCGGGCGTCACGGAAGTACTCGGCGACGGTGAGCGCAGCCAGGGCGACCCGCAGGCGCACGCCGGGGGGCTCATCCATCTGACCGAAGATCAGCGAGGCCTTCTCCAACACGCCGGACTCGCCCATCTCGAGGAAGAGGTCGGTGCCCTCACGGGTCCGCTCCCCCACGCCGGCGAAGACCGACACACCACCGTGGTTCTGGGCGACACGGCGGATCATCTCGGTGATGAGCACCGTCTTGCCGACGCCGGCACCGCCGAACAGGCCGATCTTGCCACCCTGGAGGTAGGGGGTGAGGAGGTCGATGACCTTGATACCGGTCTCGAACATGAGCTTCTTCGGCTCGAGGGTGTCGAAGTTCGGGGCCGGGCGGTGGATCTCCCAGGAACCGTCGAGCTTGTCCTTGATCGAGTCGAGCGACACGTCGAGCGGCTCGCCGATCACGTTGAACACGTGACCGAGCACACCGTCGCCCACCGGCATGGAGAGACCCACGCCGAGATTGCGCACCTTGGTCCCGCGGCTGAGGCCGTCGGTCGGCTTGAGGGCGATGGCGCGCACGCGGGCGTCGCCGATCTGCTGGGCGACCTCCGCCCGCACGACGGTGGTCTCGCCCTGCACGACGATGTCGAACTCGAGCGCGGTGTTGATCTCGGGCAGTGCGTCGGGCGGGAACTCCACGTCGACCACCGGACCGGCGATGGCGACGATCCGGCCGTCCTTGAGGGTGGCAGTGGTCATGTCGGTTGGGTCTCCTCTACACGTGCCCGGGAGGGGAATGGCGTTGATCTTCTTCGTGGCGGGGGAAGAGGTGGATGGGCTCGAGCCGGTCGAGCAGCAGATCCTCCTCGTCGCCCTGGTCTTCCTTGAGGCCCTCGGCGCCGGCCACGATCTCCATGATCTCGGTGGTGATGGCGTCCTGACGGGCCCGGTTCAGCTGCCGGCTGAGCTTGATGATCATGTCGTCCGCGTTGTCGGTGGCCGACTTCATCGCCCGCTGACGGTTGGCGTGCTCAGAGGCCGCGGCGTCGAGCAGGGCGGCGAACAGACGGGCCTCGACGTAGCGGGGCAACAGATCGGTCAGCACCGCCTCCGGGCTGGGCTCGAACTCGTAGGCCGCCAGCGCACCGGCGGAACCGGCCTCGGAGATGGTGCCCTCCGGCGCGAGCGGCAGGAAGGTGCGCACCGCCACCTTCTGCGAGGCCAGCGAGATGAACTCCGTGTAGGCGAGGATCACCTTGTGGACCTCGCCGCGCTCGAACATGGCGGTGATCTGCTCGGCGATCACCCGGGCGTCTTCATAGGTCGGCTTGTCGCTGATGCCGTCGTAGGCGGCGGCGATGCGGTAGTTCCGGAACTTGAAGTACCCCTCGGCCTTGCGGCCGATGGTGATCAGCTCGTAGTCGATGCCCTCGAGCTGGTTTGCCTGCAGCTCGCGCTCGGCGGCCCGGATGACCGACGAGTTGTAGGCACCGGCGAGGCCGCGATCGGAGCTCAGCACCACGTAGGCGACGCGCTGCACCGACTCGGCCTCCCGCAGCAGCGGGTGGTCGACGCTGGCGCCGCCGGCGGCGAGATCCTCGATCACCTTGGTGATCTGTCGGGCGTAGGGCCGGGCAGCGTTCGCCCGCTGCTGGGCGCGCACCACCCGGGACGCCGCGATGAGCTCCATGGCCCGCGTGATCTTCTTCGTCGCCTTCACGCTGTTGATGCGACGACGAAGGATGCGTTCCTGCGCACCCGGCATACCGTCAGCCCTTCCTCTGGCCTGCTACGCCAACGCGAGCGATGGTGGGAGTCGCTCCGCTCACTCGTCCTCGTCCCGCTCGATGTCCTCTTCGGGGAGGGTGTGGTCGGTATCCACGATGCGGGTCGACGCCGCGCCCTGTGCCTGCGGGCTCGGCTCGCCGCCGGACCCGTCGCTGGTGCGGAACTGGTCGGCGAAGGACTTGATCGCACCCTCGAACGCACCGAGGTCGGGGATGTCGCCCTTGCTCCGGATGCCGTCGAGGATGTCGCTGTGACGGGACCGGACCCAGTCGAGCAGCTCGCTCTCGAAGCGGCGCACGTCGGCCACGGGGATGTTGTCGAGGTAACCGCGGGTTCCGGCGTAGATCACGACGACCTGCTCCTGCACGGGCAGCGGGCTGTTGAGACCCTGCTTGAGCAGCTCGGTCAGCCGGTTGCCGCGCTCGAGCTGCGCCTTGGACACCGCATCGAGGTCCGAACCGAAGGCCGCGAACGCCTGGAGCTCACGGAACTGCTGCAGGTCGGACTTCAGCGTGCCGGTGGCGGTCTTCATCGCCTTGACCTGCGCAGCCGAACCTACCCGGGACACCGAGATACCGACGTCCACCGCCGGGCGGATGCCCGACTTGAACAGGTCGTCCTGGAGGTAGATCTGCCCGTCGGTGATCGAGATCACGTTGGTCGGGATGTACGCCGACACGTCGCCGGCCTTGGTCTCGATGACCGGCAGGGCGGTGAGCGAACCGGCGCCGCGCTCGTCGGAGAGCTTGGCCGCCCGTTCGAGCAGTCGGGAGTGGAGGTAGAACACGTCACCGGGGTAGGCCTCACGGCCCGGCGGGCGGCGAAGCAGCAGCGATACCTGGCGGTACGCCTCGGCCTGCTTGGACAGGTCGTCGTACACGGCGAGGGCGTGGCCCCCGTTGTCCATCCAGTGCTGGCCCATCGCACAGCCGGCATAGGGCGCGAGGTACTTGAACGGCGCCGGGTCGGAGGCGGGCGCCACCACCACGACGGTGTACTCCATGGCGCCGTGCTCCTCGAGCGTGGCCACCGTCTGGGCGACCGTCGAGGCCTTCTGGCCGATCGCCACGTACACGCAGTTCACGCCCAGGCCACGCTGGTTGATGATGGTGTCGATGGCGATCGTGGTCTTGCCCGTCTTGCGGTCGCCGATGATCAGCTCCCGCTGGCCTCGGCCAACGGGGATGAGCGAGTCGATGGCCTTGATGCCCGTCTGCATCGGCTCGTGCACGGGCTTGCGACCGGTGATGCCGGGCGCCTGGATCTCCATGCGCCGGCGGGTCACGTTGGTCAGCGGGCCCTTGCCGTCGATCGGCTCGCCGAGCGCGTCGACGACCCGGCCGAGCAGGCCGTCGCCGACCGGCACGTCGAGGATTCGACCGGTGGACTTGACGCCCTGGCCCTCGTCGATGTGGGAGACCTCGCCGAGCACCACGGCGCCGATCGATCCCTCGTCGAGGTTCAGGGCGAGACCCAGGGTGCCGTCCTCGAACTCGAGCAGCTCGTTGACCGTGGCGTTGGGCAGGCCACTCACCCGGGCGATGCCGTCGCCGACCTCGAGGACCTTGCCCACCTGGTTCTGCTCGAGCGTGGGGTTGTACCCCTCGAGGCCACGGGTGATGGCGGAAAGAATGTCGTTGGTGTTGATCGTCAGCTCAGCCATGACTGGGGCTCCTCGGGCCTAGAACGCTTCCCGCAGCTGGGCGAGACGGGTACGGATGCTGCCATCGATGACGGTGTCGCCGATCTGGGTGATGATGCCGCCGACGACGGAGGGATCGAGCACCACGCGGATCTGCACCGGGTACCCGAGCTGCTTCTCGAGGGCGGCGGCGAGACGGGCCTGCTGCTCGGGGGTGAGCGGCACCGCCGAGCGCACCTCGGCCAGCGACCGGCTCGACGCGGTGGCGGAGCGCCGGGCGATGGCGTCCACGATGCGGGGGAGATCGCCGGCCCGGTCGGCCGACACGAGCAACGACACGATGGCCGTGGTCACGGGCGTCGCCTTGCCGGCCAGCAGCTCTTCGACGATCTGCTGGCGGTGGGGCGCCGGGATGGTGACGTCGGTCAGCTTGGCCCGCAGCTCGTCGGAGCCTTCGAACACGCGGGCGAGTCGGAACAGTTCGTCCTCGACCTCGGCGGGCTCGGGAGATGCCTGAGCGATGGTGAACAACGCGTCGGCGAACAGTTGCACGCGATCTGCGCCCGCCATCACGCACCTACCTGGTTGATGTAGTTGTCGATCAGCGTGGCCTGCGTGGCGTCGTCGAGGTTGTGGCGGACCACGGCCTCGGCAGCACCGCGGGCCAGGGAGGCGACCTCTGCCTGGAGATCGGCGATGGCCTGTGCCTTCTGGGATTCGATGTCGGCCAGGGCGCGCTGCCGGAGATCCGCAGCTTCCTGGTCGGCGCGCTCCCGCAAGGAGACCTTGAGTTGCTCGGCACTGCGCCGTGCCTCGGCGATGACCTGCACCGCATCGGCGTCGGCGTCGCCGACGGAAGCCCGCACCCGCTCGGCCTGGGCCAGCGCCTCAGCCTTGGCGGCGTCGGCCGCCCCGAGGGCGGTCTCGATCTTGGCGGACCGGGCGGCGAGGCCCTTCTTGATGGCGGGCAGCGCGAACTTGCCGAGCAGGTACCCCACGACGGCGATGGCGACGATGGACCACCACAGCTCGTTGAGGTCGTGCGGCAGCATCTTGCCGTTCGGCGCGTGCCCTTCGGCCGCGATCAGGATGGCGATCATCGCGGACCACCTCCGTTGGCCTGGTTCACGTAGTCCTCGATCACCTGCAGCTGGGCGTCCAGCGGTAGATCCTTCTGCACCACCCGGGATGCCGCGTTGACCGCGACACCGGCGACCTGGCCCCGAAGCTGCTGCAGCGCAGCCGCCTTGGCCGCAGCGACCTCGGCCGCCGCCTGCTCTCGCATCGCAGCGACCTCGGCGTTGGCCTCGGCGAGCTTCTGGGCCCGGTAGACCTCCACCTCGTCGCGGGCGGCGGTGACGATGGCGTTCGCCTCGGCCCGGGCCTCGTTGACGCGACGGTCGTAGGCGGCGACGGCGTCGTCGGCACCGGACGTCGCGCCCTCGGCCGCCGCTCGTGCTTCGCGCAGTCGTTCCTCGCGCTCCTCCATCACCCGCATCACGGGGGGAAGGAACACGTATCGCAGCAACAGCCAGAGCAGGAAGAAGGTCACGACGGCCCAGAAGATCTCCGCCCCGGTGGGCAGGATCGGGTTGACCGTCTTGGTGGTCTCTTCGCTGTGGGTCTCAGCGGCTAACAGCAGCGCGGTAGCCAGCACGTTTCCTCCGTCTCAATCGTTCGGTCGTGTGGGGAACTCGAAGATCAGACGAACTTGAGCAGAATGAACACGACGAAGCCGATGAGGGCGAGGGCTTCGGTGAACGCGATGCCGAGGAACATGGTGGTGCGCACCATGCCTGCGCTCTCCGGCTGGCGGGCCATGGCGGTCACGGCCTGGCCGACGAGGTAGCCGATGCCGATGCCCGGGCCGATGGCGGCGAGACCGTAGGCGTAGCCGGCGCTGCTGGCGCCAGCGTTCGCCTTGGCCTCGGCGGCCGTGTAGGTCGCGGCCTCCTGGGCCAGTTCAGCGGCGGTGTGGAGAAGGCTCATCGGGGTTCAGGTCTCCTGTGTCTGGTGGGTGCGGCTCCGGAGGCACCGGAGACGACATCGGTTGCTTGGATGCGAACGGGGTGGATCAGTGCTCGGGGTGCAGCGCACCACCGATGTACACGGCGGTGAGGATCGTGAAGATGTACGCCTGCAGGAAGGCGACGAGCACCTCGAAGCCGGTGAGTGCGATCAGCATGAACAGCGACAGCGGCAGGGCGGCCACCAGCGGCTGCAGGCCCCACAGGGTGATGCAGAGGACGCTGAAGGTCACGAGCAGGATGTGACCGGCGAGCATGTTGGCGAAGAGTCGTACTGCGAGCGAGAAGGGGCGCACCAGGAAGGTGGACACGAACTCGATCGGCGTGACGAGCAGGTACAGGGCCTTGGGCACACCCGGCGGGAACAGCGCCCCGGTGATGTAGCTGAAGCCGTGGTGCTTCAACCCGACGCCGATGAACCAGATCCACGCCAACAGCGCGAGCACCAGGGGTGTCGCCATGCGGGCGGTGGCGGGCATGTTGAACAGCGGGATGATGCCGGTGATGTTCGAGAAGAACAGGAAGAAGAACATCGACAGCAGCATCGGGAGGTAGCGCTCGCCGCCGTGACCGATGCCCGGCGCGATCACCTCGTTGCGGATGAAGTCGACCGAGGTCTCCGCCAGGTTCTGCACACCCCGGGGCACCACGGCCTTCTTGGAGCCCGCCACCATGAAGATCCCGATGGTGATGAGCGCGGCGAGGAGGTTGATGAACGCGATCTTGTTGAACGCGAAGGGCGTGCCGTCTCCGAACCATGCAGGCCATTCGACGACGTTTTCGATGGGCGGGAATTCGAGTGCGCCGATGATCACGGTGCCACGCTCTCCTTCGGTGCGGGTTGGAACGAACGGTTGCGCTTGGGGCTCGGCTTGAGCCCGGGGTGGGCCAGGGAGAGCGAAACATAACGCAACTCCCAGAACAGCAGGCCGAGGTGGGTGACCACGAGGGTCGCCCCCAACGCGCCCAGGTGCATCCAGCTGGCGTCCTTCACGAGGAGCACAGCGAGGAAGATGAGGCCGAGCCGCAGCAGGAAGCCGAACAGCGCGGCGCCCATCAGCAGCGCCAGCGAGACGCGTGCGGTGTAGGCGAGCATCGCCGCTGACAGGGCGAAGTTGGCCAGGACGATGGCGATGGCGTACGCCGAGGAGATCGCCCCCTCCAACGACCACATGGCGGCGCAGATGCCGACCAGTACGGGAGCGGCGGGCAGGGCGCGGCGGATCATGTCCCTCGCCACCTGTGCTTCCGGTGCCGGCCCCTCGAGCCGGGTCACGAACGCTGAGCCCATGGACCCTCTCCCTCGAGTTTGCGCATCTGCTGGTCGTAGCCGATCCACAGCTTCAGCACGGTGCCGATGATGCCCAGG
Source organism: Acidimicrobiales bacterium (assembly GCA_020846295.1). Classification (GTDB taxonomy): domain Bacteria; phylum Actinomycetota; class Acidimicrobiia; order Acidimicrobiales; family CAIXPF01; genus CAIXPF01. Next base: position 23,296 of record JADLEF010000147.1, read on the forward strand.
AAAAACATGATGAGCGCGATCACCGGCGTCGTGCCGATCCATCGATCGAGCAAGAGGCCGATTCCGCCGAAGATCGCCGCAACGAACGCCAGCTCGAAGCCACCGCTGCTTCGGTTCAGATCTCTGGAGAATTCGCGTCGCTGCGAGTTGTCCACTGGACTTCCTGTTGGCCGCGCCACATCGCCCGGCAAGCTTGTGAATTGATTCGCAATCTACGGGGAGGTCCCGGACACACGCAAATCAGTGTCGCGGCGAGCCCCGGCCCGTAACGGGGGGGCACGCTAGTCCATCCGTGCCGTGGCGCGCCGCTTCCCGGACAGCACCAGCGCGCTGCTCAGCCCGCCGAGCGATCGTCGGCCGCGCGCCGGCAGACGGTCACCGCGTCGATGTGCGCGACGTGGAGCCGGCTCGCCAGGCGCCGGCAGACGCGGCGCTCGGCGTCGGCGGCGCGCGCCGGGACGTCGGTCAGGTCGAAGCGCAGGCCCGCGGTCCGGCGGACCACCACCGCGCTGAGATCGGGCAGCTCACCGCGCCGCAGCGCGGCGGAGCGCACCAGCGGTCGATGCAGCTGCACCGGTACCCCGTCGGTCGAGCCGAGCGCGACGCGGGTGACGACGACCTCGCTGCCGGAGAGCAGGGCGTCGACGGCTCGCTGCAGGTGGTCGGGCGTCCAGACGGCCCCCTCGTCGAGGAACGCCACCCATCGGCTGGCGGAGCTGCGCAGCGCGACGTTGCGGCGCAGGGCGGGCACACCCGGCACTGCCGGGGCGACGATGTGCCGGACCCGGTCCTCGTGGTGCGCCCCGTCGCGCAGCATCGTCGCGCAGACCTCGTGTTCGGCATCGACCGCCAGGACGACGTAGTCGTCGAACCGCTGGGCCAGCACCGACCGCAGCGCCCGGGTCCGGTCCGGACCCGCCGTGCCGCTGAGGATCACCGCCACCGCGGCGTCGGCCCGGCCACCGAAGGAGGCACGGGCGGTCGCCACCAGCTCGTCCTCCACCGCCGCCAGGGCGGCGGCAGGTCCCCGACGCTCGGCCGCGATCCGATACCAGGCGCGCCGGTTCGACAAGACCATGTGGGGCCACGCTAGGGACCCTTCGGGCCGATTCGACGCCGGGTCACCTGTTGTCGGGGCGCGGCATGAACCGACAGGCGGGCGACTACGCTCGATCGAGGCGGGTGGCGGTTCGCAGGCCACCGATCGGCGGGACGGACATCGTGGACATCGGCGACGACCGGAAAGGGTGAAGCCAGGCGATGCCTCTCCCCCGCGTCCGAGCGATGCTCGCACGGCGTTGGTACTGGCCGGTCGTCACGGCCGCCGCACTGGGAGCCTTCGCGCTGTTCGGCGATCGACTGCGGGACGAATACCGGGTGACCGCCGAGGTCGAGCTGCTCACCCCCGACCGGAGCACCCGCGTGGCGTCGACGCCGAACCCGTTCGACATCGAAGCGCTCGCCGGCGTGGTCGGCCAACGGCTGCGGACCCCGGAGCAACTGACCACCTACCGCTCGATCGGGCTCTCCGATGACGCCCGCATCGGGCTGGACGAGGCAGGCGACAGCCTGGTGATCAGCGCTGACCATCCTGACGAGACGGTGGCGGCGGCCACCGTCGAGCGACTCGTCGGGGACGCCCGCGCCTCGCTCACATCGGTGCAGTTGGCCATGGGCGTCGGCGAGGACCGCACGGTCGTCACGGGTGCGATGCGCACCGCTCCCACCGCGAAGGTGCTCAGTGAGGAGCGGACGACGCAGCTCGGCGTGGCAGCGGGCGTGCTGTGGGTGAGCACGGCGCTGGTGGCGGCGATGACGCGCCACCAGTGGTCAAAGCGACGCAAGAAGCAGCATCGGGCGGCCCTTGCCGCAGCGCGGGCCGTCGCGCCGCCGGTGGCGTCCGCCGCCCCGGCTTCGGACGCCGCGGCTGTCGACCCTCCGGCGGGAGCCAAGTCAGGGTTGACCAGCAGCCCGGCCGCGCCTCCCCCCACACCGGGACCGGCTCGCGACCCTGTCCCACCGAGGCCGCCGGCCGGCGCGCCGAGCCCCTCGGTGGCACACGGTCCCGACGGCCGGCTGCCGATGCAGCCGGCGCCCCGATCGGCGGCACGGCGGCGCAGCGCTCCGGCCCGAGGCCCCGTCCGCTCGACGCCGACGGCCGGCGCGACACAACCGCCGAGCCGCGCCCTGCCGCCCGAGCCTCGCACGATCGACGGCGGCCACCGACCGAAGGCGGCGCGCGAGGCCACCGCGGAGCCCGGCGGCGAGCGGCGCGACGACGTGATCGATCTCCGCGACGGCAGCGACCCGCTCGACGACTCGCCTCCCGTGCACCCCGGCCGGCGTGGCGCCACCGCCGGCGACAAGCCGCTGACGCGGTTCTCGCCGGCAGCGAGCTGGCCGGGCCAGCAGGGGACGCCGAGCGGCGGACCGGATCGCCGGGATTCGTTGTTCGGCGCCGCCGGCGTCGAGCGGGCGCCGGTGCCCGCGGGCGGCGCCGACGCCACGGCCGACGAGATCGGGAACGTGGATCCGACGACGAGCGATCCGGCGCCGAACGACGCCTGACCGCACCCTGGACCTCACCGCGTCGAGCTAGGACGATCGACCCGGCGATTGCACCGGGCAGGGGGCAGGGCCGTCCCCCGATCCGATGATCGGGTGCGGCTCCACAGGACGATGGGACCGGATCGAAGCTTCACCACGCTGCGTCGTCGGCGGCGACCGAGGAACGGTGCGCCGGACCATGCGGATCGGCCCACCGTCAGCGCGGAGACCCGCCCTGCCCCCAGGGCGAAACGCCCACGGCCGCGCAGAACAGCGCAGGTCAGCCACGGTTCGGTGGCGACCGAACGTCGATCGAGGATCATCGTTTTCGTGCCGACGGAGCGGGAGCATCCAGCGACAGCTCGACCGCGAGGCTATGCACCGAACGTGCTTGGCCTTCCAGGATTCTGCGGTCTCAGTGGTTGGTCGACCACATCTCGCGGTTTGCGGGTGCCCGTTCCTGATGCGGTCGACTCACCGATCCAGGCGAGCCCGATGCTGTCACCAAATCGCCATCTGCTCCCCGCTTGACCATCCCCAATCTCCGCCTATGGTCGACATCGAACCAGACACCTATGGAGTCGGGTCGGCGGGTCGGGCGATCGGCGGTGGAGCGGACACCAGCGATCGAACTCGCCACAACACCACGTTGTGGGCGAGTGCCGGGCACGCAGAGCTGAACCCAGAGGCGACGAGCGGATCGGTGAGAGCGGCGCACCCTATGGAAACAATTCGATCCCGGGAACCGAAGGCGGAGCAGGTGTCCCGTCCGAGGCTGCAACCCGGCACCACCAGGTACCAGACGCTGACGGCGCCGGCGCCCAAGACGGTGCACACCGTGCAGCCGCACGCAGTGCGATCCAACCGCGCACCGGTGTCACCCTGGGTGTCCAAGCTCGCCGTGGTGGCGGCCGACCTGACCACCCTGGCCCTCGCCATGGCCCTCGCCATGGCGGCCTCGCGAGCCATCGGGGTGCGAGCCACCGCCGAGCAGGAGCGGGTCACCCTGCAGCTGGCGCTGCTGGCGCTGCCCGTGTGGATCTTCGCCCTCGCCCAGGTCAAGGCGTACCAGGCCCGCAGCGTGGCCCGCCGCTCGGAGGAGCTGCGCCGCCTCATCTCCGCAGGGGCCATCGGCTCGGCATCGCTGCTCGTCATCTCCGACCTGTGGCGTCGGATCGACATCCAGCGGGACTTCGTCGGCCTCGCCTTCGTCTGCGGTATCGCACTGCTCCTCGTCGAGCGCGAAGTCGTCCGCCAGACCTTCGCCTTCCTGCGCCGTCGGGGCCACCGCCTCCGCGCCGTCGCCATCGTGGGCGACAACGCCGAGGGTGACGAACTGCGCCGCATGTTCGATGCCTCGCCCGAGCTCGGCTACGAGTTCGCCGGGTTCATCACCGTCGAGGCCGGTCGTCGCTTCGCCCGCCCCGGTGAGGTGCTCGGTCGCATCGACGACGCGGTTGACGCCCTCACCCGTCACAACGTGCGCAGCGTCATGATCGCCGCCTCGGCAGTGGACGTCGCCCACACCTCGAGCCTGGTGCGCCGCCTGCTCAACGCCGGCGTCAACGTCGAGCTCTCCCCCACCCTTCCCGACATCGCCGTCGAGCGCCTCTCCATCCGCCCCCTGGGCCGCTTCCCGGTCATGTACCTCCAGCCGTTCCACCAGTCCGGTTGGCGGATGCTCGCCAAGCGCGGGTTCGACACGCTGGCCGCCTTCATCGGGCTGGTCACCCTGGCGCTGCCGCTGCTGCTGGTCTGCGTCGCCGTGAAGGTCGACAGCCGGGGCCCGGTCTTCTACCGCCAGCAGCGGGTGGGCCGCAACGGTCGCCTGTTCCACGTCCTCAAGTTCCTCACGATTGGTCCCAACGCCCATCAGCTGCGCCACGAACTGGCAGCACAGAACGAGGCGGACGGGCCCCTCTTCAAGATCAAGAACGATCCCCGCGTCACCCGCATGGGCCGCCTGCTGCGCAAGACCTCGGTCGACGAGCTGCCGCAGCTGTGGAACGTGCTGCGGGGCGAGATGAGCCTCGTCGGTCCCCGGCCGGCCCTGCCGGAAGAGGCCGCGCTGTGGTCCGAGGACCTGCGGGACCGCCTGCGGGTGCAGCCCGGGATCACCGGTATGTGGCAGGTGAGCGGGCGTTCGAGCACCTCCTTCGAGGAGTACAGCCGTCTCGACCTCTACTACGTCGACAACTGGTCGCTGCTGACCGATCTGGCCATCCTCGGCAAGACGGTCCCGAGCGTGCTGCTCCAGCGAGGCGCCAGCTGATGGTCCTCGGCTGACACGCCGGGCGGTCTCGAGACGGGGTCGGTTCCTTTTCGGAGGGACCGACCCCGTTCGATGTTTTGCGGGGGTGCCGCGTCGAACTCCGTCCGGCGGCAGCGCCGGGGGTCTGGCCCGTCGGGGCGAACGATGGTCGGGGTGTTGGGGCCGTCGGGGCGAACGATGGTGCGGGGTGTTGGGGTGTGATGCGTGTTGGTCGGCTCCCTGTCGGTCGACGACGTGCGGGCGGCTCGCTGGCGCTCGCGGCGCCCGCCTGGCGCCGCCACGGGTGTTGACCGCACCGCTCCCCAGGTCTCCGTGCGGCGCCA
>JADLEF010000148.1 GCA_020846295.1 Acidimicrobiales bacterium
CCCCGGACGCGGCGGCCCCTGCTGCTGCGGCCCCCGATGCCGATGGCGCCCGCGTCGACCCGCCGGCCCCGCCGGGCGCGCGCACCGCCGACCCCGGCGATGCCGCCCCGCCCTTCGCGCCGGGCGTCGGCCCGGCCGCGCCGGATGAGGACCCCGGGGCGGCGCGGTGAGCGTCGGCGCCCGCTCCATGGAGGAGGGCTCCTCACCCGAGGAACTCGACAGCATGACGCTGATGGAGCACCTCAAGGAGCTCCGTTCGCGGCTGATCCGTTCCGTCCTCGCCGTCGCCGCCGGGGGCCTCGCGATGTGGTTCATCTACCCCTACGGCGTGGACACGCTGCGCTCGTTGCTGGAGAGCAGCTGCCCGGCCGAGGCCGAATGCCGGGTGATGGCCACCAGCCCGATCCAGGCCCTCTCGACGCGGCTCACGGTGTCCGCCTACGGCGGCATCGCGCTCGCCCTGCCGTTCCTGCTGTGGCAGCTGTGGCAGTTCATCACGCCGGGGCTGTACAAGCGGGAGCGGCGCCTGGCCGCCCCGTTCGTGATCTCCTCGTTCGTGCTGTTCCTGCTCGGCGTGGGCATCGCCTGGCTGACCCTGCCCAAGGCGATCTACTTCCTCGCCGCGCTCGGCGGCGACGTCGACCAGTTCTACGCGGTCAACGAGTACACGTCGTTCGTGGTCAAGACCGCGGTCGGCTTCGGCATCGGCTTCGAGTTCCCCGTCCTGCTGGTGTTCCTCCAGCTCATCGGGCTGCTGTCGTACCGGCAGCTGTTCCACTGGCGCCGCCACGCCATCGTCGTGATCGTCGTCGGCGCCGCCCTCATCACCCCGGGCGGGGACCTGTTCAGCCTGGTTGCGCTGTCGGTGCCGATGTACGTGCTCTACGAGGCATCGATCGTGTTCGGTTGGGTGCGCGAACGCCGCCAGCGACGGCGGGCCCGCACCGGCGACCGCCCGGAGATCGGCCCGGGGTGAGCGCCCCCCGGCCCTTCGCCCTCGACCGCTTCCAGCACGAGGCGATCGCCGCGCTCGCCGCCGGCTCGTCGGTGCTGGTGGCCGCGCCCACCGGCTCGGGCAAGACGGTGATCGCCGAGGAAGCCGTCGAACGCGCCCTGCAGGCCGGGCGTCGCGTCTTCTACACGACGCCCATCAAGGCGTTGTCCAAACAGAAGTACGGGGATCTGGCCCGCCTGCACGGCACCGCCTCGGTCGGCCTGTTGACGGGCGACAACAGCATCAACCCCGACGCCTCGGTGGTGGTGATGACCACCGAGGTGCTGCGCAACATGATCTACGCCGGTGCCGCGCTGGACAGCCTCGCCTACGTCGTGCTCGACGAGGTGCACTACCTGCAGGACGCCTACCGCGGACCGGTGTGGGAGGAGGTCATCGTCCACCTCCCGGCGCACGTGCGCCTGGTCTGCCTGTCCGCCACCGTGTCCAACGCCGAGGAGCTGGCGGACTGGATCAGCCTGGTGCGCGGTCCCACCGAGGTGGTGGTGGAGACCCAACGACCGATCCGCCTCGAGCACCTGTACCTCGCCGCCGAGCGACACTCCCACCAGCTGCACTTGGTGCCGGTGCTCATCGGGGGGCAAGCGAACCCGGAGGGTTCGCGCTTCGACGCCACCGTCACCCCCGCGCGCGGGCCCCGGGGTCGGCCCCGCTCGCGGTTCACCACACCGCGGAGGGCGGAGGTCGTCGAGGAGCTGGCCGAGCGGGACCTGCTGCCCGTGCTCTACTTCGTGTTCAGCCGCAACGGCTGCGACGAGGCGGCGACGACGTGCCTGCAGGCCGGGCTGCGCCTCACCACCAGCGACGAACGGCTGCGCATCCGCGCCATCGTCGAGGAGCACGTCGAGGGGCTCTCCGCCGCCGATCTGTCGGTGCTCGGCTACGACCGCTTCGCCGCCGCGCTCGAGGCCGGCATCGCCTCCCACCACGCCGGGATGGTGCCGCCGTTCAAGGAGGCGGTCGAGCGCTGCTTCGTGCAGGGCCTCGTCAAGGCGGTCTTCGCCACCGAGACCCTGGCGTTGGGCATCAACATGCCGGCCCGTACGGTGGTCATAGAGAAGCTCACCAAATTCACCGGCGAGCGCCACGAGTCCCTCACCGCCGGCGAGTACACCCAGCTCACCGGGCGGGCCGGCCGCCGCGGCATCGACGACGTCGGCCGGGCCGTCGTGCTGTGGTCGCCCTTCGTCAGCTTCGAGGACGTGGCGTCGCTGGCGGCCAGCCGGAGCTTCTTCCTGCGCTCGGCGTTCCGGCCCACCTACAACATGGCGGCCAACCTGGTGCGTCGCTACGACGAGGACGACGCCTACCGGCTGCTCAACCGCAGCTTCGCCCAGTACCAGGCGGACCGCACGGTGGTGCAGCTCGAGCGGCGCCTGGCCGAACGCCGGGCGGACCTCGAGCGGCTTCGGGCCGGTGCCGAGGTCGATCCCGACGAGCTGGCCGAGTACCTGGTGCTGCGCCGCGCCGCCCGGGAGGCGGCCACCCCCGACGTGGCCGCGCAACGCGCCGTCGAAGCGGCGGTGGCCCGGCTCCTGCCGGGCACCATCATCCAGCACGGCGGGGACCCGGTCGTGGTGCTGTCGGTCGCCCAGCGCCGCACCAGCACGCTGGTGCGGGTCATCTCACCCCGACGGCGGGTGCTCACCCTGCAGCCCACCGACTTCCTCGACCCGCCCGCCCGGCTCGGGTCGATCGAGCTGCCCCACCCGTATCGCCCGCACCACCACGGCTTCCAGCAGGAGGTGGTGCGCCGCCTCGGTCGGGCCCGGGTGCAGACCAAGCGCCCGGGTCGCAACGGTGCCCGCAGCCCGGCCGGCGCCGGGCCGGCCGGCGTGGTGGACCCGGGCCCGGCGGCGGAGGTGGCCCGCGTCGCCGCCACCGCGGTGGAGGACCACCCGCTGCACCGCCACCCCGACCGCGACGCCCTGTTGCGACTGGCCCACCGCCTGTCCCGCCTGCAGTCCGAGGTGGGGGAGCTGGCCGGCCGCATCGACGGCACGGCGGACACCGTCGCCCGGCGCTTCGCCCGCCTGCTGGACCTGCTGCGCCGCTGGGGCTACGTGGACGGTTGGGCGTTGACCGAGCGCGGACAGACGCTCTCGCGCTGCTACCACGAGTGCGATCTGCTGATCGTGGAGAGCCTGGCCAAGGGCCTGCTCGACGGGCTCGACCCGCCGACGGTGGCCGCGCTGGTGTCCTGCTTCACCTACGAGCACCGCTCCCGCACGGTCCCGCCCTCGGCCTGGCTGCCCTCCGCGGTGGCCCGGGAGCGCCACCGGGCCATCGTGCGGCTGGCCGAACGGTTGCGCGGCGACGAGGAGGCCGCGCAGCTGGTGCCGACCCGCCTGCCCGACGCGGGGTTCGCCGCGCTGGCCCACGCCTGGGCCTCGGGTGGGGAGCTGGATGCAGTGCTCGACGACGAGGAGCTGTCCGGCGGCGACTTCGTGCGCAACGTGAAGCAACTGGTGGATCTGCTGCGCCAGCTCGGCGAGATCGCGCCCGATCCGGCCACCGCGGCCGCCGCCCGTCAGGCCGCCGAGGCGTTGTTCCGTGGGGTTGTGGCCGCGTCCTCCGGGGTCGACGACGCGCTCGCCGGGCCGACGTGACCGCGGCGACCTCGCGGTGATCCCGCGGTGACCATACGACGGGGCCAGGACTGGGCGACCAACGGACCGCTGGCCGCTGGAGCACCCGTCCTCGCTGACGACGCGGCCCTGCGCGCCCACGTCGAGCGGGCCCGCCGGTCGGGGGTCGAACCGGGGGAGGTGGGTCTGCTCGGCGGCGACCTGTGCCGGACCCTCGGCGGGCCCGGCCGCGCCGATCGGCTCCACGGCGACGAGGCGGTGCGCGCCCCGATCGATGTGGTGCGCGCCGTGCTCGACGGGCGCGAGCACTGGTTCGTCGCCCACCTGGTGGCCCACCGGCGGTGCTGGTCGGGGGAGGCGGCGGTGGCCATGAACGCCGAATGGCTGGGGCGGTGGAAGCTGGGCCCGCGGGCGCACCCCAACGACGGCCTGGTCGACCTGACGCGTGGCTCGCTGCCCTGGCAGCAGCGGCTGGAGGCGCGGCGGCGGGCGCGCACGGGGAACCACCTGCCGCACCCCCGGCTGCGTACCGAGCGGTCCGGCACGGTGCGCTTCGAGCTCCCGGTCGCCACGCCGACGTGGCTCGACGGCGTCGCCGTGGGACGGGTCCTCCGGGTCGAGCTGACCGTGGAAGCCGACGCGGTGCTCGTCGTGGTGTGAGCCACCGGTCCGGCGGCGGCCCATCCGCTTCGATGCGTGCGGCACCCTCTAACGTGCGGCCGTGAGTTTCTACGTCGCCGAGGAGTTCTCCGCCTCGGAGCGGGACATCCTCCGTCGCTACTTCACGAACCTCGACGGACCGGTGTTCGCGCTGGTGAACCTGCCCGAGGTGGTGAAGGGGGCGCTCTTCGCCCGGTACTCGCGCTCGCCGAAGAGCCTGCGCCGGTTGTTCCTGGACGAGTTCGTCGGCGAGCTCGACATCTCCGGTGACGACACCATCGACGCCACCATCGGGGTGAAGCGGGCCGAAGAGCTCTACGACCGGGTCTTCCTCGAGTACGGCGACGATTCCGTTGCCCAGCTCGGGGGTGTGCACCTGGCCTGTGAGCAGGCGTCGAACCTGCTGACCAAGCTGCTCGAGTGGGGCAGGTTGATGTCGTATCTGGAGCAATCCACTCGCTACATCGCCTACGACGACCGCCTCGGCGGCCGCTTCCGCTACCACCGTGACGAGGCGTTGGTGGGCTCGGATCTCGGCACGCGCTACGTGGCGGACATGGACCGCCTCTTCGAGGTGTACGCCGAGCTGCTCGGTGCGATGCAGGAGCACTTCCGCCGCCAGATCCCCAAGGCGCCGCAGGACTCCGACTTCGTCCACCGCAGCGCGATCAGGGCCAAGGCGCTCGACGCAGTGCGAGGCGTGCTGCCCGCCGGTTCGCTGTCGAACGTGGGCGTGTACGGCAGCGGCCAGGCCTACGAAGCGCTGGTGCTGCGGCTGCGGGCGAACCCGTTGCCGGAGGCCCAGGGCTACGCCGAGCTGATGATGACCGAGCTGCGCAAGGTGATCCCCAGCTTCCTGCGTCGCCTCGACCTGCCCGAGCGGGGCGGGGTGTGGGCTGAGTACCTCGCCTCCACCCGCGCCGCGACCGAGGAGCTCGCCGAGCGGCTGTTCCCGGTCACGGGGGAGGGCGCGGCCACCGACGAGCCGACGGTGCGGCTGGTGGACTTCGACCCGGACGGGGAGACGAAGGTGCTCGCCGCCATGCTCTACCCCTCTGTCGATCGTTCCGAGGACGAGATCCGCCGCCGGGTCGAGCAGCTGAGCGCCACCGAGCGGGTCGAGCTCGTGCGGGCATACTGTGGGGTACGGTCAAATCGACGTCACCGGCCCGGTCGCGCCCTCGAGGCGACCGACTATCGCTTCGACATCCTCGCCGACTACGGCGCCTTCCGGGATCTGCAGCGCCACCGCCTGCTCACCGTCGAATGGCAGCCGCTCACACCGCGCCACGGCTACGTCCGGCCCGCTTCGTTGGACGAGGCCGGGCTCGCCTCCACCTTCGACGCCGCGATGGAGCGCTCGGCCGACCTGCACGACACGCTGGCGGAGCCGTTCCCACGGCAGGCGGGCTACGCCGTGTCGCTGGCCTACCGACTGCGCTTCGTCATGCAGCTGAACGCTCGGTCGGCGATGCATGTGCTCGAGCTGCGCTCGGTGCCGCAGGGCCACCCCAGCTACCGCGCCGTCGCCCAGCAGATGCACCGGCTGATCGCACAGGAGGCCGGGCACCACGCGATCGCCGAGATGATGTGCTTCGTCGATCACAACGACGAGGCCGAGCTCGAGCGCATCGACGCTGAGCGCCGCGCCGACGAGCGCCGCCGCGCCCTCACCTGAGCCCGGTCCTCCGCGCCCGCCCGGGTCGGTAGACCTACCGCGTCCGGGCGATCTCGCGCCGCTGCGCTCAAGGCGCTCGTCGAGGTTGTCGTTCCTCGGTGGTGCGCTTACCCTCCCTATGGCCGAGCAGAGGCAGGCGGCGGGTCTCAACGCCTCGCTGGTCGGCGGTTCTTCGATGCGACCGAGTTGGGCGGAGGTCGTCTTTGCGTTCCCTGGCGACGGGCGCGGCCGTGCTGGCCGCGGCCGCTTCCTATGGCGTCGGCGTGGATGCCGGCGCCCAGACCACGGCCGACCAGGCCGGGTCCACCACGGCCACGAGCCTCTACACGGTGCGTCCGGGCGACACGCTCTACAGCATCGCCAAGCGCTTCGGGACCACGGCGGCCGAGCTGACGACGCGCAACGCGCTCGTCAACGCGGGCCAGATCCGGGCAGGGTCGATCCTGATCGTGCCGGCGGTGCCCGACGGCGGCGCCCCGCGGTTCGACACCCAGGCCGGGACCGTGGCCATCAACTACACGGTGGTCTCGGGCGACACGCTCAACTCGATCGCGCGGCGCTTCGGCACGTCGGCGGCAACGCTGGCCTCATCCAACGGGATCAGCAACCCCAACACCATCTTCGTGGGCCAGGTCATCAGCATACCGTTGGGTACGCGCACGGGGACCCCGGAAGACGGGCCCACCCTGCGGCCCTCCGACGTGGGCGATCCGGCGCTGTCGATGCCCGGTGGGGCGCCGGTCCCCACCGCGCCGACGACGCCCACCCCCACGCCGACCCAGCCGAACCCGACGCCGGTGCCGTCGGACCCGGCCACCCCGGCGACGTTGCCGCGCAGCCTGTTCGGCAACGCGGCGACCGATCCGGCCCGCCTGGCGTTGGTGCCGGTGTTCGACCGTTGGGCGGATACCTACGGTGTGCCGCGCGACCTGATGAAGGGCATGGCGTTCGTCGAGTCGGGCTGGCGCAAGGACGCGCTGTCCAGTTCGGGTGCGGTCGGCATCGGCCAGCTGATGCCGGACACGAGCCGCTGGATCGCGAGCACGTTGATCGGGGATCCGACGCTCGACCCGAACGACCCGGAGGACAACATCCGCATGATGGCCCGGTATCTGCAGTACCTGCGGGCCAACGCGGCATCGGAGTCCCACGCCATCGGGGCCTACTACCAGGGGCTCGGTTCAGTGCAACGCAACGGTCTGCAGCCCGTCACGCTGACCTACATCCAGAAGGTGCAGGCGGCGCGGGCCGCGTTCTCCTGATCGGGCGCCCAGCGCGTCGGCCCCGTCGGCGCGGCGCGGCCTGGCCGGCGGCGTTCGGCTTGGCCGGCGCCGTTGCGTGAGATCGATTTCGATCTCGGATCCGGTCATCGGACACGATCGCCGTGGCCCCACCGGCCGCCCAGGCGGCGTGAACCTGCACCGGGCTCGCCCGGTGCGCGGCCGACAGGAGGTCCTGCTCCGGGGAGCGGAATCGGGGTGTCTGTGCACCTGACGTCGGAGTCACGCAACGTGGCTGCGTGTGCACCGCTCTGACCAGGGCATTTGCAAGGCATGCCCATCGGTACGGTCCGCGTCGTGACCACAGGTGCACAGACACCGCACGGCGATGGCCGAGCCCCGCCCGCCGGACGTTCGGCGGCGGTCGCCCGCGGCACGCGGATTCGACGGGGACCGGCGACCGATTCGACGTCGATTCGACGTGGACCGGGGGACCGTGCGGACAGGGGGGACCGGGGGGACCGGGGGACAGGGACCGGGTAGCAGGGACCGGGTAGCGGGGACCAGCGACCGATTCGACGTCGATTCGAGGTGACGCTTCAGCGCGGCGGGCACGGCCGGGACGGCTCGTCGGGCAGAACCCGGCCGGGACCGTGCACTGGGGAGGGCCCGGCCGGCACTGAGCCACGATGGGCGATCCCGACCGGTGGGCCACGGCGAAGGACAGCCGTCGGCCCGGCTGTCGGCAGTCCGGGGTTGGTGGGTGAGCGGCGAAGCGGCCGCACTTGGGCTCAGCTCGGGTGGGCGTCGGTAGGATCGTCGGCGCGTGAGCCAACAGAACGACAACCGCAGCACGGCCGACTGGCTGGTGGACCTCTGTGTCTACGCACCCATCGGTTTCGCCCTCGATGCCCACAAGTACGTCCCCGAGTTCGTGGATCGGGGACGCAACCAGGTGGCGCTGGCCCGGTTCTTGGGCAAGTTCGCCCTCGAGCGGATCGAAGGACGCCTGGGCCCGTTGGGCTCGCTGCTGCGCACGGCGCCCCCCGAGCCGCCGGTCCCGCCGTCGGCACCCCGGCCCGCGGCCGCGACGAAGCCGTCGACACCCGAATCCGCGGCTGCGGCGGAGCCGCCGGCAGCCGGTCCGGCGGCGGTCGTGCAGGCTCCTGCGCCCGTGTCCGACGGTCGTCGCGTCGACGCGCCGGCGCCGCCGGTGAAGGCGGCCGGCGCCCGGCGGAAGGCGGCCGCCGGGCCTGATCCGGCCGCCCCCGCCCCCGCCGCTCGGCCCAAACGCGCCCGCGCCGAGCCGAGGGCGGCGAGCGCCGCCCGCAGCTCCTCGGAGGCGGGCAACGCCGCGACCGCCGCCAAGGCACCCGGTCGGCCCCGGGCCAAGGCCCGGGCGGCCACCGCAGCGGCGGTACCCGCCGTGCCCCAGGAGCGTGACCTCGCCATCGAGAGCTACAGCTCGCTCGCCGCCTCGCAGATCGTGCCCCGCCTCACCACGCTCGGCCCGGCCGAGCTCGCTGCCATCGGCCGCTTCGAGCGGGCCAACCGGTCCCGGCGCACCATCCTGAACCGGGTCGACCAGCTGCTCGCCGGGCGCTGAGCGTGGAAGCCGTCCGGCCCGCCCGGCCCGATGACCTACCGCGGCTGCTCGAGTTGGCGGATGCAGCCCACACCGAACTGCTCGGCGAGCGGGGCGGACCAACCTGGTCGGTGCGCGAAGCGCCGCCGACGCCGCGCGACGGTGAGCTGCGCGCCGCGCTCGACGATACCGACCGGTGCGTGCTGCTCGGCACCGTGGACGACTACCCGGTGGGATACGGCGTGGCCGGCCTCGAGCGTCTCCGCAACGGCGAGCTGCTCGCCGTCGTGAGTGACGTCTACGTGGAGGCGCCCTTCCGGGGCGTGGCGGTGGGCGAAGCGGTCATGGACCGCCTGATCGCCTGGGCCCGGGAGCAGGGCTGCAGCGGCATCGACAGCCTCGTACTGCCCGGTATGCGAGAGAGCAAGAACTTCTTCGAGCGCTACGGCATGAAGGCCCGGGCGCTCCTCGTGCACCTCGACCTCGTCGAGGAGATCGACGAACCAGGTGTGGTCGACGAGCCGGTCGGATCGGCCGGGGTGGCCCCGTGAGCGGCGGCGCGGCGGCAGCCTCGCCGCCGCAGCTGGCGGGCGGGGGCGTGGTCGTGGACGACGACGCCCTGCTGCTCAGCCGGCGGGCGACCGCGCCCGCCGCGGGCCGCTGGAGCCTGCCCGGCGGACGTGTCGAGCGGGGCGAGACGATGGCCCACGCCCTGGTGCGGGAGCTGCTGGAGGAGACCGGCATCGAGTGCGTCGTCGGCGAGCTCATCGGTTGGGTGGAACGCATCAGCGACGAGTACCACTTCGTGATCTTCGACTTCGCCGCCACCCCGCTGTCGTTCGAGGATCCGGTGGCCGGCGACGACGCGCTCGAGGTGGCCTGGGTGCCGTTGGACGAGGTCGACCAGCTCGACCTGGTGGACGGTCTCGGCGAATTCCTCGCCGAGCACGGCATCATCGCCACCCTGTGAGGTTCCGACCGGCGTGGCCGCCGGCCACCATCCGGTCGCATGACGAGTTGGCGACGATGGGTGCCATCTCCAAAAGCGAACAGCGCCACCCCCGGCGGGCACGGATAAGGTGAGCCTCGTGGATGGCGCCGCTGACCGGCTCACGTGTCCCTATTGCGAGGCGTACGGCGTGAGCCGGCTGTTCCTCGCCACCGCCCGCCTCGATTCGTGCGAGTGCGTGGAGTGCGGCGCCCGCTGGGACGAGGATCCCTTCACCGGCAAGTTCCGTGGCCGCGGCGGACGCCAGAGCGCCATCGACAGTTCGACGCGCACCTCGACCGTGCGCTGATCGACCGCTGACGCGACCGGGCCCGGCGCCGCTCGATGAGCTGGTCGCCGGGCCCGGGTCGTCTGCGTCAGGATCCGGCCGGAGCGTCGGGCTCGACGGCGGGCGCGGGTTCGTCAGCGTGGGCGGGTTCGGCCTCGTCCGGTGCTTCGGCCTGCGGGCTCGCCTCGGCGGCGGGGGCCTCAGCCTGCGCCGGCTCGTCGGCCACCGGGGCATCGGACGACGCCTCCGTCTCGGCCGTCGCCGCAGCGTCGATGGGCTCCTCCGAGACCGGTGCCTCCGCTGCCGGGCTGTCCGCAGCGCCGGGGGCCGCGTCGGCATCGGCTTCGCTCGGCATCGGAGCCGGCTTGGGGGGCAGCGGCGGCTTGGGGGGGATCGGTGCCCCGCCGGGGCGGCCCGCCGGACGGGCCCGGCGCGGGCCCCGGCCAGGAGCGGGCGCTGCCTCCGCCTCGATCCCGAACAGGGCGGCGATGGCGGGAAGGCGCGACGCCGACTTGCGCACCGCAGCCAGCAGCTCCTCGGAACGTTCCTCGGGCACGCTCGCCGGCGTGACGCTCGTACGCACCGGGGAGAAGGACAGGGCGTCCAGCACGACGGCCCACCGGTCGGCGGTGACCTCGGCGGTGAGCGCCTCACCGGTCTGCTGGGCCAAGGCGGCGGCCAGCTCGGCGGGCAGCGGCGCACCGGCCTTGGGCGGACGGGAGCTGCGGCGCAGCGCGCCCACCACGCGGCCGTCGGCGACGAGCTCCTGGAGCTCGGCGAGCCACTTGGCGTGCTCTTCGTCCACCCGACGGTTCAGCGCGTCGCGCAGCTGACCGGCCAGGGCCCGCGCCTCGTCGTCGCGGGCCGATCCATCGGCGGCGACGACGACGGAGCGCAGATCGCGAAGGTCGAGCTCGTCGACGTCGGCGAGCGCGCCTTCGGCGCGGTCTCGCCACTCGGCGGCGCGCACCTGCGGCCACAGCTTCTCCGCCAGCGCGACCAGCTCGGTGGGGTCGATCTCCGGGCGACCCTCGGCCTTGGCCGCCTCGTTCTGCTTGTCGAGCGCGGCCCGCACGGCGGGCACCCCGCCGCGGATGAGCTCCTCGGCGATGGGACGGTGCTCCTCGGGCAGCTCGGCGATGAGGGCGCTGCGGTGGGCCCGGCCGGCGCGGAGGCGCTTGGCCTTCGGCTTGGGCTCCAGCGGCGGGCGCCGCTCGAAGGGCCGGCGGCGGTCCCCATCGGGGCGCGGGCCCCGGTCGGGCCGGTCTCCGCGGGGGCGACCGGCGCGGTCACCGCCGGGCCCGTCTCCCCGGTCGGGGCGGTCCCCGCGGTCTCGGCGTGGCCTGCGGTCATCCCGACCCCGGCGGACCAGGCTCGTGGTCACGAGCTGGTCGTCGTTCCGGCGGCCGCCGATGATCTCCAGGCGCTGCGGTTCGCTCCTCACCGACTTCGGCGGGGTGATCGCAGTGACGATGATGCCTTCGATGTCGATCTCGACCTCGGCCTTGAGCACCATGCCCACGGCAGCATCACCAGGCAGCAGCGTCGAATCGACGCTGCCCTTGGGTTCACGGGCGCCGGCGGCTCGCCAGGTCCAGGTGCCGTCGTCCCGACGGCTCGTCAACTCGACATCAATGCGGCGCGGCATGGCAGGGCAGGGTAGTACGCCCGGACGTCCGGGCCCACACAGGATGGCCGGCGCCGCAGTCCGCGGGGCCCCTCAGGGCAGTTCGGTGAGGATCTCGACGCCGTTGGAGGTCACCAGCAGGGTGTGCTCGAACTGCGCCGAGCGGCTGCGGTCGACGGTCACCGCGGTCCAGCCGTCGTCCCAGAACTCCTCGCGATGGTCGCCCTCGGTGATCATCGGCTCGATCGTGAAGGTCATGCCGGCCTCCATGATCAAGCGCGCCCGGGGCGTGTAGTAGTGCGGCACCTCGATGTCGGTGTGGAACTGCTCGCCGATGCCGTGCCCGACGAAGGTGCGGACCACCCCGTAGTGCAGCCGGTGGGCGTGATCCTCGATGGCGCGGCCGATGTCGGAGATGGGTCGGCCGGGGCGGACCGCGGCGATGCCGAGATCGAGGCACTCCTTGGTGACCTGCACCAGCTTGCGGCCCGCCTCGTCCACCTGGCCGACGAGGAAGGTGGCGTTGCAGTCCCCGTGGACGCCTTCGCGGTAGACGGTCACGTCGAGGTTGACGATGTCGCCGTTCACGAGCTTGCGTGAATCAGGGATGCCGTGGCAGATGACCTCGTTGACCGAGGTGCACAGCGACTTGGGGAAGCCGCTGTAGTTGAGCGGGCTGGGGTAGGCGCCGGCGGCGACGATCAGGTCGTGGCAGAGGATGTCGAGCTCGTCGGTGGTGACGCCCGGGGCGACGGCGGCGCCGACGTCGCGCAGGACCTCGGCGGCGAGGCGGCCGCTGCGACGCATCCGCTCGATGACGTCGGGCGACTTGACCCGAGGCTCCTTGCGCCGGGTCCGCACGCCGCTGTCCGCGTAGTCCGGCCGCTCGATCGCCGCCGGCACGCTGCGCATGGGCGACACCCGACCCGGACGCACGGTGCCCGACTGCAGTCTGGGAAGCTTCAAGGACACGGGTCACACCTCTTCTACGGACGGTGACGGCCGGCGACCGGCGTCGGCCTCCAGCCTACGCACTGCCGACGGCGAGGGAGGCGTGGGAGCGGCGGCGGGCGGCGGAGCGCGACGCTGGGCGCATGTCGTGATGTCGGTCTCGAGGTGGCAGCCGGTGGTGGCGGCCGGTGGCGGGAGCCGGGGACGGTGGCGGTCAGCCGGGGACGG
>JADLEF010000149.1 GCA_020846295.1 Acidimicrobiales bacterium
CAGCACGATGCCGCCTACCAGCGCCACCGCCGCCGCGCCGGCCGCCATCGCGCCGACCCGGGCGGCGCGGCGCCCCTCTTCCTGCAGCTCGATCTTGGCCAGCTGGATCTCCTGGCGGGTCAACCGGCTGAGATCCGCGGTCATGGTGCCGAACAGCTCGCCGAGCGATCTGTCGGGCTGGCGGGGCTGCACCGTCAGGTCGACGTCCGCGTCGTGTTCGGCCATCACGAGCTCATCCCGGTCGTCGGGTAAGGGTCATCGAGCGCCGTCGGCGTCACGACGGGATCGCCCTCGAGGTAGGGATCGACGTCCCGCAGGCCGGCCGTCGAGGGGGGCGTCGTACCACTGGGCGTCGTACCACTGGGCGCCGTACCGATAGGCATGGTCCCGATAGGCATGGTACCGGGGGGTACGGTGGCGCCGATGCCGGGGGTGGAGGCGGCTCGGGGCATCGTCGCCGCCCCGTTGGTCGCACTGACGCCGTCCTCGTGCGCGGCGGCTGCCGCGCCTCGCGCCAGCCGGCCGGCCAGGAACCCCGCCGCCGCCGCCGACGCCAGGAACATACCCGGACGCCGACGGGCGAACGAGCGGAGGTCGGCCACGATCCCGTCGAAGCCCTCGTCCTCCACCCGTCGGGCCAGGTCCTGCACCTTTGCCTGCAACTGGTCGGCGTAACCAGCCACCGGGCCGGCGGCCTCGATGTCACCACGCCGTAGCGCCTGCAGCTGTGTATCGAGCCGACGCAGCCCGGTGCCGGCCCGCTCCGTCTGTTGCGAAGCCTGGATCCGCAGGTCCCGTCGGATGTCGTGCCATGCGTTCTGCAGTTGGGCTCCGGCCTCATGGGCGACATCGGCCGCCTGGCCCTTCGCTTCATGGCCAACCTCGGCGGCGTTTCCGGCCGCCACTCGGGTCGTCGTGTGCTCGGTCACCTGTACCTCCCAGCGAGTGAGACCGTTGCGTACCCCATCGCCGCGCCGCTCATGCACCGGATGGCGCGCGCTCCATGCCGCACGGTATGCGATTGCACGGGCCATGCCCCTGGGTACCGCAACGTCATGGTGCGACATCGGAGCTCAGCGGATCACGGCGGGGAACGAGGCCACGCCGCCGACACACCGGCGGAGATCGGGGGACGAGGTTTGCTGGACGTCCTGCGTCGGGTCAAGGCCGAGCTCGCCGACGACCACACCTCGCTGTCCGCCGCCGGGGTCGCCTACTACGGGTCCCTCGCCGCCATCCCTGCGCTCGCCGCGGTGGTGTCCGTCTACGGGATGTTCACCGATCCCGCCGAGGTCCAACGCCGGGTCGAGTCGCTCTTCGGCGCGCTGCCCGGCGAGGCGAGGGCCCTGCTGAGCGAACAGCTCTCCGCCATCGTGGGACAGCGCCAGAGCGCGCTCGGCCTGTCGGTGCTGGTCAGCGTGGCCCTGTCGCTGTGGTCGGCATCGAGCGGCATGGGGCATCTGATCGAAGCGGTCAACGTCGCCTATGACGAGCACGACCGCCGTTCATGGCCGGCGCGCAAGGCATGGGCGTTGCTGTTCACCGTCGGGGCGGTCCTGTTCCTCATCACGTCGGTGGCCGCGGTGGCCGGTCTCGGCGCCATCGTGGGGCGCGCCGGCGTCGAGGGCCCGCTCGGCTGGCTGTTGCGCCTGCTGTGGGTACCGGTGGTCATGGCCGGCTTCGCCGTCGGCCTCGCCGTGCTGTACCGCTACGGGCCCGATCGGGCTGAGCCGCGCTGGCGCTGGGTGTCATGGGGGTCCGCGCTCGCCGTCGTCATCTGGATCGTCGCGTCGGCCGCGTTCCAGGTGTACGTGGCCAACTTCGGCTCCTACAACGAGACCTACGGGTCGCTCGCCGCGGTGGTGATCCTGCTGTTCTGGCTGTACCTCACCGCCTTCGTCGTGCTGCTCGGAGCGGAGCTCAACGCGGAGCTCGAGCACCAGACCGCGCGCGACACGACCACCGGGCCCCCGAAGCCGATCGGCACCCGCGACGCCGTGGTCGCCGACGAGGTGGCGGCGACGCCGCGATGAACGCCGCCCTCCAGGTGGGCGCGCTCCGCGTCGGCTGCTCGGGCTGGCAGTACCGCGAATGGTCGGGCCCGTTCTACCCCGACGGCATCCCGGCCCGGGCGCGCTTCTCGTTCTACGCCGAACGCTTCGACACCGTCGAGCTGAACACGACGTTCTACCGGTTGCCGACCGAAGCGGCGGTGCGCACGTGGCGGGCCGCCGCACCTGAGGGGTTCACCTACGCACTGAAGCTGGGGTCGTTCGGCACCCATCGCATGAAGCTGCGCGACGCGGCGTCCTGGTTGCCAAACCACGTGCAGCGGGCAAGGTTGCTGGGAGCGACGCTGGGGCCCACCGTGGTGCAGCTGCCGCCCCGCTGGCGGCGCAACACCGAGCGACTCGACGAGTTCCTCACCACCGCCACCCGCTTCGGCGACCTGCGCTGGGCAGTGGAACTGCGGGACCCCTCTTGGGTCCACGACGACACGTTCTCCTTGCTGGCGCGCCATGGTGTTGCGCTGGTGCTGCACGACTTGCTGACCCTGCCGTGGCTGCGGACCGCCGACTGGACCTACCTCCGCTTCCACGGCCCCCAAGCCAGTGCTGCGCCCTACCGGGGCAGGTACGGACCGCGACGCCTGCGCACCATCGCCGATCGGCTCCGACCGTGGATGGTCGGCGGTGCCGATGTGTACGCGTACTTCAACAACGACATCGACGCCGCAGCACCGGCTGACGC
>JADLEF010000150.1 GCA_020846295.1 Acidimicrobiales bacterium
GCCCAGGGTTCGAAGGCGTCGAGCAGCGCAGCAACATGGCGAGCCACGCCGTCGTCGTCGATGCCCTCCTCCGGCAACTCCACGACTGCCGCGGGCAGGCCGTTGGCCGAGCCCCAGGTCGCGGCCGAGCCTGGTCGGGGCGCCCCCTCGGCGGTCATGGCGAGCCGCCCCGCCAGCGGGACGCACAGCGGCTCGGCGCCCTCGTCGCACACCACGACGTCCCAGGGTTGGTGGTACCACACCGTGAAGTCCGGTCGGGTCGCGTCGAGCCAGCGATGCACGGCGACGGCTTCCGGCTCCGACAACGGGGCGGGGCCGGGGTTGTAGTCGCCCACCGTGAACTCGCTGGCCCCCTCCGGTAGCCAGCCATGGGGGAAGTTGCGGTTGAGGTCCACGCCGTTGGCGTTGGTGCGGCGGTGGGCGGCCTCGCCATCGGGGTTGACGGTGGGCAGCACCGTGAGCTGCAGGTCGTCGGGCAAAGGAGCCGTCAGCAGCGCATCGACCACCGCCTGCCCGGCCGTCTCGTCACCGTGGATGACGCCGATGACGACGAGGTGGTTCGTCGGCGCCGCTCCCTGCCGCCGGTGGGCGACGATGGGCCGACCCTGGACGCTCTCGCCGATCACGAACGTCGCCGGCTGGGCCATACCAATAAGTACTGGACCAGCTGGTACGGTCCCGGCGGCCGCAGGGCGGCCGACGGCATCGGGCGAGGCCAGTGAGCCGGCCGAGAGCAAGCCGGCCCACAGGGCGGCGCGACCACGCCGCCGTGTCCCGGACTTCGAAGGACCCACCGGGGCAGGCTACCGGGGGTCGGACCGATCGCGATCCGACCCGTCAGCGCCTGCCCGCAGTGGAGTCCCCGCCGGGGGAGCGGTGGGAGCAGCGATCAACCGGCCGGCAGGAACGCCTCGGGCCCGACGCGTACGATCTGGCCGGCGCCGGGCAGATCCGGGCCGGTGAGCGACCAGGCGGTGGAGAACAGCTCGCCGTCGTCCCACAGCAACCCGACGGGCATGGTGACCGCGGCGTAGCTGCGGGCACCGTCGGGAGCGATGCGGACGATGCGGCCGATGGCGGCAGGGTCGAAGTCTGCCGGCGGCGGGCCCTGGGGGGCGCCGTGGATGCCCTCGGAGACGTAGACCGAACCGTCGTCACCGACCGCCACCCCGGTGGGCGAGTCCAGCCCGCCGATGGTGTCCAGCACCGAGCCGTCGTAGGGGTTGATCTTGTAGACGATGCCCAGCCCCGGGGCCTCCCCCGACAGCGTGCTCACGTACAGGGCGCCGTCAGGGCCGTAGGCCAAACCGGTCGGTACGGCGTCGCACCCGGCGTGTTCCGGGTCGTTGTTGGGCCGGTCGGCGCAGGCTCCGGCGGTGACCAGCGGTGGGACGAAGAGGGTTCGCACCGTCCCGTCGGCGTCGATGGAGAGCACGTCGTTGGCGCCGCCGTCGGCGACGATGGCACCGCCGCCGGGACGGGTCACCACGTAGAACGGGTTCGAGATGGCGTCGAGCGGGACGCCGGCATCGTCGAAGAGCCGCTGCCCGTCCGGGTTGGCCTCGAGGTCGTACGCCGCGAGGTCGGCCACTGCGGTGACCTGGCCCGTCCAGCGGGCCATGCGCAGCAGCGACGCCTCCGGGTAGGCCGAGGGCGGCGGCGGTGGGGCGCCCTCCTCGGGGGGCGGAGCGCCGCCCGTGAGGACGAACACGTCGCCCCTGTGGGTGAGGGCGACGCCCTGGGGCCCGGGCAGCCCGTCGAGGATCGTGGCGGTCTCGCCGTTCCACGGCTCCACCTGGGTGATCTCGCCGGTGTCGGCCTCGGCGACGTAGAAGGTGCCCCATGGAGCGAGCTGGAACTCGCGGGGGCCGTCGAGGCCGCGGGCCACGATCTCCACGCCCGGTGCGGTCACCGACGTGGGATCCGGGTCCTCGGCGCCCGCCGCCGTCGCCGCGGTGGACAACCCCACCGCCGCCGCCGCCGTCACGTACCACCGCGCGCGTGCAACCTTCATGCTCGCCCCTCCAGGTTCTCGACACTTCGGGTGTCTGCGGTCACCCTAACCGGACGCCGAGCGGAAGTTGGGCGATTTCTCCTCCACTGTTGCGTCACTGTTCCGTGAAGACCCCGTCCATGCCGATCGGTATGGACGGGTCCGTGTCGACCGCTCAGAGCTTGGTCGAGTTCAGCCCGTAGGGCCGGAAATCGGCCCGCTGCCGGACCGCGTCCCAGTCGAGCACCTCGATGCTGCCCCGGCGGGTCACCAGCAAGCCGTCGTCGCGGGCCCGCTTGAGCACGTCGGTGGTGGTGCGCAGGCCGACGCCGGCCACCGATGCCACGTCGGTCTGCGACAGCGGGATGATCCCACCGGGCCCGAGCGCGTCGAACGCCCGACCCAGCCGCAGGAGGCAGCGGTGCACGATCGCCTTCTTCGACACCGACGCCAGCTCGCTCAGCCGGCCGGACAGCTCGTAGACCCGATCGGCCAGCGCGGCGAGCAGCACATCGTCCAGCCGGGGCTCCTCGCGGCGCAGCGCTTCGAACTCGTGGCGGCGGATCATCACCGTCTCGACCTCGTCGAGGGCCTGGATGGTGGCGGTGCGCACGTGGTCCGCCCGCAGCAGCGCCAACTCGCCGAACGTGTCGCCCGGGCCGACGATGTTGAGGATGATCCGTTCACTGTGGCCGGTGTCGAGCAGCACCGCGGCCCGGCCCCTGCGGATGAAGAAGCAGCTGTCGCCGGCATCGCCGGCGTGACAGATGTACGCGCCGGCCGGATAGCGGAGGCGGCCGAACCGGTTCCCGTTGCGGGGATCGCTCAGCAGTTGCTCGAGGATGGAACCCGGTCCGGTCGATCCGCCGGCGGCAACGTGATCGTGCGGCATGGCGGGCCAGATCGTAGCCCCCGCCCGCCGCACCGGGTCATGCCGCCCGGTCGAACCCGATCCGCGCCAGCTCGGCGTCGCTGCGCAGCTTGGCCATGATCCGGCCGCGGGTCGGCCCGATGGCGCCGGGCGGCATGTCCAGCTGCCGGCCGATGGTGCGGTAGTCGACCGGCTCCGCGTCGTCGAAGAGCAGGTGGATCAGCGTCCGATCCCGCTCCGAGAGCCGGGCCAGCGCGCGGTCGAGCAGCCGCCGTGCCGTCTCGGACTCCAGCGCTCGGCTCACCTGGTCGACGACCGCGTCCTCGTCGGCCGTCCACTCCGCCTCGGCGCCGAAGTCGACCGGCTCGACCCGTTCGGCGCCGAGCGAGGCGCGCAGCGCATGGTTGCCGGCGGTGATCCACAGCCAGGAGCCGAGCGCGTTCGAACACCGGATCCGCGGCGCGTTGCGCACCAGGCTCAACCAGGTCTCCTGCACGACATCATCGAGATCGGCCTGGCGGCACCCTCGCCGCAGGGCGGCTGCGCGCACCAGCGGCGCGTAGGACTCGACGATCCTGGCGAACGACCCGGCCGTGCCGGCCAGGTAGTCCTGCAGCAGGTCCGTCGCTGGTTGGTGAGCGGAGCATGCCAAGTCTGTCCCTCCCCAGTCGTGGTAGCGGGATCAGATGACCAGGCCCTCCGGGCGCGGACCACGAAGCACCGCACGGACGGAACACGAAATCCTGCGTGTTCGCGGGTGGGAGAGCCGGACGGAGGGTCGGGTCGACACGGAACCGATGCGTAGGAGCGCGCCCAGCACCCGGCCGATACATCCGGGGCGGGGCGAAGATCCCGCCCCCGATGTGGGGCGACGGTCCGACCGACCGCGCCGCCGGCCCGGTCGGTCACCATGGCGCCACTAGGGTTTCGGCCATGGCAGGGAAACGGTTGCTCGCCGCCGGCGCGCTCGCAACAGGCGCCGCGCTCGGCGCGGTCGAGGCGCGGTACCGGCGCCATCCGGGCAACGACATCAGCGTCGTGGACGAGGCCTGGCGCACGGACCGCCTCGAGGCGGGCCGGCTGCGCTTCGGCGGGACCGTCGTCGTGCACAACGAGATCGCCACCCGCGAGGTGATGCTGGTCGATGTCGTCCCGCGGGTCACGTTGTTGTCCCAGGCGTCGGTCAAGGCGCTGACCGTCGGGTGCGAGGTCCGCTCGCTGCGCAAGGACTACCCGCCCAGAGCCGACGGCTACTGGACGGCCTACGTGGTCAAGCCGGGCCGCTACGGCGAGGACTCGCCCTTCGAGCTCGAGCTCGAGGTGACCGGCCCGTCGGAGGACCTCGACGCGCTCAGCGCGGTCTGGATCGAGGTGAAGCTGGTCACCTACGGCTTCGAGGGCTGGCGGGATCGGTACCACCACATCGTCGTCCCCCTCGCCTTCCCCGATCCGGCCGACAGCCCCCCGTGGCGCGACAGCGGCACCGCCCCGGCCCAGGTGAAGGCGGTGCGCACCCACCTGCTGTGCCCGTTCGACGACCCGGTCGAGGTGGTGCGTCGCTACGCCCTGCCCCACGCCGAGCCCACCGACATCATCACCATCGGCGAGTCGCCCCTGGCGGTGATCCAACGCCGATTCCACGACCCGCGCAACCTGCCCAGGACCTACGCCGCCACCCGCCTGGCCCAGTTCATGCACGGCGAGGGGGCGCTCGGCACCGCCGGTGGGATGCAGGCGCTGATGCAGGACACCGGGCCGTGGCGCGTGCTCGGTGCGCTCGTCGGGGGTGCGCTGGGCAAAGCCGCTGGTCAGGCCGGTTGGTTCTACCGGCTGGTCGGCCCCCAGGGCCGCCTGGTGGACGATGTGACCGGCACGCTGGCGCCGTACGACAACTTCACCGTGGTCGGCCCGCTCGCCGCCGACGAGGTGTGCCGGGCCATCACCGCCGGCACCGGTCTGCGGGCCGCGGTGGTGGACGCCAACGACCTCGGCAAGGTCGACATCGTGGGCGCCAGCGACGGGGTCCCCCACGAGCTGGTGTGCGATGCCCTGCGCTCGAACCCCGCCGGCAACGCCGACGAGACCACGCCCTTGGTGCTCATCCGACCCACCTGAGCGAGAGAGATGTGCCGAAGGTCCCTCCCGGTGGCGGCCCGTGCTCCACAGCCGGAAGAGGGGCATCGGCTACCGTCGATGGCCATGCGCGACGACCTGCTGGCGGTGCTGTGGTGCCCCGATGACCACGGTGACCTGCTCGACGACGGCGCCGCCGCCGTGTGCACGACGTGCGGCCGCCGGTACCCGGTGCTCGACGGGGTGCTGTCGTTCCTCTACGACGCCGACCTGCCCGAGCTCGACGCGGCCGAGATGGCGGACCGCGACAACGAGGCCGAGTGGTACGACTCGATCTGGCCGGAGTACATCGACCGCATCGAGCTGCCCGCCCACGCCGAGAAGATGGGCTCGCCCCACGGCGTCGTGCTCGACCTCGGCTCCGGGCCGGGGCGCATCACCGAGTACCTCGCCCGGGAACTGCACTACCCGACGATCGGGCTCGACTACAGCCTCGAATCGTTGAAGCTGCTGGCCAAGCGGTGCGAGGGCCTGCCGGTGCTGGCGGTGCACGCCGACGGTCGCGCCCTGCCCATCCGCGACGGCGCCCTGGCCGGCGCCACCTCGGGCCAGTGCTACGAGCACTTCCGTCCCGAGGACCGCCGCCTCGTGCTGCAGGAGTGCGCCCGGGTGCTGGCGCCGCGGGCCGCGCTGGCGGTCACCAACCTCAACTACAACCTGACGTTCCGCCTGTGGAAGCTGAAGGGCAACGAGGGCGCCAAGGAAGGCGACCACATGTACGGCAGCAACTTCTACTACGTGCGTCTGACGCCGAAGGAGTTCCGCGCCGAGCTGTCCGAGGTGTTCGACGTCGAGGAACTGATCGGCATCCGCAACTTCCCGGTGCGCAGCATCTCCGTCGCGCTGGAGAAGGTGGGCGGAACGCGGCTCTCGGGGGCGTTCATGCGCTTCATGAACAGCAAGGGGTACCGGGCCGACCGGTGGCTGGAGCGGATCCCGTTGGCGAAGCACGTCGGGTTCCTGCTGCTGGCCAAGGTGTCCCGGGCCACGCCGTTGAAGGTGGCGTCGCCCACCGCCGTACCGGCCGGTCCGGCCGGCAGCTGAGCCCGCCACCGCACCTTCTCCAAGGAGGACACGCTGTGCAACCGAAGACGGTCACGGATTGGTCGTACCTGGATTCCGTCACCCCGGGGATCCCGGTCTCGTGGTACCTGGACCCGGCGGTGCTCGCCGTCGAGCAGCAGGTGCTCTTCGCTTCGGGGCCCGGGTACGTCGGCCACGAGCTGCTCGTGCCCAACCCGGGTGACTACCAGACGCTGAGCTGGTCGGAGGGCTGGAACGTGGTGCGGCGCCGCGACGGCTCGCTGCACCTGGTCTCCAACGTGTGCCGCCACCGCCAGGCGGTGATGCTGCTGGACCGCGGGAACATCCGCAACATCGTCTGCCCGCTCCACCGCTGGTCCTACGGGCTGGACGGCCACCAACAGGCGGCCCCGCACTTCGGCTGCAACCCGGGCCGGGACCTGGACTCCAAGCCGTTGCACAGCTGGAACGGCCTGCTGTTCACCGGACCCCGGGACGTGCACGCCGACCTGTCGACCCTGGGCGTGAGCGACGACTACTCCTTCGACGGGTTCGCCTACTCCAACAGCTGGGTGGAGGAGTACCCGGTGAACTGGAAGACGTTCATCGAGTTCTACATCGAGATCTTGCACGTCGAGCCGTTCCACCCGGGCCTGACCAACCTCATCGACTGCAACGCGTTCAGCGCCGAGGACTGGGAGTTCGGCGACAACTGGCAGAACCAGCGGCTGCGCCCGGGGGACCTGGCCAACTCGCGGTCCGACGCCTACCTCGAATACCAGAAGCTGATCGTCGACTACCGCGGCGGCCCGCCGAAGTACGGAGCCCTGTGGTTGGCGCTGTACCCGAACGTGATGGTCGAGTGGTACCCCGAGTCGCTCATCGTGTCGCACGTGCAGCCGGTGGCGGCCGACCGCACGGTCAACGTGGTGGACTTCTACTACCCGGGCGACGTCATGGCGGAGCGGCCCGAGATCGTCGAGGCACATCAGGCGTCCTACATCGAGACCGCCATCGAGGACGGCGAGATCGCCGATCGCATGGACCGCGGTCGTCGGGCGTTGGCGGCGCGCGGCGTGGACGACGCCGGGCCCTACCAGAAGCCGATGGAGACCGGCATGGCCCACTTCCACGACTACCTGCACCGCTATCTCGACGGCCCGCTGGCCGCCGCCGCTGACGGCATCGCGCTCGACGTGCGTCGAAACGGTCACTGACGCAGCGGTGAGGGGCGGCGCTGCGGCCGCCTCCCCACCTCGTCCTCCGCTGCGGCGCCGCGGCCGGACCGGACGGTATGGTCAGCCGGTACGGCGGAACTCGTCGGCGCCGGCGAGCACGGCGCCCCACAGCTCGCTGTCCCCGGCGGCCGGCTTCACCGGGCGGGCCAGGTGCCACAACGTCACCAGGCGTTCGTCGTCGCCGTCGGTCACGTGGTGGCCGGTCCAGCCGCCGACCGAGCCGTGCGGGTTGAAGTCCACCGCGAAGACGAAGGCGTCGCCCACCGCGAAGCCGGTGACCGGGTACACCCGATCCGGATGGGGGCTGCCGACCCCGGAGCGGTAGGTCCCCTGGAGCCCGTGGCCCGTCTCATCGACGGCGAGCTCCATGACCGAGCCGAGCCGGTTCGCCCAGGTCCCGCTGAGCGCTGCCGCCCGCGTGCCGGGCGTGAGCTCCTTGAGCTGGCTCTCGATCGTCATGTCGCACCCCTTTGCCGGCGATCCTTGCGGCCGGCCCGTTCCGGCGATGCCGCCGGGAGCCGACCCGGTGCGATCGTCGTGCACCGGGTGGGCCGGTGCGCAGAGGCCAACGTCATCGCCTGCCGCGCCGAGGTCCCGTCCGGCCTCAGCGCTCGGGGCGCGGGGGCCCGGTGTCGACCACGAGCACGGCCACGTCGTCGTCGGGATCGTCGACCGAATCGGCGAGCTGGCGGGCCACCCGGTCGGCCGGCGTGTCGCAGGACGCCAGCACCGCCCCGCGCAGGCGTTCCAGGCCGATGTCGATCAACTCGCCGCGCAACTCCACCAGACCGTCGGTGTAGAAGACCAGCCGTGCCGCCCCCGGCAGCGGCACCCGTACCAACGGGTACGTCGCGGCGCTGATGGTGGCCAAGGGCGGGCCCGGCTGGGCGACGACGAAGGCGGTCCCGCCGTCCCGGCCGACCAGCAGCGGCGGCGGATGGCCGGCCAGGGCGAGCGACAGCGTGCCCGCGGCCAGCTCGACCAACGCGTAGCAGCAGGTGACGAAGCCGCCGTCCGGATCGAGCGTCATCAGCGTCTCGTTCACCCGCCGCAGCACCCGGTCCGGCTGCTCGTACTCGTGGGCCATGGCCCGTACCAGCTGGCGCACCTGGACCATGCGGGCGGCGGCGTCGGGCCCGTGCCCGGCGACGTCACCGATGACCAGGGCCACCGAATCGCCTACCACGAACGCGTCGTACCAGTCCCCGCCGACCACCTGGCGCGACAGCGCCGGTCGGTAGCAGGCCCCGAAGCGCAGGTTCGGCCGCTCGGGCAGGTGCGTCGGCAGCGCGGCACGCTGCAGCAGCGCAACCGCCGCCCGCTCCCGCTCGCCGGCCGCCTCGGCGCGGCGCCTGGCCTCGTCGGCGGCGACGAGCTCGGTGACATCGAGCGAGGCGGCGAGGTAGACGTCCGCGTCCACACGGACGACGTGGAGGTTCCAGTACCCGTCGATCAAGGTGCCGTCCTCGAGCACGTCGCGGTACGGCATCCTGTCCGCCACCAGCGGCTCACCGGTCTCCACGACCCGGGCGAAGCGGTCGAACATGCCGGTCTCGCGCCACGACGGGTACAGCTCGCACACCCGTTGGCCGAGCAGCTCGTCCGCCGTGCGCCGGGCGCCGTCGACGCTGGCCCGGTTGAGGAACTCGAGCACGAAATCGACGATCACCCCGTGCTCGTCGCGCACGGCGCGGCCGATGGCCACGTTGTCGAGCATGGCGTCGAGGGCGTGGCGGAACCGGTCCCGCTGGACGGACTCGGTCAGCTCGATGCGGGTCACCGCCAGCGCCGCCATCGACGCCACCGTCTCGGCCAGGGTGCGCGTGGTGTCGGTGAGCGGGCGCTCCCGAGGCCACCACACCCAGCACACGCCGCGGGGGCGGGCCGCGCCCGGGCAGCGGACCGGCACGGCCAGGCACGTGTGACCGTGCGCCGCGATGCGATCGGCCACGCTGTCGGGGAAACGCCGATCGTGCTCGGCCGCGGAACCGACGAAGACGATCTCCCCGCTGCGCATCGCCTCGTGCCACGGCGTGCGGGGCTCGACGCGGAGGTCGTGGCGGAGCTCGACGACGGGCTCGCCGTCCGGTCCGATCGCAGCGTCGACCGCGGCCGTCCCGAGGAAGGCCATGTCCGACCGGCCGCGGAACGCGTCGTCGAGGAACCGGCGGACCGCGGAACGCAACGCCGGCCGGGAGCCGACCGCGGTGAGCTCGCCGGCGAGGCGCAGCAGCTGCTCGCTGCGCCGACGTCCGATCACGTCGCCGGTGACATCGGCCACCACGACGCCGGCGCCGAGCAGGTCGCCCCGCTCGCCTCGTACCGGGTAGTAGTTGGCCCGCCAGTGGCGCTCGACGCCGGCGCCGTCGAGCCCCTCCGACAGCCGGACGTCGGTCACCGCCCGCTCCTCGTCGAGCGCCCGTTCGAGCGCGGCACGGTGCACGGGGTGGGCGAGCAGGTCCTCAGGGCTTGCCCCGGTCTGCTGCCGGAAGCGGACGAGCGCCCCGTTCGATCGCCGCATCCGCCCCACCGGGTCGAACAGGGCGATGCCCATCGGCGCCCCGTCGAGCAGGGCGTCGGACTCGAGCCGCTGCTCCGCTTCGGCCCGACGGCTGCGTTCGAGCCGGTTGACCAGCAGCAGCACGCCGGCTGCCACCCCGACGAAGACGAGCAGCGACACCGCGTCGTCCCCCGAGGCGACGGCGAAGGAACCACCGGGCGGGGTGAAGCAATACCAGACGGCCACCGTGGCGCTCAGCGCGGCGAGCAGGCCCGCCCGGAACCCCGCCAGCACCGCCACGGTGACCATGGCCAGCAACAGCACCGAGCCCGGCCGGTACTGCGCCGGGTCCGAGGCCCGATCGAGCACCACCGTGGCGGCAGCGGGGAGACCGAGGCCCAGCACCACTTCCGCGACGCGGGGACGCACCGGCATGCGACCCACCCTAGTTCCGACGCGCCCGCCGCCGACGCACCACGGCCCAGCCCGGGCTCACTCCAGATGGAGCGCAGCCTCCTCGGCGCTGAGGTCGTCGGGGTCGCTGGGCACGGCCCGCGCCACCAGGTCCTTCTCGTCGTCGGGACCATCGTCGACGTCCTCGTCGCCCGCGCTCACCAGGCGCAGCGGCGGGCGGTCCTCGTCGAGGTCGTCGATGCCGGCGCGCTCGGTCTCCCGGGCGTGCTCCGGGCCCTCCGCAGCATCGAAGTCGGGCAGCTCCCGATCGGCGCGTGACGACACCGAATCGGTCACCCGGTCATCTGCGGTGGCGTCGGTGGCGCCCAGGAAGCGCTCGGCCGGGAAGGTCGGTGCATCGCTCGACTCGAACGGGTCGGACCCCACCTTGGATTCGTCGAATGCCTCCGCTTCGGACTGGTCGTCGTGTGCGTCGGTCTGGTCAGCCATGGCAGGACCGTACCCGCGCCCGCGGGGTTCGACCCATCGCGGCCTAGGGTGGGTCCATGGGTCTGCACCGTCGGCGGATCACCGCGGTCCGCTACGGCCGGCGCCATCGGTCGATCGCGGCGGCTGCGCTGTGCGTCGCGGTGGCGCTGCTCGGCTGCACCGGCGGCGAGGACCCCGACGGCGAGCTGGCCTCGAGGCCGGCGGCGAGGGTCCCGGCCATCGGTGTCGACGAACCGGCCCCGCCGAGCACCGCGTCGACGCTCCCGCTGTCGGCGCCGGTCGAGGCCGGGTGCTCCGGCGTGGTCACCGCCCCTGCGTCGCTGCAGGACGCCATCGACGCCGTGACCGACCGCACGACGCCGTACGTGTTGTGCCTGTCGGGCCGCTTCGCCGGGGGCGGGGCGCCCGCCTCGGTAGACCGCCCTGGCCTCGGCGCCTACTACGGCGGGGTCGTCATCGAGGACCGGGCGAACTTCACGCTGCGGGGCCTGCCGGGTTCGGTGATCACCGGCGTGGTCAACGACGGCGCCTACCCCGACGACGACGACCCGCCCGAGGAACAGGGGGCGGTGGACAAGGGCAACCTGATCAAGGTGGTCGACAGCACCGACATCGTGCTCGAGTGGCTGGAGGTGGACGGGCGGGTGGCCCCCGGCACCGGCGTCGGCCCCGACCGTGATCGCACCCTCAACCGGCTGGTCTGGTTCCAGAACGTGCAGGACTCCACCCTCCGCTACAGCCGCATCCACCACGGCGGTGGGGAGTGCGTGCGCCTCAAGGCGAACTCGCAGCGCAACGAGCTGCACCACAACGAGGTGTCCGACTGCGGGTACTACCAGTTCGAGATCCAGAAGCAGGAGCGTCTCAACAAGAACGGTGAGGCGATCTACGTGGGCACCGACCCGACGCAGATCGCCGAGACGCAGATCAACCGGCAGCGGTACTGGGGTCTCGACCCGGCGCTGGTGAGCGACCGGTCCAGCTTCAACCACATCCACCACAACGTGCTGCGCCCCGGTCCGCCCGGCGCCGACTGGGGCAACGAGTGCGTCGACCTCAAGGAGGATTGGCCCGAACCGCAGGCCGATCGACCGGGTGACGCCGAGCGCGGTGAGCCGGGTCACAACGTGGTGGCCGACAACGAGTGCTCCGGTCAGTTCGATCCGGAGAGCGGTGCGTTCGACAGCCGGGGTCCGAACAACGTGTTCGAGCACAACCTGGTCACCGGCACGGTGCAGGGCGCGGCCATCCGCATCGGGGCGAAGGACAAGCCGGCGGGCGATGCCGGGACGGTGGCCTGGCGGGCGACCGGCAACGTGGTGCGCCTGAACCGCCTGGAGAGCTTCGACTACCGCAGTGCGCTGAAGGTCTTCGACGACCAACCGCTGGCGTCGGCGTGCGGCAACGTCGACGGTGACGGCGACCCGGACTTCGACGGCGACTTCTCCAACGAGGAGGACGCCGCCGTCAACCGCCCTCGCTGCTCGGCCGCCGACCAGGCCCCCGGGCCCCGCGGCGCCGTCGGCATCCCGGCCTAGCCCGGCCTGGGACCGGCGTCGGGCGAGGGCCGGCAGCGCTGCGCCGGTCAGCCGAGCTGGGCCCGGTGGAACCGCCGGAGCAACTCCGCCCGGGCCGCCGCCGGCGAGACCGCGCCGTGGGCCACCCGCGCCGCCAGCGGACGGGCCCGCACCACGGTGCCGTCCCGGCGCACCACCTCGGGCATCTCCCACGTGGCCGGCTCTCCGCGCCGCTCGTGGCGGGCGACCCGGATCTCCGCCACGTCCACGTGGGCGACCCGCACGGCGCGGGCCGTCGAGCGTTGCACCTCGATCGACGCGTCGTCGGCGCGCACCGCGCAATGGGCGGCGCGCCACCACCACCCGGCCACGGCGGCGATCAGCAGCAGCTGGACGGCCCACGCCCCCGGCGACGGGTCCCCGCCGTCGGAACGGCCGAACAGACCGAGGCCGGCCAGCACCCCGACCGCGATCGAACCGGCCAGACCGGCCACCGCCGCGGTGACCGCCAGGCCCACCGCGTGGGCCCCGGACGGACCGAGGTGCAGCACCCCATCGCCCAGTCGCACCCCGTCGAGCGCGGCCTCGTGCGGCTCGAGCTCGAACCGCCCGGGCGCGGTCAAGCCGCCCGCTCGACGAGCCGGCGGTCAGCTCCGCCCGTGGGCATGGCGCGCAGCACGGCGGCGGTCCTCAGCTGCCGGAGCCGCCGCCGACGGCGCGGCGCAGGTACGGCCCCGCGTGCGTGGCCCAGCGGTCGAGCGGCTCATCGAGGGCGTCGAGCTCGGACTCGAGCAGGTACAGACCCCGGGTCGGCACCGTGGCGCCGATCTCGACGAGCAGCGGGCGCAGGTGGGTCTCCACCGCCAGGGCGTGGTTGGCCGCCGCGCCGACCATCAGCGGTACGGCGGCGACACCGTCGAGGCCGGTCTGACCGAACCAGTCGAGGAACGCCTTGAGCAGGCCGGTGTAGGTCGCCTTGTACACCGGGGTGGCGATCACCGCGACGGTGGCGCCGGCCAGCGTCTCGGTGGCGGCGCGCACCGCTGCGGACGACCAGTCGAACAGCTGGGGGCCGAGGTCGGCCAGCTCGATGACGGCCGTCCCTTCGGCGTCGAGACCGGTGAGGGCGGCGATGCGCGCTGCGGCGGCCTCGCCCGCCGTGCGCGTGCGCGAGGCCGCCTTCGGGTTGCCGACGACGACGACGAGGGGGCTGCTGGTCATGATCCTGCCTCGGTACGGGTCCTGCGGCGGCCGCGGGGGCGGTTGCCGTCCTCCCCTGATGCTGCTGGAGGGCGGGGGGGCGTCGCCAACGCGAAGAACACCATCCCCAGCGACGCCATCACCGCGACGACGATGAACCCGATGCGGTAGGAGCCGGTGACGTCGTCCAGCCAGCCCGCCAGCAACGGTCCACCGATCTGGCCCAGCATGATGATCAGCGACGAGATGCCCATGATCTGCCCGAAGCTGGCCGAGCCGAAGTAGTCCGCTCGCATGGCCTGCATGAGCGGGCCGCGCGCCCCCCAGGCCAACCCGTGCAGCGGGATGAAGGCCCACACCATCGCATCGGTGGTGGCGAAGGCGAGCAGCAGCAGCCCGCCGACGTGGCCGACCATGGCCACCACCACGATCAGCTGCTTGGAGATGCGGTCCCCCAGGACCCCGCCGCCGACCTGGCCCACGAGCTGCACCAGGGGCAGCACGCCGGCGACGCTGGCCGCGTGCTGGGCGCTGAAGCCGTGGTCCTGCACCAGGTACAGCTGCAGGTGGGCCATCACCGCACCCACCACCAGCAGCGCCGAGGAGTGGCCGAGCGAGATCATCCAGAAGGCGCGGGTGCGCAAGGCCTGCGAGGCGGTGAACGCCACGGTGGACACCCGGGCCCGATGGGCGACGCGACGGGCGTCGAGGGCGGCGGCCTCCTCCGCACTGATGCCGTCGAGCGGCTGGCCGACGTCGTCGGGGGTGGGGCCGAACACGAACGACAACGGCAGCAGGGTGACCAGCGCCAACACACCGGTACCGAAGGCGGTGGCCCGCCAGCCGTACTGGCCGAAGCACCACACCAGCAACGGCGTGCTCAAGCCGCCGACCGCGAAGCCGGACTGCGAGATGGCCAGCGCGGTGGCCCGCTTGCGCTCGAACCACTGCACGGTGGCGGTGACGACGGTGAGGAAGCCGGACAGCGACGCACCGATCGCGGCGATGAGGTAGAAGCCGAAGAACTGCGCGGGGTTCTGCATGCGGCTGAACAGCATCAGCCCGACGGCCATGATGACGCTGCCGAACTGCATGACCGGCCGGATCCCGAAGCGTTGCAGCGCCCAGCCGTGGATGGGCCCGAGCAGGCCGCTCTCCAGGCGGTTGAGCGAGTACCCGGCCGACAGCATGGTCGAGGACCAGCCGAACTCCTCTTTCAGCACCACTGCGTAGGAGCCGTAGGCCTGCTGCATGAGCCCGCCCTGCAGGGTCTGCACGACCAGCCCGGCGCCGACCACGTTCCAGCCCCAGAACCGGCGCCGCTTCCCGGCGGGCGCAACCACGTCGGCGGGGGCGTCGAGGGCGACCGTTCCGGCGGCCGTCGGTTCGGTGGGATCGAGCGGTGACCGGTCCATGGGCGGTCGCCGACCCTAGCGCTCGGCGCCGCCGGCCGCTCAGCCCTCGAAGCTGACCAGGATGGCGGCGTTGGCGATGACCAGCGCGTCGCCATCGCCCCGTGGGGACTCGACGTCCAGCCCGCCCTGCACCGGCGTCACCGTGACCGTACCGTACGGTATCTGGGCGGCGATCTCGGCCAGGTCGAGCGCCTCCGGCCGGTTGACCGCGATGCGCACCTCGACGTGCATGTCGGCCGCGGTCCTGCCGGTCGCCTCGAAGAAGCTCAGGCTGCTGTGGCGCAGCGCGTCGGACACCGCCCGCTTGGCCGCGTTGGTGTAGTCCCGGCCGTGGACATCCACGCCCATGCCCATCTCGGTGATCCAGCGCACCAGCGCCATCAGCCGACGATCCCCGTGGTGCGCAGCGCGTCGAGGGCGGCGGCGTCCAGGCCGAGCTCGGCCTCGAGCACCGCGGCGGTGTGGGCGCCGAGCGGCGGGGCGACCTGCAACGGCACCGAGCTGGCCGACATGCGGGCGGGCCAGCCCAGCATCTTGGCCGGGCCGTGACCGGGGATGTCCACGTCGTGCACGAAGCCGCGCTCGACGAGGTGCGGGTCGGCGTGCAGCTCCGCGGTGTCGAGCACCGCACCGCACGGTATGCCCGCCCGGGCCAGCCGATCCATCGCCTCGTGCTTGGTGAGGGTGCTGGTGAACGCGGCGATCTCGTCGTGCAGCGCGGCGGCGTTGATCATGCGGCCCTTGTTGGTGGTGAAGCGCTCGTCGTCGAGCAGCTCGGGCCGGCCGATGGCCGCGGGGACCGCCTTCCACATCGGGTCGGTCACCGCCATCAGGTAGATGTAGTCGTTCGGGCCGAACGGCTTGCACGGGTACAGGTCGAGCAGGGCACCGCGGCCCCGGCCGGCGCGCGGTGCGGCCGCCTCGCCCCACGCGCCGCCGACCGCGATGCGGGTGCGCATGTAGTAGGTGACCGCCTCCTGCATGGACAGCTCGATGCGCTGGCCCTCGCCGGTGCGCAGCTTCTGCACGTACGCCGCGGTGATCGCCAGCGCGAACTGGGTGCCGGTGCCGGAGTCCCCCACGGTGATGCCGGGCGGCAGCGGGGGCCCGTCCACCTCGCCGGTCACCGAGAAGGCGCCGGCCATGGCCATGGCGACGGAGTCGAAGCACTTGTAGTCGGCGTAGGGCCCGCTGGCACCGAAGCCCTTCACCGACGCGTAGATCACGCCGGGGTGCACCGCCCGCACGTCGTCGTAGCCGAGTCCGAGCTTCTCGATGACGCCGGGGCCGAGGTTCTCGGCGAACACGTCGAAGCGGGGGGCGAGATCCAGCAGCAGGGCGCGGCCCTCGGCGCTGGCCAGATCCAGGCACACCGAGCGCTTGTTGGCGTTCCAGTGGTGGAAGTACGAACCGGCCGGGCCGGTGCCCCGCCCGGGGTCCCCCACGCCGGGTCGCTCCACCTTGACCACGTCAGCGCCGAGCCAGGCCAGGGCCTGGGTGGCCGACGGACCGGCCTCGTACTGGGTCAGATCGAGCACGCGCATGCCATCGAGAGCAGCCATGGCCGCACCGTAGCGGGCGGGGGGCCCGGCCGCTCGCGGACGGGACCTGGTCGGGCCCTGGGACCCTGGTCCGCCGGGGGGAGGCCCGCGCTAGCATCGGCCGTCCACGAGCACTTGGGGGAGACACGCGTGGCC
>JADLEF010000151.1 GCA_020846295.1 Acidimicrobiales bacterium
ACACCGGCCGGGACGACGCCGTGCGCCCCGACCGCATCTCGGCCGAGGTGGTGGCCGCCCGAGACAACGGCGTGACGTTCGTCGATACGTCGGACTGGTTCTGCACGGCCGATACCTGCCCGGCTGTCGTCGGCAACGTCCTCGTGATGCGCGACGAGACGCACATCACGACGTCGATGGCGATGTTCCTCCAGCCCCTCGTGGCCGCCGCCCTCGACACGGCGCTGGCCGGGGGCGGCTGAGCTCTCGCGACGCGAACTGGGCGTCGACAGTCCCAGATATGGGACGCTCGCCGCCCAGATCCGTGGGCGGGACGATTCCCGCCCAGTTTGTCGGGGGGTCGGGGCGCCGGCTCAGCGCAGGCTCGGGTCGGTGCCGCCGCGGTAGAGGGCCACCGCCTCCCAGCAGTAGCGGGCCACCACCGAACGGTAGGGCCGGAAGCGGTCGCCGAGGGGCGCCAGCTCCTTGGCCGGCGGCGGCGGATCGGCGCCCCAGGCCAGCGCGTAACCCTGGCGCACGCCGAGGTCGTCCACCGGCCACACGTCGAGGCGGCGCAGCTCGAACATCAGGTACATCTCGGCCGTCCACCGCCCGATGCCGCGCACCGTGACCAACCCGGCGATGATCTCGTCGTCGCTCGCCCGGCCCGCCCGCGCGAAGCCCACGGTGCCGTCGAGCACCTTGGCCGACAGGTCGCGCAGCGACGCCAGCTTGTTGGCCGACAGTCCGGCCCCGCGCAGGGCGGCGTCGTCGACGGCGGCCAGCGACACCGCGGTCAGCTCGCCCGGCACGAGGGCGCGCACCCGCCGGTGGATGGCGTTGGCCGCCGCGCCGGCGAGCTGCTGGAACACGATGGCCCGGACGAGGGCGCCGAAGTGGCCGTCGGGATCGCGCGGCCGGTACGAGATCGGCCCGGCCAGCGCGACCAGATTGGCGACCACCGGGTCGCGGGCGGCGACCTCGTCGGTCGCGCGGCGCAGCGAGATCAACCGCCGCGCCCCGCGGTCGCGACCTTTGGTCGCCGGTGAGCAACCGGCTGCTCACCAGCGACCAAAGTTGGCGGCGAGGCGGCGAGGTCCGTGCAGTCGGTGATCACCGCGGCGAGCAGCCCGCGCAGCATCGCGGGACAGTCGGTCCGCTGGGCCTCGACGATCCCGCCCACGCTGATGATCACCATCGCCGGCGCCGCCCGGCGGCGGAACACGGTCAGCGACGAGGCGGTCCGCCCGGTGCTGAAGCACCGGGCCCAGTCCCACGCCCGCGGCGCCGACGCCAGCGCGTCCCGGCTCAGCGGACTCAGCGTGCCGGCCGGGCGCCCGTCGAGCTGGTCGAGCACGCGCTCGCACGACAGCAGGCCGACGCAGATCGTGCGCTGGCGCACCTCGGGGGCGACGGGCAGCGCCGTCGTCAGCGCCCGGCGGGCGATGGCGACGTCCCAGTGCGGGTCGTCGCCGCGCAGGCCGATGACGCTCGGGATGAGCGGGGCGAGCAGCTGGCGGTCGTCGTCGGCGGTGTTGTCGTTGACCAGCCGGGCCACCGACGCCAGCAGCGGGTGGGTGCAGCGGGGGTGGTCGCTCCAGCGCTCGCCGGCCAGGTACGACGCCATCTCCATGAAGCAGGCGCCGCGCCGGGCGCTGCGGTGCTTGCCCCGCCCGAGGACTGGCACGTGGGTCGGCATCTGGGTCGTAACGCTCACGGCAGGACTCCTTTCCGCTGGCCTCCAGTGTCGCGC
Organism: Acidimicrobiales bacterium; assembly: GCA_020846295.1. GTDB lineage: Bacteria > Actinomycetota > Acidimicrobiia > Acidimicrobiales > CAIXPF01 > CAIXPF01. Next base: position 1,733 of record JADLEF010000151.1, read on the forward strand.
TGGGCACCGCCGCCGTCCATCGGCCCGGGCGGTAGGGTCGGGCCGTTGTCCACCAGGCCCTCCCACCGCACGCTGAAGGCGGAGATCGCCGAATGGGACGAGCGGCGGATCGCCGCGCTGCTGCAGCGCCGTCCCGATCTCGCCGCCCGGAGCCCGAAGGACCGAGCCGAGCTCGCCCTGCACGCGCAGGAACACCGCTCGAGGACCGCCGCCGTGGGCGCCACGACGCTCGCCGAGAGCCGCCTGCTCCAGCTCGTGGTGTGCTGCCCGCCGGACGTCACGCTCACCGATCTGGTGGCCGCCCTGCCCGACGACGTGACCCTCACGGACCTCGAACCGGTGCTGCGCTCGCTGGAGGTCGCCGCACTCGTTTGGCGTCACGACGGGCGGCTGCACTCGTCGGGAATGCTCACAGAGGTCGTCCCGACCGTCTTCGGCCCGCCGTTGCGCCGCTTGGCCGGTGACCAGACGGTGGCCTACCTGCACCCGGTGAGCCGCCTCGTTCGAGCTGCCGTGGAGGCGGCCGGCCGGCCGGATCTGCTTCCGCTCCGTTCGACCCCGGCGCCCAAGAAGGCCGATCTGATCGACGAGCTCGAACGGCTCCTGTCGGCCGCCGCGGTCGTCGACGCCGTACTCGCCGCCGCTCCGCCCGCGTCCGCCGAGGTGGCCCGCCGGATGGCCGCCGGCTCGCCCCGCGTCGAGTGGTACAGCGGCTACTGGACGCCGGGGCGAGCCACCGAGCGTGACCCGCGCACGTGGCTTCTCGACCACGCCCTCTTGTGGCCCGAGCCGCACACCGGCCGCGCCGCCCAGCCGCGCGAGGTTGCTGTGGCGATGCGCGGCGGCCGTCCCGTCGACGACCTCGCCATCGTTCGTCCGGCGCTCGGGGCTCGACCCGTGGAGCAGGCCGCCGTCGACGGGTCCGGGGGACAACGGGCGCGGATGATCCTCGACCGCATCGCCGAACTGCTCGACCGGTGGCGCGAGGAGCCGGCCAAGACGCTCCAGAGTGGTGGCCTCGGGGTGTCGGCGACCAAGAAGGTCGCGGCCCTCTTCGACGTCGCCGAGGCCGAGGCCGCACTGACGATCGAGCTGGCCCACGTGGCCGGGCTGCTCGCGGCTCGCGTCGAATCGTTCCGCCACGGCCGCAC
>JADLEF010000152.1 GCA_020846295.1 Acidimicrobiales bacterium
CCGGCGTCGAGCTTCGTGCTCACGTCGACGGCACCAGCCGCGACCGGCACGCCGTTCGGGGCGGGCCTGCTGCTCAGCGGCGAGCTGACCGGCCCCGCCAACCTGCGCCTCGAGGCCGCCGCCGGGACCGTGCTCGACGCCCAGCAGCCCATCGCCTGGCAGGTGGTGACCTTCACCGCGCCGGGCGACGCCGCGGTGCAGACGCAGCTGGCCACCCTGGCGCCGGCCGTCGCCACCGACACGGTCTCGTTGCCCACGCCGGTGGATCCCACCGCCACCGTGGTGCTGGCCTCGCCGCGCTCCGCCGCCGGTGGTGGCGAGCTGGGCGAGCGCGTCGTGCGGGCCCGTCTGCTCGACTCGAGCACCGTGGAGATCACCCGCCTGCTCCCCACCGAGTCGGTCGACGTCGCGCTCCAGGTCGTCGAGCTGCGCGACGGCACCGTCGTGCAACGCGGCGTCCTCGACCTGCCCGCCGGCACGGCGTCTGCCGCCGTCCCGCTCACCCCGCTCGACCCGGCCCGTTCGGCGGCGCTGTCCACCGTGCAGGCGCCCGGTTCGGCCAGCGGCGGGGCGAGCGGCCACGCCGCGTCGACCGCGGTGGCCGAGGCGTCGGCCACCATGACGCTGACCGGCTCCGACGGGCTCACGGTGGAGCGCGGCGCCACCGCCTCGGCGGCCAGCTTCGCCTGGCAGGTGGTCAACTGGGGCGGGCCGTCGTGGGCGGACGCGGCCTCCCCGTGGCGCCAGCGGATCGACGTGCGGGCCCAGGCGGTGGCCACGCCCGACGGGTACAGCACCGCGGTCACGGTCGACCACGCCGCCCTGGTGGCCGCCGGGTTGTCCGGCGCCGGCGGCGACGATGTGCGGCTGTGGCGCTTCGACGGCACCACCTGGACGGAGCTGCACCGGGTGCTCGACGATGCGTCGGCGTGGAACCGGGCGGACACCACGATCTGGTTTCGGACCCGCGAGCCGCTCGCCGCCGAGCAGGGCGCGTCGTACTGGCTGTACCTGGGCAACCCCGCCCCGGCGCCAGCGCTGGCCGATCCGTCCGAGGTATGGCTGCTGACCGAGGGCTTCGAGGGCGGCACCACGGGCGCGTTCGCGGACCGCACCGCCGGCACCGGCTGGTACCAGGCGCTGCCGTGGACGCGGCGGATCGACCTCGCGGTGGCCGCCGCCGCGATCGACGTCGACCTCGCCGACCAGCCGGTGCTGGTGCGGCTCACCAGCGCCGACCTCGCCGCCCACGCGCAGCCCGACGGATCCGATCTGCGTTTCAATGCGGCCGACGGGTCCACCCTGCTCGATCACGACCTCGAGGCGTGGGACCCGCTCACCGGCACGCTCGACGCCTGGGTGCGGGTGCCGCAGCTGTCGGCCACCACCGACACCTCGCTGCGGCTGTACTACGGTGCTCTCGACGCGCCCCGGCGCGAGCGCCCCCGGCAGGTGTGGCCGGGCGAGGCGGCCTGGCACCTCGAGCGCGACCCTGCGGGGGCCGCCCCCACGCTCGACGACCACGGGCCCGGCGCCCACGACGGCCTCGCCTTCGGCGATCCCGTACTGGTGGGTACGGCGTCGGGTCCGGCCGTCGCGCTCGACGGGAGCGCCGACCGGTTCGAAACGGCGCCGATCGGCTCGGTCGGCGCCGTGCTGTCGGTGTCCGCCTGGTTCGAGGCTGACGTCCTCAGCCCGGCGCCGGTGCTCGTCGCCCAGGGCGATCCGACGTCGAGCACCGGCGTGTTCGAGCTCGGTCTGTGGCCGGACACCCCGAACGCGGCCGCGGGCCGGATCCGCCTGCGGGCGGGGACGACGACGGTTGAGGTGGTCGGCGGTTCGATCGGCGTCGGCGGCTGGGACCACCTGGCCGCCACCTGGGACGGTGCCACCGTCATCCTCTACCTCGACGGGACGCCGGTCGGGACGGCCCCCCTCGCCGGTGTGATCACCGCCGACGCGCAACCGGTGGTCCTCGGGGCGAGCGCGGCCGGCGACGGGCCTTCACCGGCCGGCTCGGCGATGCCCGTCTGGCGCCCACCGCGTGGAGCGCGGCCGAGGTGCGGTTCCGGGACGCCAACCTGCGCGCGCCGGCCGGTACGGTCACGGCGTCGGCGCCGGCCGCCGGCAGCTGGTTCGATCAGGGCCAGTGGAGCGAACGGTTCCCGCTGCAGGTCGACCCGGCCAAGGTGGCGGGGCCGTTGACCGACTACCCGCTGCTGGTGCAGCTCACCTCGCCCGAGCTCGCCGCCGCCGCCCAGCCCGACGGGGACGATCTGGTGTTCGTGGGCGGCGACGGCGTGACCCGTCTCGACCACGAGCTCGAGTCCTGGGATCCTCTCACCGGCTCGCTCACCGCCTGGGTGCGGCTGCCGTCGCTGGACGCCGCGATCGGCACCGGGCTGTTCCTCTACGCCGGCAACCCCGACGCGGGGGACCAGCAGGACCCGGTCGGCGTGTGGGGCGCCGAGGCCGATCTGGTGCTGCACGGCCCCTGAGCCCGGATAGCCCGCCCTGGGACTTGAGTTCCGCGGCTCGGATGTCGATGGAGACGCCGTGATCCCAACAGACCACATCGCACGGCGCCGGGAGCCCCACGGCCGCTCCGGGGTGAAGGTGTTGTTGTCCGCTGCGGTGGTGCTCGTCGGGGTGGCGATGGTGGCGGTGAGCTCGCTGGCCCTGTTCACCGACACGGCGACGGTGGCGGGCAACACCTTCGCCACCGGCACCGTTGACATCGCTGCCACCCCCGCCGCCCAGGTGCTCACCATGACCGCCATGTCGCCCGGTGACCAGGTCGCCGCGCCGCTGACCGTCACCAACAGCGGCACGCTGGCGTTGCGCTACGCGATCGTGTCCACCACCACCGAGGACGTGCTCGCCGGCGAGCTGGTGCTGACCGTCAGGGCCGGCGTGACCGACTGCAGCATCGCCGGCTGGGCCGCCGGAGGGACCACGATCTACAGCGGTCCGCTGGGCTCGGCCGCTACGTCGGCCGTCGTCGGATCGTCCGCGGCGGGTGCCGACACCGGCGATCGGACGTTGGCCCCCGGTGCCGGCGAGGTGCTCTGCCTCAACGTGACCCTGCCGGCGGGATCGACGATCGGCCAGGGCGTGTCGACCACCGCCACGCTCGAGTTCAAGGCCGAACAGACCGTCAACAACCCCTGAGGCCGGCGGCTCATGTCCCGTACGTCGGTCGGTCGGCTCCCAGCCCTGGCCGCTCTGCTCTTCGGCGCGGTCGCCACCGTGCTACTCACCGCCTCCGGTGCGACGGGGAGCGGGTCGGCCGTTCCCGCCGACGATCCGGCGTGGAACGCCGACGCGTTGCACACCGTCGCCGGCTTCGAGCCCAATGCCGGCCAGTTCGATCCCGAGATCGACCACGTGCTGCGGGCCGGGGAGGCCACCGTCTACCTCAGCGGGGAGGAGGTGCGCTTCGCCCTGCCCGCCGAGCCCGCTGCTGCCGCTTCGCCGGTCACCGACCGTACCATACCAGAGGGTATGCTCTCCGAGATTGGGGTACCGGATGGTACGGATGGGGGCGCGGTGGTGGCCATGCGCTTCCGGGGGGCGGGCGATGACGTGCAGCCGATCGCCGCGCAGGTGGCGGGGCCGCCGCTCAACTACTTCCTCGGCGACGATCCGACGCGGTGGGTCACCGGCCGGCGGCCGGCGGGCGTCGTCGGCTACGACGATCTCATCGGCGACACCGACGTCCGCTTCGTGTCCACCGCCGACGGGTTCCGCTACGACCTCCACGTCGAACCGGGCACCGATCCGGGCGACCTGCTCATCGACTTCTCCGGCGCGGCCGGCCTGCAGGTCGACGCCGCCGGGGACCTGCTGGTGGCGGCGCCCGACGCGGCCACGCTCACCTTCTCGGCGCCGGTGGCCTACCAGCATGTCGACGGCGAACGCAGGGAGATCGCCGTCTCCTTCGCGGTGCAGGACGCCGACACGGTGTCCTTCGCCGTGGGTGACTACGACGGCCAACGGCCCCTGGTCATCGATCCCACCCTCGATCTGGGCACCTACCTCGGCGGCAGCGGTGACGATCACGGCCGGGACGTGGCGGTGGGCGCCGACGGAGCGCTGTACGTGCTCGGCGATACGTCCTCGACCGACTACCCCACGAC
>JADLEF010000153.1 GCA_020846295.1 Acidimicrobiales bacterium
CCGCGGGCCCGACGCCGCGGCCGCCTTGAACTCGGCGTGGACCTCCTCGACGGTGACGTCCTTCTTCAGCACCGCGGTGAAGTCGGTCACCGAGCCGTCCGGCACCGGCACCCGGAACGACGTGCCGTCGAGGCGGCCCTTCATGGCCTGCAGCACCAGGCCGGTGGCCCGGGCGGCGCCCGTCGGGGACGGCACGATGTTGACCGCCGCGGCGCGGGCCCGACGCAGGTCCGAGTGCGGCAGGTCGAGCAGGTTCTGGTCGTTGGTGTAGGCGTGCACCGTGGTCATCAGGCCCTTCTCCACGCCGAAGGCTGCGTCGAGGACCTGCACCATCGGCACGAAGCAGTTGGTGGTGCACGAGGCGTTGGAGATGACCTTGTGGTTCTCCGGGTCGAAGTCGCCGTCGTTGACGCCGACCACGATGGTGAGATCCGCACCGTCGGAGGGGGCGGACACGATGACCAGCGGGGCGCCGCCGGCGAGGTGGGCGGAGGCCTTCTCCTTGGAGGTGAACACGCCGGTGGACTCGATCACGAGGTCCACGCCGAGCTCGCCCCACGGCAGCTTGGAGGGATCGCGCTCGGCGAGGATCTTGAACTCGTCGTCACCGACCTTGAGCCCGCCGTCCACGACGCTCACGTCCTGGCCGAGCCGGCCCATCACCGAGTCGTACTTCAACAGGTGCGCCATCGTCTTGAGGTCGCCCAAGTCGTTGATGGCGACGATGTCGACGTCGGCGCCCTGCTGCTTCACGGCGCGGAAAAAGTTCCGGCCGATGCGCCCGAACCCGTTGATACCGACCCGTACCGTCATGTCTGCCTCCTGGTCACGGACTCCGCCGTTGGAGCCCGATCAGCTGCGAACGAACCTCGGGCAGTGTAGGGGCGCGGCCCCTCAGCGGTCGATGTCGCGGTGCGACACCGTGGCCGACACACCCAGACGGGCCACGATGCGACCCACCTCCTCGGCGATGGCCACCGAGCGGTGCCGCCCGCCGGTGCAGCCGAAGGCCAACGTCAGGTACGCCTTGCCCTCGTCGAGGTAGGCGGGGACGATCGTCTGCAGCAACGGCTCCAGCCGATCGAGGAACTCCTTCGCCGCCGGGTGGTCGAGTACGTAGTCGCGCACCGGCTCGTCCCGCCCGGTGAGCGGACGCAGGTCCGGCACCCAGAACGGGTTGGGCAGGAACCGGCAGTCGAGCACCACGTCGACGTCGAGCGGCAGGCCGTACTTGAACCCGAAGGACACCACCGACGTGCGCATCCGTTCGTTCGGGTCGCCCAGCGAGAACGCCTGTCGCACCCGGTCCTTGAGCTGGTGCACGTTCAGGTCGGTGGTGTCGATGACCAGGTCGGCCAGACCGCGCAGCTCCTCGAGGGCCTGCTGTTCACGGACCACCGCCTCGTTGAGCGAACCGGTCGAGAACGGGTGGCGCCGGCGGGTCTCCTTGTACCGGCGGACCAGCGTCTCGACGTTGGCCTCGAGGAACAGGGTGCGGACCACCGCCCCCGATTCGCGCAACCGCACGATGGCCGGCGTGACCTCGACCAGCTCCGGCGACGCGCCGACGACGAGCACGATGCGCTCGTACTGCGCCCCCGACGTGGTGGCGGCGGTGAGCTCCGCCATGCGCGGCATCAGCGCCAGCGGGAGGTTGTCGATCACGAACCAGCCGAGGTCCTCGAACACGTCGGCCGCCGTGGAACGCCCGGCGCCCGAGTGGCCGGTGACGACGACGATCTCGCCCATGGAAACCCTGTCTTCTGGAGTGGGAGCCGCACCGCTCACGCTACCGGGGAGAGGTGTCCTTCATCGGGACACGGTGGGACGGGCACGCAACCACGAGGTGAACTGATCGGCGGCGAGGGCCGGGCTCACCAGGTAGCCCTGGATGATCTCGCACCCGCAGCGGGCCAGCGCCTCGACCTGCTCCTGTTCCTCGACGCCCTCGGCCACCACGACCAGCCCAAGGCGGCGGCCCATGGACACGGTGGACTCGACGATGGCGAAGGTGCGCTCGTCGTGGAGCATGGCCGAGACGTAGCTGCGATCGAGCTTGAGCTCATCGACCGCGAAATCGCGCAGGTAGGTCAGCGCGGCGTGGCCGGTGCCGTAGTCGTCGATGGAGAGGCGCACGCCGAGCTTGCGCAGCCGTTCGAGCACGGCCACGGAGCGGTTGCGGTCCGGCATGAGGGTCGTCTCGGTGATCTCGAGCACGAGACGGTGCGGATCGATCCCGTGGCGGTCGAGGAGCTGGGTCACCCGGCGGGGCAGCGCCGGGTCCAGCAGGTTGCGCGGCGAGAGGTTCACCGCCACCGTCAGGTGAAGGCCCTGGCGATCCCACGCCGCGAGCTGGCCGAGCGCCTGATCGAGCAGGGCCCGGGTCAGATCGGCGATCAGCCCTCCCTCCTCCGCCATCGAGATGAACAGCTCGGGCGAGACCATCTCGCCGTCGTGGTTCCAGCGGGCGAGCGCCTCCACGCCGACCACGTCGCCGGTGGTGGTGTCGAGCTTGGGCTGGTAGTGCAACTCGAGTTCCTGGCGACGGACGCTGCGTCGCAACGAGTCGGCCAGGGCCAGCCGGCGCGAGGCCAGCGTGTCGCGGTCGGGGTCCCACCGCTCGATGGCGGTGCCGCGGTCTCGGGCCTGCCGGCGGGCCTCGTGAGCCTGGCTGAGCAGCTGGTCGACGGCCGGTCGATCGCCCTCGCCCCAGGTGGCCACCCCGACGCTGAGGTCGAGCCGCACGAGGTCGCCGCCGACCTGGAAGGGCACCTCGACCAGGCTGCGCACCCGCCGCGCCACCGCCATGGCCGCGCCCGTCGTGTCGCTGGTGGTGACGATGGCGAACTCGTCGGCACCGAGCCGGCCGAGCAGCTCGTCGGGCCGGCCGTGGCGTCGTAGCCGCTCGCCGAGTTGGCGCAGCACGTCGTCGGCCGCCTCGTGCCCGAGGTATTGGTTGAGATCGCGGAACCGGTCGACGTCCACCACGAGCAGCGCCCCCGGTCCCGACGCGGTGGCCCGGGCCAGTTCCTCGGTGATCGCTCGCCGGTTCAGCAGGCCGGACAGCTCGTCGGTGTGGGTGGCGGAGGCCAGGTGGCCGAGCCGTTCCAGGTCACGGCCGGCGAGCACTGCACGCAGCAGGCCGAGGGCCACCGCGACCGCAGCACAGCCCACGAGGCCGGCGGGCCGATCACCGTCGTGGATGGCGAACCAGGCCAGCACGACGGTGCCGAGCGCCATGCACAGCCCGGGGACCGTCCAGCTTCCGGGTGAGAAGGCGTGCACCCCGCGCTGGGCCCAGCCCTTCACGGGCCGTTGCTCGATCCATGCTGCGGCGCAGATCGTGGTGGCGAACAGCAGCCACGCCGGTGCGGGGCTCAGCACCCAGTGCGGCGCCGCCTCCGGGCCCAGGACCAGGGCGAGCAGCTGCTCGGCGCCGGCGGCCTGGCGCAGCACCATGGCGATGAGCAGCAGCAGGATGATCGGGTCGCGGCTTGCGCCTGCGATGACGATCTGCAGCAGGATCAGCGTGACCGCCATGCCGACCGCCAGCTGCGCGAGGTAGCCGTGCAGCCGGTGGTCGGGCGCGGCGAGGTGGTGCAGCAGCAGTGCGTAGGTGATGGCACCGGCGGCGGCGACGGTGAGGTCCACCGCCAGCGTGTACGGCAGACGATGGCGGCGACCACGGAGCGCGAGCAGCACGCCGGCGGCGAGGGTCAGCTCGGCGCCGATGCCGACGGCGCCGGCCCGCGGCGGGAGCAGGGCGGCCGGATCGGCGTCGCGCCGGTCGGCCAGGAAGAGCACGTCGGCCACGACGGTCAGCGCCGACGAGCAGGCGACGAGCAGCCAGGCCCGGCGGGGTCGCACCCGGCTGAGGGCGGCTTGCACCGCCATCGTCGCGGCGACGAGCAACGGTGCGTGCAGGGCAATAGCCTCGATCGGCAGCGGCCAGGACGCCTGGAAGCCGATCCATCCCACGGCGAAGGTGAGCACCCCGAGCGCCCAGGCGAGCAGCTGCGGGCGCGACGGGACCCGCCTTGCTATCCGGTCCGCCTCGCTCTGTCGGCCGGCGCGGGGACGTCCAAGCTCCGCAGCCACGGGGGGCCAGTATGCCCACCCTTCGTGGCCTTGATGCGCACTACAGGTAACTACCTAACCCTCATAACGCTGTCAGCGTTATCGCTAGCGCTGATGGCGTTCGGTCACCAGGAGCAGCAATCGTGGAATGGTGGCCGCAGCCTGATACTCGGCCGCTTTGGCCAGAAACCCCGCCGGCGGCGCGGGTTCGTGCATCTGCGTGACGAGCAGTCCGTTGTGCGCCAATGCATTGACATAGCGACTCAGAGGACGGTGGATGAAGGGAATGAATACATCCTTCTCCACCTCCTCGATGGACAGCTCCTCCACCAGGTAGGGACCGATGCGCCAGTACTGCTCGGGCGGATCGAGGATCTGGTCGTCGATCCAGCCGGAGCTCGGGGTCTGAAGGAGCGGATGGTTGAGGAAGAAGACGAACCGACCGCCCGGCTCGAGCACACGGGCGACCTCGGCGATGGCGTCGTCGACGGCTTCGATGTGCTCGAACACGAGGCAGGCGACAACCGTGTCGAAGCTGGCGTCCGCGAAGGGCAGGCGGTCCGCGCCGCTGCGGGCATAGGCGGGGCCGCCGGCACGGCGGGCGGCGAGCTCCACCTGGGCGCGGGTCGGGTCCACCCCGATGACGGTCGTCGCGCCGCCGGACACGGCGAGCCGGGCGACCTGGCCCTCACCGCAGCCGACATCCAGCACCCGTCGGGCTCCCTGGAGGTAGTGCGCCGCGAGGGGCAGGATCTGCTCCTCGTACTCGGGATCGGCGCCGTCGGTGAAGCCCTCCTGCCACCAGCCGGCGTGGGTCTCCCACAGGTCCTCGGGCACGTCAGGCGTCGTCACGGGCGGAGACTCTACCGGCCGTCGAGCGGCGGTCTTCGACCGGGTTCGCCGGGCCGGGATCGCCGGGCCGGGATCGCCGGGCCGGGATCGACCGGCTCCAGGCTGCACCCGGGGACGGTGAGCGGCGATCGGCGTCCACTGCACTGCCAGGGCGACCGGCGGCACCACCTCATGCGAATCCTTATGCGTGAGATCGAAATCGATTCCCCGAAAGCCAAGTGACCGAGGCCACAGCACGAAATCGAAATCGATTCGCCGTAAGCGAAGTGACCGAAGCCACGGCATGAGATCGAGATCGATTTTCCGAGGCCGAGTGACCGAAGCGACAGCATGAGATCGAAATCGATTTTCCGACAGTCGCTGGACGGGGTCGCGGCACGAGATCGAAATCGATTGGTTGCCTACGGAGTTCGGCGAGGGCATCGGGCGGACCGGCGGACCAAGCAGGCCGGCGGACCAAGCAGGCCGCGGACCAAGCAAGCCGGCGGACCAAGCAAGCCGGCGGACCGAGCACGCCGGCGGACCGGTCAGTTGCGCTCGACCGCGTGCACCGTGACCACCGGCTCCTCGCTCACGAACCGCCGCACCCGCACGTCGTCGATGTGCCAGCTCGAGCCGAGCAACACACCGGCCCGGAAGCCGACCGACCCGCCCGGCGACGCGCCCTGGGCCACCGGCCCGACCGTGCTCAGCTCGCCGACCTCCGCGGTCGTCGTGCCGGCCTCGTCGGTGCGCAGCACCACCTTCGTCCACGTGCCGGCGCCCACCGTGGATGCCACGCTCGCCTGCGAGGTGCGCGACGGCCCTTGGTTGCTGGCCAGCTCGAGCGTCCCGTAGCGCAACGCCAGCTCGTCCTGGTCCACCGGTACCGCACCGGTGCGCGTCCCCACCGCGACGTCGACGCCGCTCGGGTCGCTGAGCTTCCACCAGCTGACCACCTCGACGCCGGGCTCGTCGATACCCACCGCGGTGATCCAGGCGTCGGCCCCGCCCCCACCCGACGGTGCGGCGAGGGCCCGCCTGCCGGTGCGGCCGACCCCATCGGCCACGCTCCACGCCGCCGGCGGCGCGCTCTGGGCCGCCCCCATGGTCACGAACGACGCCGGATCGCGCACGTTGGCGTGCTCGGTCGTCAACCACGCCGCCGAACGCGCCACATGGGCGACCTGCACCTGGTCGACCCGCCCGGGCAGGCCGCGATCGCCGGCACCGACGTTGCCCACCACCAACGGCACGTCGACATCGGTGCCCAACGCCCCGCCCGCCGCCGCCCCATCGACCTCGGTCCCATCCACGTACAGCCGCACCGTCGAGCCGTCCCACGTGGCGGCCACCATGTGCCAGGCGCCGGGCAGGACGCTGCCGCCACGAACCTCCTGCACCCCGCCGGTCACCGCCAGGCGAGCCACCGCCTCCCCGGTGGCGTCGTCGACGAGCAGCTCGTAGACGGCGGCGCCATCCGACGCCGCCTTGGCCACCACCCGAGGATCGTCGCCCGCAGCGTCGAGTCGCACCCAGCCCGACAGGGTGAGCCCGCCGGAGACCACGTCGGTCGCCGGGCCCACCAGCCGGGCGGCGCTCCCGTCGAACGCCACCGCCGGACCGGCCACGCCGGGTACCCCGGACAGATCCGCACCATCGCGGGCCACGAGGTCCGAGCGCCGGCCGCCGGCGTCGAGCACGGTTGCGCCGGACGCCACCGCCGGGGCCACTGCGGCGGAGAACTCCGAGGTGGCGCCGAACTGGCCGCCGCCGAGATCCTCGGTGACGGTGGCGGTGACGACCACCGGACCGCCGGCGGCGAAGCCCGCCCGGTAGGACAGCGCACCACCACCGTGGCTCACGGTGGTCGCGTGGGCCAGGACCTCCCCCTCGCCGTACCCACTCGCATTGCCGCCGGCCGGGTTGGTGAACAGTTCGACCCGGTACGTACCACTTGGTATGTCGAGGGTGTGGTCGACGACGACCGCGCCGGCGGCGTAGGACACGGCGTCCAGGACGGGAACGTTGAGCAGCCCGTTGGGCCCGGTGTCGCCGTCGCCGGGGTCGTTGACGGACACGCCGTCGGCACCGAGGTCGAAACCGGACCAGAGGCTGCCGGCGATGCTGTTGCCCAGCATGGTGAGCGCCCCCGTCGCCGTCGGGGCGGCGGCCAGCGCCTGCGAGGTGTGGCGCACCGTGTTGGCGTCGGCCGGTGCCACGCCGCCGAAGCGCACCGTGCCGGCGCTGTCGTGCCACAACACCCGCCCCAGCGGGGCGTCGCCACCGTTGGCGTCGAGCCCGAACGTGTTGCCGGCCACCACCGTGGCGGTCGCCCGATCGAGGTGCAGGATGGCGGTGCCGGCGATGTGGCCGAAGCGGTTGCCGGTGATGGTGGTGCCGGTCGTGTCCCCGAGCAGGGCGATGGCGTTGTCCATCCCGAGGGCGGCCACGCCGTCCGGACCGAGGCCGAACGTGTTGTTGCGCACCGTCGTGCCCGCCGTGTCGGCCATGAGGTAGATGGCCGCCTCGGTGCCGGCGCCGGCGCCGGCGAAGCGGTTGCCGTCGGCCGGGTTGGGCCCACCGACGGTCGCACCGGTGGCGGTGCCCCACACCACGAGGTCGCTGACGTTGGCCGCCACACTGCCATCCGGTGCGACGCCGAACCAGTTGCCGGCGAGGGTCACCGCGGTCCCGTTGGCCTGCATGCCCTCGTCAGGCCAGTTCGTCACCGACAGGCCCCGCACTGTGATCCCGCTGCCGCCGAGGGCCAGCCCGTCGTCGCCGGTGCTGCCGCTGCGAGCGGCGCCGTCGAGGCGGATGACCGGAGCCGATGCCCAACCCGGCTGCGTGGTGGCGTCGAGCTCGATCGACGCGGTGATCGTCGGCAACGCGGCCGAGATCGGGCTGATGGTCCACCAGCCGGGGCTGCCGGCCTGCCGGCCGGGGTCGCCGGTCGGGATGGCGAAGTGGATGGCGCCGCGACCGAGGGCGTTCAGCTCCTCGATCGCGGCGCGCAGCGTGCACGCCGGGTCGCCCTCGCTGTTGAGGACCCCGGTGTCGCACACCGCGTCGCCGGGGTTCGCATCACCGGCGTCGCCCGTCGAGTTCACCACTGCGGTCAACGGTGTCACGGTCACGGTCACCGTCCCCGACGCATCGCCGCCGGCCCCGTCGGAGAAGGTCCACAGCAGGGTGGCCGGACCCGACGGTATGGTCGGGTTGCGGAAGGTGAGCGACTCCAGCACCCGGCCGATCTCGGCGACGCCCGCCCCGCCACCGAAGTCGAGCACCAGGGATCCGCCGCTGTTGGCGGTCACCGTGCCGACGGCGAGCCCGTCCAGCACCAGCGGCCCGGCCTCGGTCAGCGCGCCGAGCCCGCCGGAGGCGCCGAACTCGTCGCTCGCCACCGCTCCCCCGGCTCGGGAGACGCTCAGCGACGTCCCGCCCCAGGTCGCCGCGTCGACCAACTCGTTGTCGAACACCCGCGCATCGCCGTCCATGACCACGGCCGGGCCGCCGGCCACGGCGCCGGGCGCACCGTCGAGGGCGTTGGTCACCAGCCCCGGATCGGTGCTGCCATCGGGGTTGTACCGGATGACCGCGGCGTCGAAGGGTCCGTCGTACTCGAGCTCCCCGGCGGCCGCGATGTCGCCGTCGGCGGTCACGACCACATCGTTGAGCCGGTTCCAGTACCGACCGGTACGGGTGAGCGCGAACCCGCCCTCACCGAAGGCCGGATCGAGGTCGCCGTCGGCGAGGTGACGCACGACGACGGTGTCGCCCTGGCCCTTGTAGCCGAGGTCGGCGTAGCCCACGGTGACGATGGCCCCGTCCGGCTGGATGTCGAC
>JADLEF010000154.1 GCA_020846295.1 Acidimicrobiales bacterium
GATCATCGCCCGGATCGCCGCCCGGATCGCCGCCTCGATCGCCGCTGCTCGGGCGGTCGGCGTACCGGTAGAGCGCGGCGGCCACCGTACCGTCGGGGATGGTGACGGTGGCGTCGATCAGCTGCCAGCCCGATGCGTCGGCGCTGCCGGCGGCGGGGAGCTCCAGGCAGCGGTCGGGTCCGGCCACCCACAGGCACAACGACGGGGCGGCACCCTCGACGGCCCGCACCGGCTGGCGCAGTCGGTAGGTGGTGCCGGCGGCGACGTCGAGCAACGGGGCCCGCTGGCACGCCCGGTGATCGCTCGCGGTCAGCCGGGTGACCGTCGTTCCACCCTCGTCGAACCGTGACAACGAGATGCCGACCTCGTCCTCGCCGCGATCGTCGTAGCGATGGCAATCGGTGACCGGCTCCCACGGGCCGAGGGACGGCGTTCTGTCGGCGACGAGCGGTCGCACCACGCTGTCACCACCGAGCTCCACCTGCACCGCGCCGTCGAACGGGAGGACGCGGCCGTCGACCTCCAGTGCGACCAGGCCGCTCGGACCGAGCGCCCACCGACCGGCCACCCGGGCGGTCAGCGGGCGGTCGCCGAACGTCGGCGGGCTCGCCTCGACCGCGCTGAGCACGGTGCCACCGCCGGGGTCGGGCTGCACCTCGAGCCGGTAGTTGAGCAGCGGCGGGTCCAAGCGCGTGACGGTGGCGGTGGTGGCGGCCGTCGTGGAGAGCGCATCGCCCGCCCCCACCACGCCGGCCCACAACCGGATCGGCGCACCGGCGCGGATGTCGTCGGTCAGACCGCCCGGCTGCTCGGCGTCGAGCGAGGCCAGTGCGGCGACCAACGTGCTGTGGTCGTCCCACTGCTCGAAGCCGACCAATCCGTTGAGGACCTCGACCGGCGCCACGTCGCGCGCCACGCGGAACAGGCTGCCGATCTCGTTGCTGCGCCCTGCCTCGAGACCGGTCACCGCAGCGAGCCCGCGGCGCAGCGCAGCGTCGTCGGCAACGGTGACGGCGCGGATGGGCGACGCTCGATCGATGTCGTGGCGGACCAGGACCAGGCCGACGCCGAGTACGCGCAGCAGCGGGAGCACGACCTCGGTGTCGCCGTCGAGCACAGCGCGCTCGGTGGCGCGCAGCAGCCGGTCGTAGGCGGGCAGGTCGGTGAGGTAGCCCTGCGGGTTGCGCTGCACGACCGGCCGCCGCACCAGGCCCCGCACGAGGGTGTCGGTGCCGTAGAAGCCCCAGGTGGTGGGAACCTGGTAGAAGTCGATCAGCGGCAGCACCAGCACCTTGCCGGCGCGGTCGGAACCGTCGATGTCCTCGGCCAACGCCCGCCATTCCTGCGGCAGCACCACCTGCTCGTGGCGGCCAGGGGTTGCGTCGGCGGTGACGTGCCCGGTGATCATCGGCCAGCTGAACAGCAGCGGCCCGACCGCGAGCAGCGCCGCCCCCGCCGAGCGGGCCATCGCCCGTACCCGACCGAGCGGTATGCGACCGACCGGTATGCGTCCGACCAGCGCTTCCAACCCGACCGCCCAGCACACCACCATGGCGAGCAGGGGGATGGCGACCACCTTGCTCATCGGTTCGCGCAGCAGCCAGAACCCCGGGACATGGTCGTAGAGCAGCTCGTTGAATCCCCGCACCGGGCTGTGCAGGCCCTTGCCCACGACCCAGGCGAGGACGCAACCCGCCGAGAGGAGGTGCACCATGCGGCGGCGGTGGGAGGCGAGCAACCCGGCCACCGCCAGGCCGGCGGGTAGCAGCCACGCCAGCCACGCCACCGCCGGCCGGCCGAGGACGGTGGCGGCCAACCCGTGGGAGTCCACCTCGGGCCAGGTCCATGCGCTGCGCAGCGTCATCACGTTGGCCAGGGAGTTGTTGCGGTGGGTCCACGCCCAGGCGGCGACGTCGGTCTGGGCGCCGATGGTGTCCGCGGAACGGGCCCGTCCGATGGCCAGCACCTGCGGCGCCACCCACCAGAGGTGGGCGGCCGCGGCGAGCGGCGCGGCGCGGCACAGCAGCGCCGCAGCCTGCGCCGAGCCGCGGCGGCCGGTCGCGGTGAGGGCGGCCGCGGTGACCGGCAGCAGCGCCAGCCATCCGAGCACCACGGCGACGAGCGGCGGGTTCAGGGCGACGTAGCTGAGCGGCAGCGTGCTCAGCGCGAACGCGCCGGCCCGCACCGGCCGCCCGCGGGCGGCGTCGATCCCCAGCGCGGTGCACAACCCGATCAGGCCGATGGTGAGGACCGGCAGGTAGTTGGGCAGCCCGGTCAGCGTGGCCAGGTTGCAGGCGCTGAGCACACCGCCGAGGACGATGAGGGGGCGGTTCCGCACGAAGCGCTGCACCAGCGCGGCGCCGCCCGCCGCCGCGAAGGCGAACATGGAGGCGAACAGCAGTCGCTCCGCCAGCGGTTCCCCGCCGCCGAGGAGCCGTGCCAGCGCGATGAGGCCCAGTTCGCCGGCGCGCACCACGGTGTAGGCCGGGCCGCCGGCGCCGCTGTTCTCATGGGTCCACAGCGATGGCCATTCGGCGGCCGCGCCAGCTCGCAGGAACGGCCCGAGGTCGCCGGTGGCGTAGAACGTGCCCCGAGAGAACCAGGTCCCGCCGACCACGGCGAACACCAGCACCGCGGCGGCGATCACCGCGCCGCTGCTTCGGCCGCCGCCGGTGACGGAGACGACCCGGGCTGCCACCCGGGCGACGACGCGGGCGCGGAGGGGGCCCGGCCGCGGCGCGGCGCGCTCGCCGGTGGCACCGGCGTCCGCCGCCCGCAGCACGCTCAGCGGCCTCGCACCGCGTGCACGATCAGGTTGCGGGCCCCCGCGCCCGGCAGCAGCACCGCATCCAGGGCGCGCTCGGTGGCGGCGATGGCCGCCGCGCCGCGCTCGCCGCCGAGCCGGCGGTAGACGGGGTGGGGCAGGCGCGGGCCGGCGTAGGTCGCCACCCGGTGCAGCCCGACCCGCCGCAGCAACGTGGCCACCGCGGTCGGGCTCACGAAGCTGATGCTGTCGGCCGGGTAGCCGAAGCGGGCCAGCGAGCGGCCGTTGGCGAGATCGAACAGCAGCGACCCACCGGGTGCCAGCACCCGGGCCAGTTCGGCGAGGGCGGCCTCGGTGTCCGGCACGTACTTCACCACCCGCATGGCGATGACCGCCTCGAAGCTCGCCGTACCGAACGGCATGGGCTCGCCCAGCGTGCCCTCGACGGTGCGCACCGACGGGTGGCGCTCCCGCACGACGGCCAGCATCTCGGGAGCGGCGTCGAAGGCGGTGACCGACCAGTTCCGGGCGCGGGCGATCGCCGTGAAGCGACCGGTGCCCGCTCCCACGTCGAGCAGCGCCCGCCCATCGCCCGGGCCGATGGCGGCGGCGACCAGGCTGCTCTCGTGGTCGGCCACCCGGGTGAGCGCCGCCCCGGCGAAGGCGACGGTCTCGTAGTCGCGTCCCATGGCCCCGAAGAAGGCGGGCCACGAGCCTGGGTGCCTGCTGCGGCGGCGTGGCGTGGCGGTACCGACCGGCTCGCGGATGGCGTCGTCGAAGTGCTGGTACATGTGTTCCTCCTGCGCCGCCGGCTCAGGCGACCCGTCGGGATGGTCGGCCGAGGGCGTCGCGGTAGGCGCGCAGCACCACGTCCGCGGCCCCGTCCCAGCCCCAGTCGGTCTCGATGGTTCGCCTCGCCCCGTTCGACAGTTCGGTCCAGTGCGATTCGGCGGCGAGCACGTCGAGCAGCGCGGCGGCGAGGCCGTCGGCGTCGTTGGGTGCGATCAGCCGGCCGTTGTGGCCGTCGCGCACCAGGCAGCGAAGGCAGGCGACGTTGCTGGCCACGACCGGCAGCCCCACCGCCATCGCCTCGGCGGCGACGAAGGCGGGTGAGATGGTGGCGTCCATGCGGAACGGCAGCGCGGCGACCTGTGAGCCGGCCAACGTCGCGTCGAGCGACGCCGACGCGCCGACCCGGACGTCCACCCCCGGCAGGAGCAGGTCGCGCCAGCGGTCGGCCTGGGGGGATGGCAGCAGCGCGAGGGTGAGCGCAGCGTCGGCGCGCACCCGCCGTACCTTTAGGTATGCCAGGAGCAGGTCGTCGATGCCTCGACCGGTCTCGGCCCGCCCGGCGAACACGATCCGGGGCCGGTCCGACCATCGGGCCCGACGGGGCGACGGATCTGCTGCGCCGCGGGCCAGGTGGACGGCGCCGAAGGGGGCGAGCCGCTCGACGATGGACGGGTCGGGGCTGCACACCGCGGCGACCCGGCCCTGTTGCAGCGCGGCTCGCAGCAGTGGGATGCCGGTGCGGTGGGTGACCAGCCGCCGGTGCAGGGGCATGTTCGCCCGGCGATGGTCGGACCAACTGTTCGGGCGGTGCACCTCGGGCGGGGAGAGCCGGCCGTAGACGCTGACCACCACGGGGGCCGCACCGAGCGGTATGCACGCGGCCAGCGCGCCGGCACCCTCGCCGCCGTGGACGTGGACGAC
>JADLEF010000155.1 GCA_020846295.1 Acidimicrobiales bacterium
ACCCCGGTCGTGCGCATCAGCGAGGTGCTCGCCAGCCATACGCGGACCCTCCTGAACGGGGCGACCTATCCCGACGTCATCGAGCTCCACAACGCGGGCGCCGCCGCCGTCGACCTGTCTGGGCGGAGTCTGAGCGACGATCCGGCCACGCCGGCCAAGTACGTCTTTCCCTCCGGGACGAGCATCCCGGCCGGCGGCTACCTCGTGGTCTTCGCCGACAGCGTCACCTCCGCGCCGGGCCTGCACACCGGGTTCGGTCTCGATGCAGAGGGCGATGGTGTTTACTTGTTTGATACCGCCGCCAGCGGCGGCGCGCTGCTCGACCGTGTCACCTTCGGTCTGCAGGTCGCCGATCACTCGATCGCCCGCCCGGCCTCCGCCCCCGACGGCTGGGCGCTCTGCCTGCCGACCGTGGGCGCCGCCAATGGCGAGGCGTTGACCCTCGGGGCACCCGGCTCCATCCGCATCAACGAATGGGTGGGCAACTCGGAGGTGCGCGTGGAGGAGGACTTCATCGAGCTCTACAATCCGTCCGCCAGCCCGGTCGCCCTCGGCGGGGTGCGGGTCACCGACAACCTGGTCGCCCGGCCCGAGCGCTATGTCTTCCCCGACCTCAGCTTCATCGCCGCCGGCGGCTTCAAGGTGATCGATTCGGATTTCTTCGACATCGGGTTCAACGGCAACTTCGACACCCTTTTCCTCGTGGGCCAGAACGGCGCGCTCATCGATGTCGTCGACTTCGGTGGCCAGCCCGAGGATGTATCCACCGGCCGTACCACCGACGGCGGCGTCGCCTGGGCCGACTTCGCCGTGCCGACCCCGGGTCTGCCCAACGGCACGGTCCTGCCGACCGCCTACGCCCCGCTGCTCTCCGGCCTGCGGATCACCGAGGTCATGTACCGCCCGGTGGCGGCCTCCAGCGCCGGCGACTATGAATTCGTCGAGCTGCTCAACATCGGCGCGAGCACGCTCGATCTCAGCGGCGTGCGGTTTGTCAACGGCATCGATTACACCTTCGCCTCCGGCACGACGCTCGCGCCGGGCGCCTACCTCGTGGTCGCGAAGAGCCGGTCCGCCTTTCTCTCCCGCTACCCGGGCGCCGCCTCCGCGCTGGCTGCAGGCGTGTTCTCCGGCGCGCTCGACAACTCGGGGGAAACGGTGTCGCTCGCCTTGCCGGCGCCGTGGGCGGTGAATATCCTGCGATTCAAGTACGAGACCACCTGGTCGACGCTCGCCAACACCAGCGGTTACTCGCTCGTCCTGTCCGCCCCGGTCTCGACCCCGGCCCGGGAGTGGGGCGATGGGTTTTATTGGACGGGCTCGGCCGGCGTGAACGGTTCGCCCGGCTCCGCCGGTCTGATCGCCGTCACCGGCGGCGCCTCCGCGGGCGGCGTGGCGGGCGCCGCCACCACGCTCGTTGCCTCCTCCGTCTCCGGCGCGACCGCCTACCAGTGGCAGTTCCTGGTCGGCGGCACGTGGGTCGATCTCGCCGGCGCCACGGCGTCCACCTACACGCTGCCCAGCACCCAGCTCGTGCACAACGGGTCGTACCGTGTGGTCGTGACCCTCAATGGCGTGGCCACAGCCAGCGACACGGTGGGGGTGACCGTGGCTTCGCCCACCACCCCCTCGACCGCACGCGTGCTGAACCTCTCGACCCGGGGTCAAGCACTGACCGGCGCCCAGGTGCTCATCCCTGGTTTTGTGATCGGCGGGACCACCGGCACGAAGAAAATGCTCCTCCGGGTCGTCGGACCGACGCTCGCGGGTTTCAATGTTGCCGGCACGCTGGTTGACCCGCTGCTGCAACTGAAGCGCCTCGACCCCACTACCAGTGCCTACGTCGACGTAGCCGCGAACGACACCTGGGGCAGCGCTGCCAATCTCGCCGCGCTGACCAGCGCCACCACGGCCGTGGGCGCGTTTCCGCTCACTGCTCAGAGTGCGGACGCAGCCCTGCTGGTGGACCTCGCTCCCGGATCGTACACCGCGCTCGCGTCGGGCGTCAACGCCGGCACCGGCGTCGCGCTGGTCGAGTTGTACGATGCCGACGGCGCCCAGCCGGCCACCCGCCTCGTCAATCTGGCAAGTCGCGGTTATGTCGGCACCGGAGCGAACGTCCTGATCGCCGGTTTTGTCGTTTCCTCGGAAGGGTCCCGTACCTTGCTGGTGCGCGCCGTCGGACCGACGTTGCAGAACTTCGGCGTCGCCGGTGCGCTGGCCGATCCCCTGCTGCAGGTCTTTGGACGACCCGGCGGGGCGACCACGGATCAGCTGTTGGTGTCCAGCGACAACTGGAGCGCCGAGGCAGGCGCCACGGTCACCGCGACGGCGGCGACCCAGGCCGGGGCCTTCGCCCTGCCGTCCGGCAGCAAGGACGCCGCCCTTGTCATCACGCTCCCGCCCGGTGCCTACACTGTGCATGCCAGTGGGGTGGGTTCCACCGAGGGCGTCGCCCTGCTCGAGGTGTACGCCCTTCCGTGAGCCTCCATCCGCGCCGCCCGTCCCGCGCCGAGGGCCACGGGCGGCGACGGGTTGCAAGCGGACTTGGCAAGCCGCGCCCGGTCGTATGTCGTCCGACGCATGGCGGTGCGTCATCTCACCTGGCTGAAGATCCGGGCCCGAGGGCAGGGCAGGGTGGCCCGTGCCTGCGCGCTCGCTGCGGTGACGGCTGCGGCGTGCGTCTGGGACGCAAGCGCGGCGCCGACGGTGAATTTTAAACCACCCCCCTGGCCCGACCCACCCGTCGCCCCCGTGGCCGTGTCCCCCGGTGACGCCGCGCTCGCCCCCGAAGATCGCCCGGCGGCCCTGCCGGCGGCGGACTGGCTTGACGCGCAAGTGGAGTTGGCGCGACGCGGCTTTTCCAGTGGCTCGATTGACGGTGTGGCCGGACCCCAGACCCGCGCGGCCCTCGTGGCGTACCAGACCCAGGCCGGGCTTGAGCCCACCGGAGCGCTCGATGAGCCGACCCGCTTCCACCTCGCGCTCGTGCGACCCGCTTGGGAGGAAGTGGAGTTGACAGAGGCTGATTTCGCCGGACTCCAGCCCGTCAGCCCCACCTGGCTCGAGAAGTCGCAGCAGCCCGCCATGGCGCATGAGACCGTGCTCGAGCGCCTCGCCGAGCGTGCCCATGCCCATCCCGGCCTCGTCCGCAAACTCAACCCCGGCTTCGATTGGACCCAGGCCACGCCCGGCGCCCGCGTCCGCCTCCCCGCCGTCGGACCCGTGCAGCTCGCGACCCCGCTGGCGCACCTCCACATCCGCCTTGCCGACCGCGTCCTCCAAGGCCGCGACGCCGACGGCCGCCTCGTCGTGCATTTTCCTGTCAGCATTGCGCGCGACGTGGCCAAACGACCCGTGGGCGAGCTCCACATCACCGTCGTCGTTCCGAACCCCGACTACACCTTTAATCCCGAGGTGTTTCCCGAGTCCGAGGAAGGCCGCCGCCTCGGACGCAAGCTCATGATCCCCCCCGGCCCCAACAACCCCGTCGGCCTCGCCTGGATCGGACTCGACCGCCCTGGATACGGTATCCACGGAACCCCCTTGCCCGAGCAAGTCGGCCGCACCGAGTCGCACGGCTGCGTCCGCCTCGCCAACTGGGACGCCCTCACCCTCCTCCCCCCCGTCTGGGTCGGCATGCCCGTCCAAATCGAACCCTGAGCCCGCCCGCCCGCCGCGGGCGGGAAGTGCGAAGTTCGAAGAGTGAAGTTCGAAACCCATTGTAGGGCTGCCCCTCGCGGGCACGCCTGCGCTCCGTTGGAGGTGGCCTCGCCGAGGCCGCGACTGGCACCGCGGAACGGTGAAGTGCGAAGTCGTA
>JADLEF010000156.1 GCA_020846295.1 Acidimicrobiales bacterium
CTGGGGCAGCAGATCGCCGGGCAGCTGCGACGCCGCGGCCACTGCGTCGGGATCGATCACCCACATCCGGCCCCAGCGGAACGCCGCCTTGTTGGCCTCGATGGCAGCACCGTTGAGCTCGATGGCCTGTTCGATGGCCTCGGCCGAGATGGGCAGGGCGCCGAGCTGGTAGGCCACGCCGAGCTGCAGCACGTTGGCGGTGGTCGAGTCGCCGAACAGCCCGAGCGCCATCTCGCCGGCGTCGAGGTAGCGGTTCTGTTCGGCGCGGGTCACCGCATCCAGATCGGCGCGCAGGTCCTCGTTCGACGGGTAGGTCGCCCGCGGGTCGCGCAGCATCGCACCGGTGGGCGACTTCGCCGTCGACACCACGGCGATGGTGCGCTCGGGCGCACAGCCCGCGATGTTGTTGGGCATCAGGGCGACCAGCTGGTCGAACACGAGGTACAGGTCCACCGAGCCGGCGGTCGTCTTGTTGGATCCGTCCACCGGGGCGGTGGTGACCCGCACGTCGGACACCACCGGGCCCGCCTTCTGCGACAGGCCGGTCTGGTCCAGGCCGGACACGAACTTGCCGTCGAGGGTGGCGGCGGTGCCGAGGATCTGCGACACGGTGACCACGCCGGTCCCGCCGATACCCGGCATGCGCACCGTGGCGTCGTCGGTCGACACGACCATGGTCGGCGCCACCAGGCGGCTCACGTCGAGCGCCGGTCGGCGGCGGGCGCCGCCCTCCGAGCGGGAGACCTTCGACCCCGCCTTGGCCGCCTTGGCCGGCACCACCGACAGGAACGAGGGGCAGTCGCCGTGCAGGCAGGAGTAGTCCTTGTTGCAGGAGGACTGGTGGATGCGGGTCTTGCGCCCGAACTCGGTCTCCACCGGCTGCACCGACAGGCAGTTGGACTGGATGCCGCAGTCACCGCAGCCCTCGCACACCCGCTCGTTGATCACGATGCGGGTGTTCGGATCGGCCACCAGGCCGCGCTTGCGATCCCGCCGCTTCTCCGCCGCGCACTGCTGGTCGTGGATGAGCACGGTGACGCCGTCGGTCTGGCGGAGGGTCTCCTGCGCCTCGATGATCTTCTCGCGCTCCCACACCTCGACGCCGGGCGCGAGGTCGATGCCCTTGTACTTGCCCTTGTCATCGGTGGTGATGATCGTGCGGCGCACGCCCTCGCTGCGCAGCCAGTAGGTGAGCGACGGGATGGTCATCGCACCCGCCGCGTCCTGGCCGCCGGTCATGGCCACCGCGCCGTTGTAGAGGATCTTGAACGTGATGTGGGCGTTGGCCGACGCCGCCATGCGGATCGACAGCGAACCGGAGTGGGCGAAGGTGCCGTCGCCCATGTTCTGGATGAAGTGATCGGTCTTGACGAACGGCTCGATGCCGACCCAGCTGCTGCCCTCGCCGCCCATCTGGGTGATGCCCATGATCGTGCCGACGCGGCCCGGGTCCATCATGGTCACCATGCCGTGACAGCCGAGGCCGGCGCCCACCGCGGCGCCCTCGGGGACCTTGGTGCCGGTGTTGTGCGGGCAGCCCGAACAGAAGAACGGGGTGCGGCTGGGCAGCAGCTCGATCTTCTTCTTGATCCCGATCGACGGCGCCGGCTGCGGGCCCTTGAGCCGTGACGGATCGATGCGGGAGGTCAGACGGCGGAAGATCGGCTCGACGAGGTAGTCGGCGTCGAGCGCGCCCCACGCCTGCACCAGCGCACGGCCGTCAGGGTCGGTCTTGCCGGTGATGAGCGGCGCCCCGGTGACCCCGTAGAGCGCCTCCTTCAGGTGCAGTTCGAGGAAGTTCCGCTTCTCCTCGACGACGAGGACCTCGCTGAGCCCGCGGGTGAGCCGGCGCATCACGGAGGCGTCGAGCGGGTACATCATGCCGATCTGGATCATGCGGATCCCGAGGCCGGGCAGGTCCGCCTCGCTCAGCCCGAGGGTGTGCAGCGCCTCGAGCACCTCGTGGTACACCCGGCCCGACGCCAGGATGCCGAGCCACGCATCGGGGCTGTCCACGGTGATCTTGTTGAGGTTGTTCTCGACGCCGTAGAGGCGGGCGACCTCGAGCCGGGCCTCGTACAGCTCGCGCTCGATGCCGTTGGTCGTCGGCGGGCCGACGCTGCCCGTCACCGTCGGCACGTAGGGCTTGCCCTGGTACAGGAACGTGGGCATCACGGGGCGGACGCGGTCCGGTCCGGCCTCGGCGTTGGCCGCGCCGTCCGCCACCGAGGTGACGATCTTGATGGCCGACCACAGCCCGCTGGCCCGCGACAGGTAGACGCCGTGGCGGGACAGGTCCAGTACCTCCTGCACGTTGCCCGGGTGCAGCACCGGCAGGTGCAGATCGGCGAGGGAGAACTCCGAGGACGAGGGCAGGGTGGAGGACTTGCAGGCCGGGTCGTCGCCGGTGAGGGCGAGCACGCCGCCGTGGCGCGACGTGCCGGAGTAGGCGGCGTGGCGGAGCGCGTCACCGGCGCGGTCGAGCCCTGGGGCCTTGCCGTACCAGATGCCCAGCACGCCGTCGTAGAGCGGGTCGGGGAAGGTGCTGGCCAGCTGGCTGCCCCACACCGCAGTGGCGCCGAGCTCCTCGTTGAGGCCGGGCTTGTGCACGATGTTGTGACGGTCCATCAACGCCTTGTTGGCGATGATCTCGCGGTCGTAACCGCCGAGGGGCGAACCCTGGTACCCGCTGACGAAGGTGGCCGTGCGCAGACCGGCCGCCTGGTCCGCCCGCATCTGGTCCAGCGGCACCCGGACCAGGGCCTGAACGCCGGTGAAGAAGAACTGGCCCTCGGGCTCGCGGTACTTCGCCTCCAGGTCGTGCGGTACCGGCCTCGCGGCGGGCCGTCCCATCACTTCGGTCATGCTGACCTCCCCTATGCGGTGCTCTCGTCGGCGGTCACCGTGGTCCGGCCACGTTAGCCAGGGCCCTGTGACGCCCGGCGCTCGGTGCTCGTTCGTTCCACCGATCGGGACCCGCCGGGGACCCACCGGGACCCGCCGGCGGCGGCCGCCGAGCGCGGCCGCTCAGGGTTGCCGGGGCGGCCGGGCGCGGCGGCGTTGGACCAGCAGCACCAGGCCGATGAGCAGGAACCCGACCCCGATCGCCCCGACCTGCCAGTCCCTCGCGCCGGTCAACAGCACGCCGAACAAGACGGCGACCGCAACCACGCTGAGGCGGCCCCGCATGGTCATGCGCGTCGGAGATCCCATGGCCGCCATTGTGTCCTCCGCCACCACCGTGGGGCGAGGATGGCGGCGCACCTGCGGCGCCATCGATTGGTGGAGCGGTGAACGGGGCATGTCCCAACTGGCGTTTCGCCAAGTAGCTGTGACGCAAATCATCTGTCCGGGAGATGCCTTATCGCTGCATTATCTAAGTCATTGATCCCTTGACCGCCGTCAGGGATCGGTTCCAGGGAGGGACAACCGCCTATGCAGAACGTGACCGAGCCCATCGAGGACCTCTTCGGCTCCATCGCCGAGACCCTTTCCGATGCCGTACCGCTGGCCCCGCTCACCGCCGGCCAACGGGCCGCCGCTGCCGGTCGCCTCCTGCGCAACATCGCCACCTCGCCCGCCGCCATCGCCCGCCGGACCGCCGAGCTCACCGCCGAGCTGGGCGAGATCGCGGTCGGCCGCTCCGACGTCGCGCCCGAGCCGGGCGACCGCCGCTTCAGCCACCAGGCGTGGACCGACAACCCGTTCTACAAGCGGCTCGGCCAGAGCTACCTCGCCTGGCGCAAGTCGTTCTACGACCTCATCGAGGACGTCGAACCCGACGAGAAGGCCCGGCTGCGGGCCCGGTTCCTCGCCGCCCTCGCCGTCGAGGCCGCCGCTCCGACCAACGCCCTGCTCGGCAACCCCGCCGCCCTCGAGGCCGCCCTCAACAGCGGCGGCCGGACGCTCGTCGACGGCGCCCGCCATGCGCTGTGGTCCCTGCGACACAACGGCGGCATGCCCGCCATGGTGGACACCCGCCCCTTCGTCGCCGGCGAGACCATCGCCATGACGCCCGGCGCGGTCGTGTTCCGCAACGAGGTGCTCGAGCTGATCCAGTACGCCCCGGCCGACAAGAAGGTCCACAGCCGGCCACTGCTGATCGTGCCACCGCAGATCAACAAGTTCTACATCCTCGATCTCGCCCCCGGCCGCAGCCTGGTGGAGTACGCGGTGTCCCGCGGCCAGCAGGCGTTCATGATCTCGTGGCGCAACCCCACCCCCGAGATGCGCGAGTGGGACCTCGACACCTACGTCGACGCCATCGAGGAGGCGCTCGACGCCACCCTCGAGATCACCGGCTCGGCCGACTGCAACATCATGGGCGTCTGCGCCGGCGGCATCACCACCGCCTCGCTGCTCGGCCACCTGGCCGCCGTCGGCGACGAGCGCATCAACGCGGTGACGTTCCTCGTCACCGTGCTGGACTGGGACACCCCCTCCACCGTGGCCTCGCTCACCTCCGGCCCGTCGGTCGCCGCATCGATCCAGCAGGCCAAGGCCCGCGGGATCGTCGACGGGGCCGAGCTGTCCCGCTTCTTCGCCTGGATGCGCCCCAACGACCTGGTGTGGAACTACTGGGTCAACAACTACCTGCTGGGCAAGAACCCGCCGGCCTTCGACGTGCTGGCCTGGAACGTGGACTCGACCAACCTGCCGGCCGGCCTGCACGAGGACTTCTCCAACATCGCCGTGGGCAACGCGCTGACCAAGCCGGGCGAGGTCGTGGTCAAGGGCGACCACGTCGATCTCTCCCACGTGAAGCTGGATGCCTACATCGTCGGCGCCGAGACCGATCACATCACCCCCTGGCAGGCCTGCTATCGCACGGCCCACCTGCTCGGCGGCAACTGCGAGTTCGTCCTGAGCTCGTCGGGCCACGTCCAGGTGATGGTGAACCCGCCCGACAACCCCAAAGCCCGGTTCTTCACGAACCCCGTCGTCGGCAACGATGCCGAGGACTGGCTCGAGAGCGCGACCGAGCAGCAGGGCTCGTGGTGGGTCCACTGGGTGGACTGGCTGGAGCAGCGGTCCGGGGCGAAGCGCAACGCACGCGCCAAGCTCGGGTCCGCTGCCCACCCGGTCATCGAGGCCGCGCCGGGCTCCTACGTGAAGGCGACGGCCTGTTCCCCTTGACCGCACTCTGCGCACGCCGGGGACCTGCCCGGCGCGACCGGTGTGCCATGCTGCACCGATGACGACCGTCCTGGCCGGTCCGCAGCGTCTGCGCATCGATGTGCGCAACCCGGGCAGCAGCGCCGAACCGTTGGTACTGCTGCCCGGCATCGGCGCGTCGCTCGACCTCTACGAGGGGTTCCGCACCGCGCTCGGCAGGCGGGAGACCGTGGGCATCGACCCGCCGGGCGTCGGCGGCTCCCCTGCCCCCGCCAAACCGCTGACGATGGCCGGCTACGCCGACGCCTGCGTGGCCGCCCTCGAGGCCCGCGGCATCGAGCGCTTCGACCTCCTCGGGCTGTCCTGGGGCGGCGCGCTGGCCCAGGAGGTGACCCTGCGCCACCCGCAGCGGGTGCGCCGGCTCGCGCTGGTCGCCACCATGCACGGGGCCTGGTCGGTCCCGGGCAACCCGCTGGCGATGAGCATCCTGGCCACCCCGTGGCGCTACTACTCGCCGGACTACCTGCGCGCCGTTGCCCCGCTGCTCTATGGCGGCGCCATCCGCCACGAGCCCGAACTGCTCGACCGGCAGACCTACCTCCGCCACCGCCACCCACCCAACCCCGTCGGGTACTTCAACCAGCTGGGCGCGGTCATGAACTGGAGCAGCCGGTTCCGGCTCGGCCGGATCAGCCAACCCACGCTGGTGATGGCGGCCGACGACGATCCGATCATCAACGTCGCCAACGCCACGATCATGGTGTCGCTGCTGCCCCACGGGCACCTCCACCTCGTCGCCGGCGGCGGTCACCTCTTTCTCATCACCTGGCCCGACTACACCGCCCAGGTGGTCAGCGACTTCCTCGACGAGGACGACCTGCCCCGTCGCCCGATCCGCCACTAGGCCGTCCCGACCGACCGGCCCGGCCCGCCCCGTCCTCGTCGACGGCGTTGGCCACCAGGTAGCTGCCGAGCACGGCCAGCAAGGCCGACTTCTGGGCCTCGGTCAGGCGGGCGTCGGCGCGGATGGCATCCTCGGTGCCGAGGGGGCGGGCCGCCTCCGGTTCGACGGGCGTGCCGTCGCCGTGCTCCTCGAGGTCGTCCGCCAGCGCGCCGGTCAGCGAGATCAGTTGATCGGCGCTGACGTTGAGGCCCTTGGCGATGGCGCGCAGCGCCCGCAACGAGGGCTCGTGCATGCCCCGCTCGAGCTGGCTGAGATACGTGTCGGACAGGCCGGTGGCCTTGGCCAGCTGCCGCTGGGACAACTTCACCAGGCGGCGCTGCTCGCGAATGAAGGCGCCCACCGTGGAAAGGTGGGCGCCCCAATCATCACTGTCGGCCATACCGGCCGGTTTTAGTCGGTGCCACGCCGGGGCGGGGCACCGCGGCATCACTTGGCCGCGGCAGCCTTGGGCGTCGCGACGGGCGACGGGGCGCTCGAGGGCGCCAGCCACACCGACAGCAGGTCGTTGGTGAAGGTGCGGTTGGCCTCGATCAGCTTGCTGGACCAGCCGAACACGTTGTCCACCAGCGAGCGGTTGGCCTCGATGGCCTCGTCCATCATCGGGACGGCGGGCAGCTTGTCGGTCACGTCACCGAGACGGCCGGCGAGCTCCTTGTTGATCTCGACGATCTTGCTCTGCGCGGCGATCAGCTGGTCGAACGCGGCGGTCTGCATGTCGGTGAGGGTCTTGGCGATGGGCATGTGCGCTCCTCGGCGATGGGCGGCGCAATCTCGTACGCCGGAACTCGTACTGCGCACTTTAGTACGCAGATGCGCACTGACGCAACGTCCCGTCCGTCACACCGGGCGCGGACCGGTCGGTCAACCCATCCGCGAGCGCAGGACGTTCTTGGCGATCTTGCCGGTGCCGGTGTGCGGGAGCTCGTCGACGAAGCGGATCTCGTCGGGCAGCCACCACTTCGCGACCTGCGTGCTCAGGTGCGCGGTGATCTGCTCGGCGGTGACGTCGCTGCCGGGCCGGCGGACCACGACCAGCAGCGGCCGCTCCTGCCAGCGCGGGTGGGGCACCCCGATCACCGCGGCCTCGGCCACGCCGGGACAGCCCACCGCCGCGTTCTCGAGGATGATCGAGCTGATCCACTCGCCGCCCGACTTGATGACGTCCTTGGCCCGGTCCACCAGCTCGATGTAGCCCTCCCGGTCCATCGTCGCGATGTCTCCGGTGCGCAACCAGCCGTCGGCGGTGTGCGCGGTGCCACCTCCGGTGTCGTTGCGGTAGTACGACCCGGCCACCCACGGACCGCGGGCGAGCAGCTCGCCCTGGGCCACCCCGTCGTGGGGCAGCGGGTTGCCGGCCTCGTCGACGATCTCGAGCTCGACGCCGTACACGGCGCGGCCCGCCTTCATCTGGCGCAGGCGGCGCTGTTCGACCGGCATCGCCTTCACCCGCCCGGTCAGCGCACCGGACACCCCGAGCGTCATCTCCGTCATGCCCCACACGTGGCTGACCCGCACGCCGTAGTCGTCCTCCAGGGTGGCGATGAGCGCGGGCGGGGCGGAGGAGCCGCCGATGGCGATGCGCTGCAGCGGGTCGATCCGCAGACCGTGCTGCTGGAGGTGGCTGACCAGGGCGAGCCACACCGTCGGCACGCCGGCGGTGACGGTGGCGCCCTCGTCGTTGATCCAGCGCACCAAGGCCTCCGGCGACAGGTCGGGCCCCGGTAGCAGCAGCCGGGCGCCCGACAGCGGGCAGGCGAAGGGCAACGCCCACCCGTTCACGTGGAACATCGGGGGCACGACGAGCACGCTCTCCGAGGAGGTGACGCCATGGCCCTCGTTGGTGCACAGGGTCAGGCTCTGCAGCACCAGCGCCCGGTGGTGGTAGAGGATCCCCTTCGGGTTGCCCGTCGTGCCCGACGTGTAGCAGAGGCAGGCCGCCTCTCGTTCGTCCAGCTCGGGCCAGTCGGTGTCGGGGCGGGCGGCGTCGACGAGGGCGTCGAAAGCGGGGTCGAGCGCGAGCCAGTGCTCGACGTGGGGGGCGAGCGGCCGCAGCCGCTCCACCTGCTCGGCGAAGGCCGGGTCGTAGAGCACGACACGGTCCTCGGCGTGGCCGATGATGAACGCCAGCTGATCGTCGAAGAGGCGGGGGTTGATGGTGTGCAGCACCGCCCCGATGCCGACGATGCCGTAGTAGGCGCAGAGGTGGCGGTGGTCGTTCCACGCCAACGTGGCGACGCGATCGCCGCGCTGCACGCCGAGCCCGGCGAGCACGGTGGAGACGCGGCGCGACCGGTCGTACACCTCGTCGTAGCCCAGCCGGCGGCGCTCGCCCGCCGAATCCACCGACACCACGTCGGTGTCGGCGTGGTAGCGGGCGGCGTACTCGAGCAGCCCGCCGAGCAACAGCGGTCGATCCATGTTCAGGCCGTACAGCACGCGGCGGAATCTAGACGCCGCTACGGTGCCCGCCATGTTGGGCTCGATCACCACCGCCGCCGGGACGTTCACCGCCGAGCTCGACGGGCCGGCCGACGGTCCGCTCGTGCTGTTCCTGCACGGGTTCCCGCAGAGCCGCCACACCTGGCGGGCCCAGCAGCCGGCGCTGGCCGCCGCCGGGTACCGCCCGGTGGCGTTCGACCAACGCGGCTACTCGCCGGGGGCGCGGCCCGATCCGGCGGAGCCGGCCAACTACACCGTGGACCGGTTGGTGGGCGACGTGCTGGCCGTGGCCGACGCGCTCGAGGGCGAGCGGTTCCACCTCGTCGGGCACGACTGGGGCGGGGCGGTGTCGTGGCAGGTGGCCGACGCTGCGCCGCAACGGCTGCTGTCGTTGTCGGTGCTGTCCCGGCCGCACCCGTCCGCCTTCCGGGCGGCGATGCAGGCCGACGCCGACGGCCAACAGGAGAAGTCCCGCCACCACAAGGCGTTCCACGACCCCGACACGGGGGCCAAGCTGCTGGCTGCAGGCGGGGCGCGGCTGCGCTCGCTGCTGATGTCCAACGGGGTACCCGCCGACGCGGCGGAGCTGTACCTGTCGGTGGTCGGATCGGAGCCGGCGCTCGAAGCGGCGCTGGCGTGGTATCGGGCGGCGGGCGCGCTGACCCGGATCGCAGCAGGGCCGATCGCGGTGCCGACGCTGTACCTGTGGGGCGATGTCGACCAGTCGGTGGGACGGACCGCCGCGGAGGGTACCGCGCAGTACGTCTCGGCCCCGTACCGGTTCGTGGAGATCGCCGGGGGCGGGCACTTCCTCACCGATGACCACCCCGACGAGGTCAACGCAGCGCTGCTGGCGCACCTCGAGGCCCACGGGCAACGCTGATCGTCCATCGCCGCTCGTCCGCCGCTGAACGGTCTCAGCGGGTACGGTGCGCCGCATGGACAGCGTCATCCGCAATGCCACGGTCGTGACCGCCGGGTCACAGAGCGCCGCCATCGACATCGGGATCGAGGACGGGCGCATCGTGCAGCTCGGCGGGGCGATGTCGGCGGCCCACGAGCTCGACGCGGGCGGTCGCTACGTGCTGCCCGGCGGGATCGACGGCCACGTGCACCTCACACCGGCCGGCTCGGCACCGCAGTCCTACCGCTGGTGCGACGACTGGGAGGCGGGCACGGCGGCGGCGTTGGCCGGCGGGGTGACCACGGTGGGGAACATGTCCCACCCCGACCCGGGCACCGGCGAATCGATCCGGGTGTCGACCGAGCGCGACGCGGCGGATGGCGAAGCGCGGTCGCGCACGGACTTCTTCCTCCACCCGGTGCTGATGGACCCCTCGCCGTCGGAGCTGGACGCGCTGGCCGAGCTGCACGCGGCCGGGCACACCAGCGTGAAGATCTTCCTGTCGTTCCGGCGCTTCGACCGGTCGGTGCACGGCTACCTCGAGGCGCTGCGCCGTACCGCGCAGTGTGGCGGGCTGGCGCTGATCCACTGCGAGGACGTCGCGCTGATGGAGTGCGCCTGCACGATCCTGCGCGAACAGGGGAAGTTGACCGCCGAGCACTTCCCGCAGGGTCGACCGGTCGCCGCCGAGCGGGCGGCCACCGAGCGGGCGGTGGCGATGGCCGAGGTGACGGGCTGCCCCATCTACGTGGTGCACCTGTCGTCGCTGGACGCACTCGACGCCTGCCGGGCCGGACAGGCCCGCGGCACCTCGGTGGAGGTGGAGACGCGGCCGATCTACCTGTTCCTCACCGAGGAGCGCTTCGCCGAGGCGAACGGGGCGAAGTACGCGGGGGCGCCGCCGCTGCGCAGCGAACGCGATGTGGCCGGGCTGTGGGCGGCGCTGGCGCAGGGCAGCATCGCCACGGTGGCGACGGACCACGCGCCGTGGAAGCTGGCGGACAAGCTCGACCCGGCGCTCGACGCCACCAACCTGCGGCTGGGCATGTCGGAGCTGGAGACGATGCTGCCGATGCTGTGGTGGGCGGGGGTGCGCACCGGGCGACTGTCGGTGAGCCGCTTCGTCGAGGTCACCTCCACCAACCCGGCCAAGTTGTTCGGGTTGTACCCGCGCAAGGGCACCATCGCAGTGGGGGCGGATGCCGATCTGGTCATCTGGGACACCGAGCGCAGCCGCACCATCGACGGGTCGGCGTTCTACTCGAACGCGGACTACTCGCCCTACGACGGGTGGACGGTGACCGGCTGGCCTGATGTGGTGATGAGCCGCGGGGAGGTCGTGGTGGAGGGTGGACGGTTAACGGATGCCGCTCGGCCCGGCCGCGGCCGCCTCGCCCCCCGGGGTGCCTCACAACCACGCTGAGGCGTCACTCACACACGAAAAGTGTGATCACCGGTTCCCCGGTCATCCACTCCCCGGCGCATCCTGTTGCTCCGGTGACGAAACGAGTCACCCGGTGCGTTCGCCCCGCTGCAGCGGTCGCTGACGGACCCCGGCCCTGCGGCGCCACCGGGCTCGCATTTCGTCACCGGAGCATCTCGAGGCATCGCCGAACGGCCTTCCACCCTGGGCGAACTTTCACGCAGCGTGGCGGACTGCCGCCTTTTGGCGTCTGTCAGTCCTGGCGCGGGTCGAGCACGCGGCCGACGAACAGCAGGGCCCGGGTCTGCCGGTCCCGGATGGCGTACAGGAACGGCCGATCGAGGTCGACCTGCGGTGGTTCGTCCACCGGCGCGCTGACCGCCTCGACGATCACCGCGGTCGCCGCCGCCGCCTCGGTGCCCTGCTCGTCGACGGCGATGAACGCCTCCTGGATCACCGCCGAGATGTGCAGCGGCTCCTCGGTCGACATGGCGCTGAAGTCGGCCTCGGCCTCGTCGAAGGCCAGGGTCACGCCCAGCGCCTGCAGGATCGGCACCAGCGCCGAGCTCGTCCGCGTCGTCCACTTGGGCATCGTCAGGAAGAACCTGCGCTGCTCCAACGCGGCCGCCGCCGGACCGAGCGTCTCCGCGGCGAGCCCGGCCTCGAACGGGGCCCAGCCCCCGGCATCGGGCACCACGACGGTCATGGCCAGCTCACCGCCGAGGTAGGGCAGCTCGACCGCGGTCCAGCCGTCCCCCTTGGCATACGCACCCTGGCGGACCGTCGTGGTCATCATGTCGACCTCGATGCGCTCGCCGGACACCAGCGTGAACGGCTTCGGCGCGGTGGCCCCCTCGTCGAACGGCTCGAGCCACGGTGCCTTGAGGTACACCGCGTTGACCAGGACCAGGCGGGTCAGCTCGGTGAGCACGCCCTGGACGATCAGCTCGGGGATCTTGTCCCTCGTCGCCTCCGCCACCCACTCGTTGATCGCCACCCGGGCTGCCTCGGCCGCGGTGCGGTAGTCGACCGCCTGCAGGCCGGCGCCGTAGAACGCCGCCAGCCGGTCGAGGAACGCCGCCTCGAAGCCGAACCCGCTCTGGCCCCACAGCGAGTTGGCCAGCTCGAGGGTGACCTCGCCGATGCGCTCCGGCCCGAACTGCCGCTCACCGGCCCGAGCCTCCAGCGCCAACCCGAGGTCGTTCAGGGTGGCGTTCAACTCGTCCACCGAGGCGAACCCGAACGCCCGTAGCAACTCGTCCAACGTCGTACCCGCCGCACCGTTGGTCGCCATGGCCAGCGCGAACGCCACCGAGATCGGCGAGAACACCAGGTTGGCCGCAGGATCGGCGGTCCTCGCCAGCTCCCGGTACATGCCGACCGACATCGGCAGCAGCGCATCACCCTTGCCGGTCGGGTTGACCGACGCCGTGCGAGCCGCGTCGCTGCGCAGCGTCTGCACGCCGCCGTCCGGGCCGGTCGTCCCCGCGCCACCGGAACCGCCGGTACCACTCGTACCACCGGTGTCACCGGAACCGCTCGTGGCCGACGGCGAGCCGCCGTCATCGCCGGACCCGCACGCGGCCAATGCGAGCGCCGCCATCGATCCCAGGAGCAGTTCACGTCGGTTCAACCCGTGCAGCATGCCAGTTCGACGACCGCCGCCGCAGGAGAGTTCCCGCCAGCGGGGTCGTCGGTTTGACCGACCCGGACGGGCATGATCGTGGGGATGGTTCGCGACGCCTCCCCCGACCTCGCCACGCTCCCCCAGTGGCACGCCCTCGCCATGCACCACGACCTCGTCGGTGACCTGCACCTCCGCCGGCTCTTCGCCGAGGACGGCGGCCGGGGCCAGCGGCTCTCGCTCGAGGTCGACGGCCTGCTGGTCGACTACAGCAAGCACCGAGTCACCGACGAGACGCTGCGGCTGCTGGTGCAACTGGCCGAGGCCTGCGACCTCCGCCGCCGCATCGACGCCATGTTCGACGGCGAGCGCATCAACGCCACCGAGGACCGCTCGGTCCTGCACACCGCCCTGCGGCGCCCCCGCAGCCGGCCCCTCGTCGTCGACGGCACCGACGTCGTCGCCGACGTGCACGACGTCCTGGACCGCATGGGCGACTTCGCCCGCGACGTCCGCCGGGGCAACTGGGTCGGCCACACCGACCGACCGCTCAGCACCATCGTCAACATCGGCATCGGCGGGTCGGACCTCGGCCCCGCCATGGCCTACGACGCCCTGGCCGCGTACCGCGGCACCGGCCTGCGCTGCGAGTTCGTCTCCAACGTCGACGGGGCCGACATCCGCCAGGTGCTGCACGGCCTCGACCCGGAGACCACGCTGTTCGTCGTCGCCTCGAAGACCTTCACCACCCTCGAGACGATCACCAACGCCAGGACCGCCCGCGCCTGGCTGGTGGACAAGCTGGGCAGCGAACAGGCCGTCGCCCGCCACTTCGTGGCCGTGTCGACCAACGCCGCCGAGGTTGCCGCGTTCGGCATCGACACGGCCAACATGTTCGGCTTCTGGGACTGGGTGGGCGGTCGCTACTCCATGGACTCCGCCATCGGGCTCTCGCTGATGATCGCCATCGGACCCGAGCGCTTCGCCGAGCTGCTCGAGGGCTTCCACGCCATGGACGAGCACTTCCGCTCCGCCCCCTTCGATCGCAACCTGCCCGTCCTCATGGGCCTGTTGGGCATCTGGTACGCCAACTTCTTCGGTGCCGCCACCCACGCCGTGCTGCCCTACGCGCAGGAGCTCGATCGGTTCCCCGCCTACCTCCAACAGCTCGACATGGAGTCGAACGGCAAGTCCGTCGGCATGGACGGCACGCCGGTGTCCACCACCACCGGGCCGATCGTGTGGGGAACGCCGGGCACCAACGGCCAGCACGCCTACTACCAGCTGTTGCACCAGGGCACCTGGCTCGTCCCGGCCGACTTCATCGGCTTTGCCCGCTCCAACTTTCCCGGCGGCGCCCACCAGGACCTGCTGATGGCCAACTTCTTCGCCCAGACCGAAGCGCTCGCCTTCGGCCAGGACGCGCCCGAGGGCCAGCCCTACCGCGCCTTCGAGGGCAACCGCCCGACCACCACCCTGGTCGCCGACCAGCTCACCCCGTTCGTGCTCGGCCAGCTCGTCGCCGCCTACGAGCACAAGGTCTTCACCCAGGGCGTGATCTGGGGCATCAACAGCTTCGACCAGTGGGGCGTCGAACTGGGCAAGGTGCTCGCCGGCCGCATCACGCCGGAGCTGGTGGCCGAGGCCACCCCGGCGCTCGCCCACGACAGTTCAACCAACCGGTTGATCTCGTGGTACCGGCGCCGTCGCCTGGCCGACTGAACGACGACAGAGAGGACCACGCATGCAGCTCGGCATGATCGGCCTGGGCCGGATGGGCGCGAACCTGGTGAAGCGGCTCCAGAAGGCCGGCCACGACTGCGTCGTCTACGACGTGGACCCCGCCGCCGTGCGCCGCCTGCGCCGCAGCGGCGCCACCGCCACCCGGTCGCTCGACGAGCTCGCCGCCCGGCTCGAGGCCCCGCGCGCGGCCTGGATCATGGTCCCCGCCGGCTACGCCGGGGCCACCGTGGAGGCGCTGGCCGAACGGTTCTCGCCGGGCGACATCATCATCGACGGCGGCAACTCCAACTGGAAGGACGACGTGGTGCGCGCCGCTGCACTGGCCGAGCGCGGCATCCACCACCTCGACGTCGGCACCAGCGGCGGCATCCACGGCCTCGAGCGCGGCTACTGCCTGATGATCGGCGGTGACGACGGCGCGGTCCGCCGTCTCGACCCGATCTTCGCAGCGCTGGCCCCCGGCGTGGACGCCGCCGAGCGCACCCCGAGCCGCCGAGCGGCGCGAGGCAGACCCGGCACCGCCGAGGCCGGCTACCTGCACTGCGGTCCCCCCGGGGCCGGACACTTCGTGAAGATGGTGCACAACGGCATCGAGTACGGCCTCATGGCCGCCTACGCCGAGGGCCTGGGGGTGCTGGCCCACGCCAACGCCGGCGCCGAGGCCGACGGTCGGCACGACGCGGAGACCGCACCGCTGCGCGAACCGCAGTTCTATCGCTACGACTTCGACCTCGCGGCCATCGCCGAGGTCTGGCGACGGGGATCGGTGGTGGCGTCGTGGCTGCTCGACCTCACCGCCAACGCCCTCGCCGCCGACCCTGCCCTCGAGGGCTTCGCCGGCCGGGTGTCCGATTCGGGCGAGGGGCGCTGGACCGTGGAAGCCGCCATCGAGACCGGGGCGCCGGTGCACGTGCTGTCCGCGGCGCTGTTCGACCGCTTCAACTCCCGGGGCGAGGCCGACGTGGCGAACCGGGTCCTGTCGGCGCTGCGCCAGCAGTTCGGCGGCCATCAGGAACGACCGTGAGCGCGCCGACCGGCCGGGCCGACGCGCTGGTGATGTTCGGCGCCACCGGCGACCTGGCCCGCAAGAAGCTCTTCCCTGCGCTCTACCACCTGGCGCGGCGACGCCGGGTCGACGTCCCGATCGTCGCCGTGGCGCGGTCGGAGTGGACCGACGAGGAGCTGCGCAACTACGCCACCGAGGCGGTGCGGGCCGCCGTGCCCGACGCGGAGGACACCGCGCTGGCGGCCATGGCCGGGCAGCTGACGATGGTGTCGGGCGAGTACACCGAGGCCGCCACCTACGAGCGGCTGGCCGACTGCCTC
>JADLEF010000157.1 GCA_020846295.1 Acidimicrobiales bacterium
ACGCACCCCGCGACGCCGGGCGGCCGCCGCGCTGCTCGCCGCTGGGCTGGGGTTCGGGCTCGTCGCAACGCCGGCGGGGGGCGCCGGCGCGTCGGACGCCGCCAACGTGACGGTGACCGTCGCGCAGGGCATCGACGACGCAACCGCGGTGGACGTGCTGCTCGACGGCCGGATCTGCGCCCTGCGCAACGTCGGCTACGCCACGATCAGCCGCCGGCTGGCCCTGCCGTCCGGGCCGCACACGTTGACCGTGCTGCCCTCCGACGGGTCCTGCACCTCCCCGGTCGTGCTGGCCGAGACGGTGGTGGATGCGCCGGGCGGCGCCGACCTGTCGGTGGCGGCGCGCCCCGACGCGAGCGGCGGCGTGCTGGCCGTGCAGGCCACCGACCTCTCCGACGTGCCGGCCTACCGGGCCCGGGTGCGGGTGCTGAACCAGACGACGGCCCCGCTGTCGGCGACGGTGACCCGCAACCCGAACAACGTCGCCCCGCTGGTGGTCGGCGAGCTGGCCCCGGGCGCGGCCAGCCCCGGGGAGCCGATCGTGCGCGGCGAGCACACCGTGGTGGTGACCACCGCCTGGGGCACCCTGGAGACGACGCTGACGTTGAGCGACCGGCGGGTGGTGGACCTGTACGTGACCGGCAGCGGGCCCGACGCCCAACTGGTGGTGGACACCCAGCTGGCCGCCAACGCCGTGCTCTGACCGAACCGCGGCGTTACCGAGCGTCGGCGAGGCGCCAGATCCGTTCGGGGGTGAGGGGCAGCCCGACGAAGGGCACGCCGAGCGCGTCGGCCACGGCGTTGAGCACGGCCGGGGTGGCGGCGATGGCCCCGTTCTCGCCGATGCCGCGGGCGCCGACGGCGTTGGTGTCCGCCGCCAGCTCGCCGCCGGCGACGTCGATGGAGGGCACCTCGCTGGCCGCGGGCACGACGTAGTCGATGAGCGTGGTGGTCAGCGGCGTGCCGTCGGCGGCGTAGACGATCTGCTCGCCGAGCGCCTGGGCGATGCCGGCGACCGCCCCGCCGTGCTGCTGGCCCTCGACCTGGCTCGGGGAGAGGCGCAGCCCGCAGTCGTCGACGGCGATGTGGTGCAGCACCGTCACCCCGCCGGTCTCGGTGTCCACCGCCACCACGCAGCCGTGGGCGCCGTAGGGCGTGTTGGACGGCGCCGGGTCCGCCACCAGGCTGATCGCCATACCGTCCGGTCCGGCGAGCCCGGCCTGCTCCGCCAGGGCCACGATGGCCGCCCAACCGACCAGCGACGCCGGCACCCCGGCCACCGCGAGCCCGCCGGCGCCCACCACGATGTCGGCCGGGTCGGCCTCGAGGTGATCGGCCACGAGCCGGCGGGCCCGTTCGAGCAGCGCCTCGGCGACGTGGTGCAGCGCGTTGCCGGTCAGCGCCGCGCTGCGGCTGCCGCCGGTGCCGTGCCCGGCCGGGATCACGCCGGTGTCGGCGTCGACCCAGTCGATGGCGGCCGGGTCGATGCCGAGGCGTTCGCCGACGAGGTGGGCGAAGGTGGACCGGTGGCCCTGCCCGTGGCTGTGGCTGCCGGCCCCGGCCACCACGGTGCCGTCGGGGCGCACCGTGAGCTGCGCCCCCATGGTGAGCTGGCCCACCGCGGTGATCTGGGCGTAGCAGGCCAGCCCGTAACCCAGCCGGACCGACGGGCCGCGCCCGGCGAGGGCGACCGCATCGGCGGCGCGCCAGCTGTCGAGCTTCTCGGTGACGGTGGCCAGCGCGGCGGGCAGGTCGGCCCGGTCGTAGCGCACGCCGGTCACGGTGACGGTGGGCAGCTCCTCGGGTTGCAGCGGGTTGCGCCGCCGAAGCTCCGCCGGGGAGAGGCCGAGGGCGCGGGCCG
The DNA here is from genome assembly GCA_020846295.1 of Acidimicrobiales bacterium. GTDB lineage: Bacteria > Actinomycetota > Acidimicrobiia > Acidimicrobiales > CAIXPF01 > CAIXPF01. The sequence goes on from JADLEF010000157.1 coordinate 1,862, forward strand.
CCTCGTCGACCAGGGTCTCCACCGCGGTGACGATCTCGGGTTGGCCGGCGCCGCGGTAGGCACCGACGGGGGCGGTGGTGGTGGTGACCGAGCTGACCTCGAAGTCGACCAGCGGCATCCGGTAGGGGCCGGGGGCCATCTTGCGGGTGTACTCGACGAGCAGCGGGGCCTGCCCGGGGTAGGCCCCGGCGTCGGCCACGCCGCGCACCCGCACGCCGGTGAAGCGCCCGTCGGCCCGCACCCCGAGGGCGACGTCGAGCTCGTGGCCGCGGCCGTGGGCCTGGCTGAGCAACTGCTCGGTACGGTCCTCGACCCAACGCAGCGGCCGCCCCAAGCGCAGGGCGGCGGCGGCCACCGTGAGGTACTCGAGGGGCGGGCGATACCGGGCCCCGAAGCCGCCGCCCACGCTCGGCGCCCGCACCCGGATCGCCGCGGGGTCCAGGCCCAGCGCGGCGGCGAGGTCGTCGCGCACCGCGTGCACGCCCTGGCAGGCGGCCCACACGTCGAGGCCGCGACCGCCGTCGAGGGGGCGGACGACGATGGCGCTGGTCTCGAGCGGCAACGGTGACAGCCGGGGGTTCACGCAACGTCGCTGCACGACGAGCGCGGCCCCGGCCAGCGGATCGGTCTCGGCCTGCTGGCGGATCGTGTTGACGATGCGGTCCGGGTCCTCCAGCGCGGCCCACAGGTCGAGTTGGGCGGCGAGCGGTTCGAGGTCCAGCTCGACGGCCTCGGCCAGGTCCACGGCGGCTGCCTCGTCGGCCGCGGCGACGAGCGCGACTGGGTCCCCGACGTAGCGGACGCGGTCCCCGGCCAGCAACGGGCGGGGGTGGCCGACGGCGGGGAAGAACGTGTAGGGCTCGTAGCCGAGGTCGGCCTCGGTCAGGATCGCGGCCGACGGCGCACCGTCCGTACCGGTCGGCATGGAGGCCGGCGCGGGCCGCGCAATACCGCGCAGTACGGCATGGGCCTGCGGGGAGCGGACGAAGCGCACGTGCCATGCGTCGGCGGCGTCGAGATCCGCGGTGAAGCGGGCGGCGCCGACCAGGAACGGGAGGTCCTCGGCCAGCAGCCGGGTCATGTGGACGGGAGGGGTCGGGGCTCGCGGGCCCGGCGGATGAGGCCTTCCTGGGCGATGGTGGCCACGTGGATCCCGTCGCGGGTGTGCACGGTGCCCGTCGCCATGCCCCGGGCGTTCACCAACCCGTGGCCGCGCAGGTCGAACAGCAGCCACTGGTCGGCCCGGGCCGGGCGGTGGAACCACACGGCATGGTCGAGCGAGGCGGTCATCAGGTGCTCCCAGTCCAAGCCGAGCGGGTGGGACAGGGCGATGGCGTCCATCGGGTTGTGGTCGGACAGGTAGGCGATGGCGCAGGCGTGCACTCGGGGGTCGTCACCGAGGTCCCCCTTGGCCCGGATCCACAGCCGGGAGCGGGCCTCGCCCGGCGTGCGGGGGATCTCGCGCACCTCGCCGCACCCGCTCCAGTCCAGGGTGGGCAGCGACTCGGGGGCCGGCAGGTCGGCGTCGATGCCGGTCTCGGAGATGTCGAGGTCGGGCTCGTCGCGCTGGAAGCTGGCGTCGAGGTTGAGGATGGCCCCGGCGGATTGGCGGGCCACGACCCGGCGGGTGGAGAACGAGCGACCGTCGCGCAGGCGGTCCACGTCGTAGAGGATCGGCTCCTTGGGGCTGCCGCCGAGCACGAAGTAGGCGTGCACCGAGTGCAGCCGGTGGGTGCTGTCCACCGTGGCGGTGGCCGCCGCGAGGCCCTGGGCGACGACCTGCCCGCCGTAGACGCGGCCCCACTCGTAGTCCGGCGTCCGGCCCAGGTAGAAGTCCTTGGCGACCTCCTGGAGGGACAGCAGCTCGTGCAACGGGATCGACGGTTCCATGGTGGCGTCGACGCTAGCCATCACGCCTGGGTGAGCCGGTACACGCCTCCGTTGATCGACACGACGAGCACCTCGCCCGCCGCGTCGGTGCCGAAGCCGACCACGGCGGGGCCGTCCGCCACGACGACGCGCACGTCGTCGGCGGCCGCCACGGTGGCGTTGGCGTCGATGGCGCGGATACCCGCCACGCAGTAGTCGGCGAAGAGGTAGGCCCCGGACAGCCCGGCCACCGCGCTCCCCCGGTCGACCACGCCGCCCGTCACCGAGCAGCCTTCGAGCTCGCCGTTGCCGTGCGGGTACTCGTGGATCGGCATCAGCGCCCCGGGGGCGACGGTCGACTCGTCGTAGGGGTGGGTGCCCTCGAACGCGTTCCACCCGAAGTTGACGCCCCGGCCCGCCGCCCCGCCGGTGCCGGCGGCGCGCGCCACGTTGACCTCCTCCCAGGCGTCCTGGCCGACGTCGGCCACCCACAGGTCCCCGTTGGCGGGATCGAAGGCGAAGCCCCACGGGTTGCGCAACCCGAGCGACCAGATCTCGGGCCGGGTGCCGGCCTCGCCCACGAAGGGGTTGCCGGCGGGGATCGTGTAGGGCGCCGAGCCGTCGGCGCTGGGGGCGGGGTCGATGCGCAGGAACTTGCCCAGCAGCGTGGAGCGCTTCTGGCCGTTGCCCTGCGGGTCCCCGCCCGAGCCACCGTCCCCGGTGCCGATGTAGAGCAGGCCGTCGGGCCCGAAGGTGAGGTGGCCGCCGTTGTGGTTGCCGTAGGGCTGCTCGATGAACAGCAGCCGCCGCCGGGTGGCCACGTCGAGGTTGCCGGCGGCGTCGACGGCCAGCTCGTCGACGTTGGTGTGGCCGTCGTCGTCGGTGTAGTTCACGTAGGCCCGGGTGCCGTCGGGCGAGAAGGCGAGGCCGAGCAGGCCGCGCTCGCCGCCCGCCGCGGTGCGCCCGGTGAGGTTGGCCGCGGGGCGCTCCGCCACCTCGCCGGCCGGGCTCATGACCTTGATGGTCCCGCCCCGTTCCACCACGTAGACGCGCTCGTCGCCGGGGCGCACGGCGACGGCCACGGGATCGGAGAACTCGGCCAGCCGCTGCAACTGCGCCCGCACCCGGCCGAGCTCGGGCCGGGCGGTGGTGGTCGGCGGCGGGGCCACCGAGCCGGGAGCGGCCTCGGTGGAGGACGGCGTCGTTCCGGCGTCGGCCGCCGGCTCCGAGGTGGTCGCAGCGCTCGCACCGGTGGTGGACGCCGCCCGATCGGCTCCGGCGGTGGCCGCCGGGCCGGCCGTGGCCGCCGCACCGTCGCCGTCGCCGTCGGAGCCGCACGCCCCGGCGAGCAGGGCGAGGGCCACCGCGGCGGCCGGGGCCGCGCGTCGTCGACGTCGGGGGAGGAGCGAGACCATGACTCGACGTTAGGGCCGTCGCCGGCGTTCGCGGTGGCGGGTGTCAGCCGCCGCGCTCGAGGGCGAGCAGGGCGGCCTTGCGCTCCAGGCCGCCGGCGTAGCCGGTGAGCGCCCCACCGGCGCCGAGCACGCGGTGGCACGGCACCACGATCGACAACGGGTTGTGTCCGTTGGCCGAGCCGACGGCCCGCACCGCGCGGGGCCGGCCCACCGCCACCGCCAACTCGCCGTACGTGACGGTATGGCCGTAGGGGATCGCCTGCAGCGCCTGCCACACCGCACGCTGGAACTCGGTCCCCCGCCACGCCAGGCTCAGCTCGAAGCACCGCCGTCGCCCGGCGAGGTACGCCTCGAGCTGGCGGTGGACGGCGGTGAAGTCGCTCGCGGTGGCCGGCCGTTCGACGGCGTCCAGCGTCCAGCTCGGCGGCTGCGGCCGGTGCTCGGGGAAGAACAGCCCGACGAGCGCGCCGTCCTGCACGTAGGCGCGCAGCACACCGAGGCGGGTGGGCAGCGCGGCGGTGACGAGCACCGGGGGGCGGTCAGGCCCGTTCGGCCAGCTTGGGTGCCGGCCGCAGCGGCCCGGCCGGGGTGGCGGGGAAGGTGACCGGCAGGCCGGTGTACCGCACGGTACGGCCGAGCTCGGGGTGCTCGACCGATCGGGCCCAGTGCCGGGCCTCGAAGTGCGGGTCGGCCGCCACCTCCTCGGGGCTGTAGATGATCCCGGCGGGCATGCCGCGCTGCTGCAGCCCGAGGAACAGCTCGTAGGCGGTCAGCCGCTCGGCGAGGAAGAACATGGCGGCGCGGCCGGCGGCGAAGATCTCGCCCACCAGATCGTGCTCCTCCATCTGGGCCATCGAGATGTGCTCGAGCTCGAGACCGAGGCGCAGCACGCCCATCTCGTCGAACTCGTCCTCGAGACCGAGCTGCTCGAGCCAGCCGGCCAGCTCGCCGAAGTCCTTGCCGTGGCGGGGCGGTCCGGTGTTGACGTAGGCCCCGTCGGCGCAGATGACCTGGGTGGGCTGCGTCGGACGGGGCGAGGCGTGGCGGCCGGTCTGGCGTTGCACCGTGCTGCGGGCCGCCAGGTACCCGTAGCTGGCCATCTCGGTGGTGACGTTGGCCGCCGCGTAGGCGTTCACGTCGATCACCTGGCCGCGTCCGGTGAGCTGGCGCGACAGCAGCGCGGCGAGCAGTGACATGGTGGCGTAGTGCCCGGCGGTGTGGCCGGCCTGCCCGCCGCCGCCGCGCACCGGCGGGATGGTGTGGTCGTCGTAGCCGCAGCTCCACACCGGGCCGCCCTCCGCCAGCAGCGTCAGGTCGGTTGACGGTTGGGCGGAGCGGGGGTCCTGCGCACCGTGCGAGGTGATCGACACCCAGATCAGCTCGGGCCGCGCCGCGCGCGCCGCGGCGGCGCCGAGGCCGAGTGCGTCGAGCACCCCGGGCCCGGCCGATTCCACCACCACGTCGGCCCCGGCGAACAGGGCGCGGGCCTTGGCCGCGCCGTCGGCGGTGTCGAGGTCGGCCGCCACCGACGCCTTGCCCGCCTGGTAGTGCCACCACCAGAGGCTGCGGTCGGGATCGGGCTGGTCCCCGGCGAACGGTTCGTACCAGCGCAGCGGGCTGCCCGCCGTCGGCTCGATGAGGGTCACGGTGGCGCCGAGGTCGGCGAGCAGCTTGCCGGTGTAGGCGGACAGCTCGCCCGCCACCTCGACGACGGTGATGCCCTGCAGCGGTCCGGCCATGTCAGATCACCCCTTCGGCGCGAAGGCCGTCGATCTCGCTCGGGGACAGGCCGAGGACCCGGTGGTACACGTCGTCGTTGTGCATAGCGAGCAGCGGGCCGCCTTCGGTGATGGCCCAGTCCGTCTCGGAGAAGTGCACGGGTAGCCCGTCGACGCGGATCTCGCCCATGGCGGCGTGGTCAACCGTGGGCCACAGCCCGAACGCGGCGGTGGCCGGGTCGCCGTCGATGCGCTCGCCGGGCCGTTGCACCGGGGCGGCGGCGACGCCGGCGGCGCGCAGCTGTTCGGCCAGCGCGAACCGATCGCGGCCGGCGGTCCACGCGGTGACCAGCTCGTCCAACTCGTCCTGGTGGTCGAGGCGCACGTCGCGGTGGCGCCAGCGCTCCTCCGCCGCCCACGGCTCGGCCACGACGGTGGCGAAGGCCTGCCACTGGGCGTCGTCCTGCACGGAGAGGGCGAGCCAGTTGTCCTCGCCGTCGGTGGCGTAGATGCCGTGCGGCGCCATGGCGGGCCAGGCGTTGCGGTTGGAGTTGGGTGAGCCGGGCCGGCGCAGCGGCCGGCCGTTGACCTCGGCGTCGAGCAGCGCGGGCCCGCACAGGGCGGCACCGGCCTCGGTGCAGGACATGTCGATCCACTGGCCCTCACCGGTGCGGGCCCGCCAGAACAGACCGGCGAGGATGGCGATCGCCATGTAATACCCACCGGTATGGTCCATGTAGCTGTAGCCCCAGCCGGCGGGCGGCAGGTCCGGCAACCCCGAGGTGAACGTGATGCCGCACACCGCCTGGGCGATCGGCCCCCAGGACTTGAACGTGCCGTACGGGCCGACCTGGCCGAACCCGCAGTTGCTCACGTAGAGGATGTCCTCCTTGAGCTCCTTGAGGTGGGAGTACCCGAAGCCCCAGCGCTCGAGCACGCCGGGGGCGAAGTTCTCGGTGACGGCGTCGCTGCGGCGCACCAGCTCGGCCAGCAGCTCCTTGCCCTTGTCGGTGCGCAGGTTGAGCGTGATGCCCAGCTTGTTCACGTTGTGGTTGTTGAACCCGGAGCCGAACTCCGAGCCGCGCCGCTTGTCCTTGAACGGCGGCGCGCCGCGCAGGATGTCCCAGCGGCCCTGGGTGACGGGATCCTCGATGCGGATCACCTCGGCCCCCATGGCGGCCAGGAACTTCGTCGCGCCCGCCCCGGCCAGCTGGCCGGTGAAGTCGCAGATACGGATGTGTGCCAACGCCCCAGTCCCCACGACGGGCGACTGTAGCCCTGGGCGGCCGGGCCCGCTCGCGGTCCGGGCGTCGGGCGCGGTCCGCGTGACAGGATCGCCGGGTGCGTCTGCCCAGTGATCCGACCGGCCGTTCCGACCGTCCCGTGCACCTCGTCTACGAGGATCCGTTGTTGGCCCAGCACCACCGCACCGGTGCGGCCATGCGGCGCCTCGGCGAGGCGTTGATCGGCCGCGACGTCCCGCTGCAGGAGCTCGAGGCGCTCGAGCGCTGGGCGGACGAGCACGCCACCCGGCTCGAGGACCTCGACGCCGTCACGCGGGCCGACGACTACCAGGCCCGGCGCTACACCATCGCCCCGCCCCGCGACGGGGACCGGTTGATCTCCTTCAGCGACCGACCGGTGTCGGGCCCGGCCAACCCCACGGCGACCGATCTGATCGTGTGGCGCGACGGCGACGTGGTCCGCGCCGTGGCCCGCTTCGGGCGTCTGGCGGAGGCGTCGCCCGGTCGGGCGCACGGCGGGGTCAGCGCGTCGGTGTTCGACGACGTGATGGGCTACGTGATGATCATCGAGGCGACCGCGGCCTACACCGGCGAGCTGTTCGTCCGCTACAAGGCGCCGATGCTGATCGGGGTGCCGGTGCACTTCGAGGCGCGGGTGGCCGATCGGGGCGAGCGGGTGTGGACGTTGGAGGCCACGGCCCGTCTGCACGAGCCGGACGGGCAGCTGTGCGGGGAGGCGTCGGGGCGCTTCGTCGTGGTCGGCCCGGAGAAGTTCGGGTTGCCGGAGGGCACCCGCGCCCCCGCGGACTGACCGCCGGGGATCCGGCACCGGCGCGAGTTTCGGACGGGACCGCGGTCCCACTACCCTGCACGGTGCTGCTATGGCCAAGAAGACGACGACCTCGTTCGACACCCCGTTCCGCAAGAACGAGAAGGTGTCCGCCACCCTGGAACTGCCCGGCGTCCCCGAGGGGACCGTCGGCCGCGTGAAGCTGGTCAACGGGATCACCTGGAAGCGGTACTGGGTCTTCTTCGACAACGGCGTCGACCTCGGCCAGGTGGACCACAGGTCCCTGGTGCGCACCAAGCAGTGGGACGACTTCCAGACCCACAAGGCGCAAGCCGCGGTGGCCGGCGCGGCCAAGGCCGCGGCGCCGGCGGGCCCCGATGCCGCCGGGGACGGTGCGCCCGCCGCCGAGGCGGGCGCCGGTTCACGGATCCCCGCCCACCTGCTCGAGCGGGCGAAGAACCGCAAGAAGGCCCTGGGCATCGAGTGATCCGGCGTGCCCGGCTGACGCGCCGGGCGCCCTTCGCACCCACGTTTCGCCTGGTGGCGACCATGGATGTGACCTCAGCCCCTAGGGGCCTTCGGCACCGCTTTCCTACCGTAGGGATCTCGTCGGTCGGTTTGGGAGGTCTGTCGCGCATGTTGGTCCATGACTTCGCGCTCGTCACGCTGCCCGGCGCGGACATGGCCGAGGCGATGCAGCGCCGGGGCCGGGATCTGCTGGCCGGTTCGGTGGCGGCCGCGCTGCACGGCCCGGACGGGCCGGCCCCGTTCCGCCTGCAGACCGGTGGGCTGCTGTCGAGCTCCCAGTCCACGGTGTTGCCGTTCACGTTGCATCTCGAACGGCAGCGCTCAGCGTTCCGACAGCTCCAAGGTGACCTGGAGTTCTTCGAGCTCGAACCGCGCTGCTGCCAGCTGCGGCTGCTGGCCAGCTACGGCCGGCTGGATCCCTTCGCGCCGACCCGGGTGGACCACGCCCGGGTGGAGACGACCGTGCGGACGATGTTGAACCACCTGGTCCGCGCCCTGGAAGCCGAGGCCGCCCGTTCCTGCCATGGATGAGTTCGCCGGATCGTCCTTCGACGCGACCGATCCGGTCGTGCTGGCCGACCTGGCGGGATTGGTCGAGGCGGCACCGGACGGGCTGCTGCTCGTCGACGGTGACGGCACCATCCTCTTGGCCAACCAGCAGGTCGAGGAGCTGTTCGGGTACACCCGGGCGGAGCTGATCGGCCAGGCCATCGAGCTGCTGTTGCCCGCCGCCGCCCGCGCCGCCCACGTGGCGCACCGCAACCGGTACCGGAGCGATCCGCGGACCCGCTCGATGGGCAGCGGCCTGGACCTCTACGGCCAGCGCCGCGACGGCTCGACGGTGGTGGTGGAGGTCGGCCTCAGCCCGACGCTGCACGACGGCCGCCCGGCGGTGATCGCCGCCATCCGCGACATCTCGGCGCGGGTCGCGGCCGACGCCCACACCCGACGCATCGAGCGCCTCATCGACCGGGCCCATGAGGGCGTCTACCTGCTCGACCCGCAGGACCTGCGCTTCACCTACGTCAACGCCGGCGCGGCGGTGCAATCCGGCTACGGCCGCCAGGCGCTGCTGTCCATGACCCCGTTGCACCTGATGCCGGACATGGACGAGGCGATCCTGCGGCGCCTGATCGAACGCGCCGCCGCCGCCGGTCGCATCTCGCCGGTGATCACCCGGCTGCGCCGCTCCGACGGGGCGGACCTGCCGGTGGAGCTGCTGCTGGAGTGGGACGCGGCGCCCGAGGGCACCGCGGTGGCGGTGCTGGTGCGCGACCTCTCCGAACGCCGCGACAGCGAGGAGGAGCTGGAGGAGACCCGCCGGGAGCTCGCCCTGGTGGAGGACCGCGAGCGCATCGCCCGAGATCTGCACGACCGGGTGATCCAGCGGCTGTTCGCCACCGGCATGTCGCTGCAGGCCATCGTGACCCACCTGCTCGACGACACGCTCAGCGGCCGCATCGGCCGGGCGGTGGACGATCTCGACACCACCATCCGGGAGATCCGAGCCGTCATCTTCGAGCTGCAGCCGCCGGACCAGGGCGAGTCGGCGCGGCGACGGGTGCTGTCCACCGCCCGCGATGCCCGCGCGTCGCTCGGCTTCGAGCCGGTGGTGCGCTTCGACGGCCCCATCGAGACCGTGATCGACGGCGCGGTGGCGGCCGAGCTGCTGGCCACCCTGCAGGAGGGCCTCTCCAACGTGGCTCGCCACGCCCGGGCCACCGCGGGGACGGTGACGGTGACGGTGTCGGGTCTGGCGGGGGGCGACGTCGTGCTCGAGATCGTCGATGACGGTGTCGGCATCGCTGCGCCGGTCGCGGGCGGCAACGGCTTGAGCAACATGGCCACCCGGGCGGAGCGGCTCGGCGGATCGTGCGAGGTGACACCCGTGGGGGCACGGGGCGGCACGAGGCTGCGCTGGTCGGTGCCCGCCGGACGTTCGTGATCGACATCGGTCGCCGCGACCTGGGAGACTGTGCGAGGACTCGCGTCCCCAGGCGTTGTTCGGGAGGAAAGAGTGATCCGAGTTTTCGTGCTCGACGACCACGAGGTGGTTCGCACCGGGCTGCGTGACCTGCTCGAGGGCACGGGTGAGTTCACCGTGGTCGGAGAGGCGGGCACCGCGGAGGAGGCGATGCGTCGCATCCCCGCCACCCGGCCCGAGGTCGCGGTCCTCGACGTGCGCCTACCGGATGGCAACGGGGTGGAGGTCTGCCGGGAGATCCGCAGCACCCACCCGGAGATCGGTTGCCTGATGCTGACCAGCTTCAGCGATGACGAGGCGTTGTTCGACTCGATCATGGCCGGCGCGTCCGGCTACCTGCTCAAGCAGGTGCGGGGCATCGACCTGGTGGACGCGGTGCGAAAGGTGGCGGCCGGGCAGTCCCTGATCGATCCGCAGGTCACCGCGAAGGTGCTGGACCGGATCCGTCACCAGGACAGCGGGGACGACACCACGCAGCGCCTGACCGACCAGGAGCGGCGGATCCTCGAGCTCATCGGCGAGGGCATGACGAACCGCCAGATCGCCGAGCGGCTCTACCTGGCGGAGAAGACGGTGAAGAACTACGTCTCCAACCTGCTGGCCAAGTTGGGGATGTCCCGGCGCACCGAGGCGGCGGCGTACGCGGCCCGACTCGACGAGCGCAAGCACCGCCCCTACGAGCGCTGAACCGCCCGGCCCGCTTCGCCGTACCGATCGGTCGTACCGATCAGTACGGCGAGGCGGGCCGTACCGCGCGGTCCGGCCCACGGCCGGCGGCGCCGATCAGTGGTGGCCGGCGCTGCGCAGGATCGCTGCGAGGTCCCGCATGATGACGAGGGGCAGTCCGGGCACTTCCTCCAGCAGCTGCGCGAAGCGGTTGCCGGGCACCACGAGCAGGTGCATCGGGGTGCGCGAGGTCACCGTGGCGGTGCGGGGCCCGTGGTCGATGAGGCTGATCTCGCCGATCAGCGCGCCCGGGCCGAGCGTCTCGACCTCGTTGCCGTCGATGGACACCGTGGCCTCACCGGCGATGACCACGAAGGCCTCGTGACCGACCTCGCCCTGACGGCACAGCACCCGACCGGCCTCGATATCGATCTCGTCGACGATGGTGGCCACGTGTTCGAGCTGTTTGTGGCTGCAGTTGCGGAAGAGCCGCACGGCCCGCAGGTGGTCCAGCTTCGCATCGTGATGCAGCGCCATGAAATGCCGTCCCTCTCGACTCGCTTGTTCGCCGTGAATCTACTCGGTCCGGCGGGCCCGGGTCGGCGGACGCGCCGCGGGGCGGGACGGCGACCCAGCCGGTAGCGTGCCGCCCACCGGGGATTTCGGGGGCGGCGCCTGCGGACGTTCGGCCCTGGTCGCCATGTCACCGGCAAACGATCGTTGAAGCGCAGCAGGGCTGCGGAGAACGTAGGAGGATCGGCCATGGTCGATGCGAACAACTCCGGCGCACAGGTCATCGTGGTCGGCGTCGATGGTTCGGGACATGCCGATGCGGCGCTGGCATGGGCCATCGAGGAAGCACGGCTGCGGCAGGCGACGCTGCGCGTGGTCCATGCCTGGCAGTACCTCCCCATGGTGGCGGAGCCGATGGCCGCGCTGCCCTCGACGCCGTACCAGGAGCTCGCCGATTCGGCGAAGCTGGTGGTGAGCGAGGCGATCGAACGGGTGACCGGCTCCGCCGAACCCGGCGTGCCGCTCGACGTGCGCATCGTCGAGGGTGCGGCCGGGGCCGCCCTGCTGGACAACGCGGCCGATGCCACGTTGATCGTGGTCGGCAGCCGCGGTCGCGGCGGGTTCACCGGCCTGTTGCTCGGTTCGGTCGGCCAGCAGGTCACCCACCACGCGCACTGCCCGGTCGTGGTGCTGCCCAAGGGCGTCGACGGCTGAGCTGAGCCTTCGTCGTTCGGACTTCCCACCTTCGGACTTCCCACCTTCGGACTTCCCACCTTCGGCAGCGGCGCCCGTTGCGCACCTCGCAGCGGGCGCCGTGCCGCGCACCGACGCACCCGCTGACCATACCGTTCGGTCTGCACCTGCCGTTCGGTATGCATCCGCCGTTCGGCGGTCACCGCGGTGCCGATGGCGCCGGATCGGCGGCTCGGCGATCAGCCGATCAGGGCGCCCAGGGCGGCGCTGATGCCGGCGCCGACCTCGGGCGCGGGGGCGTGGACGAGACGGCTGAGGAAGCTGACCGCGACGAGCCCCGCCTCCACCGCGCCGGCGTCGGTGTCGGCCGGCAGCTGCACCGGATCACCCCAGGACATCTCCACGTGGTACGTACCGGCATGGCCGGCCTTGGGGGTCAGCACTGCCGAGGCCATGGTGCGCGGGGGCCGCACGGCGACGTCGCACCACTGCCAACCCACCATGTCGGCGACCGCCCGGTTGGGCACGTTGAGGTTCACCACGACCGGATCGGCGGGAAGTCCGTCGCGCAGCAGCGCCTCCACCACGATGGAGGCGATCGCGGCGGCGTCCTCCCAGCGCTGCGAGCCCAGGCTCTCCTCGCCGCCCTGGCCCTCGACGGCGAGCTCGGCCACCTCCTGGCTGACGGCGATGCCGCTGATGCCCCGCCCCCGGGCGGTGAGCGCGGCCCCGACGGTGCCCGAGTGGTACACGGCGCGCCCCACGTTGGCCCCGGGGTTGATGCCGGACACGACGAGATCGGGCACCCGCCCGAACGCCCCGAGGGCGGCGAACATCGTGCACAGGGCAGGTGGACCGCTGACCGCGTAGGCCCGGTCGATGCCCTCGACGGCGGTCTCGTGCACCTCCGGCCGGATCAGGTGCAGCGCTCCGAGCGCGGCGCCGGCACCGGAGTACTCGCTGTCCGGAGCCACGAGCAGCACGTCGCCGTGGGTGCGCATGGCCCGGGCGAGCACGTGCAGACCCACCGAATCGATCCCGTCGTCGTTGGTCAGCAGCAGCAGCGGTCGGTCATCGGCCATGGACCGATGTTGGCACAGGGCGGCGCGGTCGCCCGGCGCGCCGGGCCGGGTCCCGATACGCTCCCGCGCCGATGAGCGACCGGAGCCAACCCATGCCGGCCCGGACCTCGGCCCCGGTGGTGGACCAGCCGCTGGCCGGTGTTCGAGTGGTCGAGCTCGCCACCGGGGTGGCCGGCCCCTACGCGGGCAAGCTGTTCGCCGACTTCGGTGCCGACGTGATCAAGGTGGAGCCACCCGGCGGTGATCCGTCGCGCCGATGGCGGTTGGACAGCGAGGAACCCGAGGATCTCGAGACCGGCCCGCTGTTCCTGTTCTGCAACAGCAACAAGCGCTCGATCGTGGCCGATCCGTCCCGGGTCGAGGCCGATCGGGCGCTGGTGCGGCGGTTGGTGGACACCGCCGACGTCGTGGTGGAGTCCTTCGGACCGGGCGGGTTGGCCGCCGCCGGCCTCGAGCCGTCGACCCTGCGGGCCGAGCGACCGGACCTGGTGGTGGTCAGCCTGAGCCCGTGGGGCCAGGACGGGCCCTACGCCGGTCATGCCGGCACCGACCTGGCGGTGTTCGCCCTCGCCGGGCCGATGAGCTCGACGGGGATCGACGAGCTCGATCCGATGAAGATGGCCGGCCGCACCATCGCCTACCAGGCGGGGTCGGTGGCGGCGATGGCGGCCATGGCCGCGCTGCGACGGGCGGAGCGCAGCGGCCGTGGCGCCTGGGTGGACGCGGCGGCCGTCGACGCCCAGCTCGGCTCGGTGGATCGGCGCGTCACCTACCTGCTGTACCGCCAGTTCAGCGGGCTCGACGCGCCGAGGGCGCCGGCTGCGGTGCAGCACCAGCTGCCGGCCGGCGTGTACCCCACCGGCGACGGGTACGTGCAGGCCCACACCATCGCGTCGTGGGTGCCGGCCATGCTCGCTGCACTCGGCGACGAGGAACTGGCCGAGCGGTACGCCGATCCGGGCTGGGCGGACGATCCGGAGCTTGCGGGCCTGACCGAGGCGTCGGTGTACCTGTGGATGCTCGAACGTACCCGGCAGCAGGTCATGGTCCAGGCGCAGGCCAACCGTTGGCCGATCACCGCCATCAACCGTCCGGTTGATCTGTTGGAGGACGAGCACTTCGCCGCGCGCGGCTCCTTCGTCGAGGTCGACCATCCCGTCGCCGGGCGCTTCCGCACCATCGGCGCGCCGTGGCGGGTGGACAACGGGTGGGTGCTGCGCCGGCCGGCGCCGCTGCTCGATCAGCACCGGGACGAGCTGCTGGCCGAGCTGCGGGCCGAGCGGCATCCGGCGCCCGCCCGGCGCCGGGCCGCGCCGCCCGACGACACCGCCGACCGGTTGCCGTTGGCGGGCATCCGGGTCCTCGATCTCACCGTGGTGTGGGCCGGCCCGTACTGCACGATGCTGCTCGGCGACCTCGGGGCCGAGGTGGTGCGGGTGGACAACCCGTGGGTGTTCCCCACCGCGACCCGCGGCGGCGTGCCCCGCCCGCCCAAGGCGGCGGTGCCGGCGCTCGGTCCGCTCGGCGCCTACCCCGATCTCGATCCGGGCGAGCGGCCGTGGAACCGCCACAGCATGTACAGCGCCCACGCCCGCAACAAGGCGGGCGTCACGCTGGACCTGCGCAGCGAGGTGGGCCGGGAGCTGTTCCTGCGGCTGGTGGAGCAGGCCGATGTGCTGGTGGAGAACAACTCGGCCAAGGTGCTCGATCAGCTCGGCATCGGCTGGGAGGTGCTGTCGGCGCGCAACCCGCGGCTGATCGCGGTGCGCATGGCGCCGTTGGGCCTGTCCGGCCCGTACCGGCACTTCATCGGGTTCGGGGTGCACTTCGAGGGGTTGTGCGGGGCGACGGCGCTGCGCGGCTACCGCGACGAGCCGCCCACCTTGACGTGGCCGACGTTCCACATGGATCCGGCCACCGGTACGGCGGGGGCGTTCGCCGTGATGGCCGCGCTGCGCCGTCGCGAGCGGAGCGGGGTGGGCGAGCTGATCGAGTTCGCCCAGGCGGAGAACATGATGCAGCACCTCGGCGAGTACTACGTCGACGCGTCGCGCACCGGTCGGGAGCACACCACCCCCGGCAACCGGGACGCGTGGTTCGCCCCGCAGGGGTGCTACCGCGCCGGCGACGGTGGGTTCGTGGTGCTGACGGTGGAGCGCGACGAGCAGTGGCCCGCGGTGGCCGACGCCATCGGTGCGCCGCAGTGGGCCGGAGCCGATTGTCGGACCCGGATGGCCGGCCACGACGAGCTGGACCGGTTGCTGGGCCGCTGGGTCGCGTCGCAACCGACCGCGGCGGAGGCGGTCGTCCGACTGCGGGCGTTGGGGCTGTCGGCGGCGCCGGTGCTGGGCGAGGGCGACTGCCTGCGCGACGAGCACCTGCTGGCGCGCGGGGCGTTCCGTGAGAACGGGTCGGAGGATCTCGGCCGGTTCCTGTTCCCCGGTCACCTGTTCCGTTGGGACGGGCCACCGATGCGCTGGGAGCCGCTGTGCCGAATGGGCGTCGACAGCCGCCGGGTGTACCGGTCGTGGCTGGGCTGCACCGACGAGGAGCTCGACGCGCTCGACGCGGCCGGCCAGTTCGGCGAGGACTACCTGCAGCCCGACGGCACCCCGTACTGAGCGGCCCGGCGCTGCGCTGAGCCGGACGGAGGCCCGGTGACTAAGGTCCCCCGCCGTATGGACCAACCGTTGCAGGGAATGCGAGTGGTCGAGGTCGCCGGTGGGGTGCCGGCCGCGTCGTGCGCCCACCTCCTGGCCGGCTACGGCGCCGACGTCGTGCGGGTCGAGGGGGCCGACGTCCCCGTCGCACCGCACTGGACGCTCAGCGCCGACGAGGCGACCTACCTGTTGCCCGGCAAGCGGCGGGTCCTGCTCGAGGGCGAGGAGGCGGGCGCCGCGGCGGCGTTGGCCGCGCTGGTGGCCTCGGCCGAGGTCGTGGTGCTCGACGGGCCACCCGGCCGGTTCGACGTGCCGGCGTGGCGGGCGGCGAACCCGTCGCTGGTGGCGGTGACCATCAGCCCGTTCGGGTGGACGGGACCCGATCGCGGGCTGCCGGCCGACGACCTGATCGCCTACGCCGCCGGGGGGCTGCTCTCGCTGACCGGGGACCCGGCGTCCACGCCGCTGGCGACGGGCGGGGCGCAGGCGCTGTGGTTCGGCGCGCTGCACGCCTTCGCTGCGGTGACCGGGGCGTACTACGGCGCGGTGGTGCACGGCGAGGGCGACTGGATCGACCTGTCGTTGCAGGAGTGCATGGCCGGCGCGCTGGAGCTCTACGGCCCCGCTGCCGCCTACGGTGAGCCGGCCGCGCTGCGCTTCGGCAACTACCACCGGGCGGTGTGGGCGCTGTACCCCTGCGCCGATGGGTACGCCGGCGTGTTCTGCCTCGAACGTCAGGTGCCGGCGCTGTTCGCCGCCATCGGCGAGGAGGCGCTGCGGGAGGAGCGTTTCCGGGATCCGCAGCAGCGCCCGCAGCACGACGAGGAGCTCTCCGCGTACGTGCTGTCGTTCATGGTGGATCGCACGGGCGACGAGCTGGCCCGGTTGGGGGCGGAGCGGAAGATCCCCTTCGGCAAGGTGCGCACGCCCGCCGAGCTGCTCGACAGCCCGGCGCTGGCCGACCGCGGCTTCTTCGACACGGTGCAGCGCGCCGACGGCTCGACGGTGGCGGTGCCGGGCCGGCCGTTCCTCGGGATGGACTGGAAGGGCGGCGGGCCGGAACGGGCGCCGGTCGAGCCGATCGAGGCCGTGCTCGCAGGATGGAGCCGATCGTGAGGAAGCTGCCGTTCGAAGGCGTCCGCGTTGCGGACCTGTCCATGATGTGGGCCGGTCCGTACGCGACCAAGCTGCTGGCCGAGCTCGGCGCCGAGGTGCTGAAGATCGAGTCGCCGTCGGCGTGGGACAACATCCGCACGTTGATCGCGTTCCCGGATCAGGCCGAGCCGTGGAACTCGAGCTACTACTTCAACACGTACAACCGGGCCAAGAAGTCGGTGACGCTGGATCTGGCCCAGGTCCGCGGGCGCGCCGTGTTCCTCGAGCTGCTGGCCCACTGCGACGTGTTGATCGAGAACTACCGGGCCGACGTGCTGGACAAGCTGGGGCTGTCCTACGACGTGCTGCGGGCGGCCAACCCGCAGCTGGTCATCGTCTCGATGGCGGGGTTCGGCAAGACGGGGGCGGATCGGGCGCTCGTCGGGTTCGGCCCGGTGATCGAGATGATGAGCGGGCTGACCTCGCTCACCGGGTACGTGGACGACGACGTGAGCTACAAGTGCGGCGTGTCCTACGGCGATCCGGTCGCCGGCGTGGCCGCCGCCGGGGCGGTGGCGATGGGCCTGCTGCAACGGCGCCGCCGCGGCGTCGCCCCCATCGTGGACCTGGCCCAGCGCGAGGTGGCGGCCACCTTCGCCGGGGGCGCCTTCGTGGCCGCGCACCGCGACCCGGCGGTGCGCCATCACGGCAACCGCCACCCCGCCGGCGCCATCGCCCCCAGAGGGGTGTACCGCTGCCTCGACGAGGCCCGCCACCGGGATACCGGGGCGTATGCCCTGATCGCGGGCCGGGAAGCGGACGAGCAGTGGATCGCGGTGTCCGCCCTCGACGACGGGCAGTGGGCGGAGCTGGCGGCGTTGATCGGCCGACCCGAGTGGGCGGCGCTGCCGCTGACGGAGCGGGTCGCCCGCCACGACGAGCTCGACGGGGCCATCTCGGCCTGGGCGGCACCGCTCGAAGCGGGCGAGGCGGTGGCGGAGCTGCGCGATCGGGGGGTGGCCGCAGCCCGGGTGCTCGACATGGTCGCCATCCACGACGATGCGCAGCTGCGCGCCCGCGGCTTCTGGATCGACCTCCCCCATCCGAACATGCCGGAGGGCTGGGTGCAGCCGGGGCCGTCGTGGCGGTTCGTGGAGGCCGACACCGCGCCGAAGGTGCGGGCGCCGTTGTTCGGTGAGCACACCCGCGCCGTGCTGAGCGAGTTGCTGGGCTATGACGAGGCGACGCTCGACGCGTTGGCGGCCGAGGCGGTCATCGCCGACGCCCCCATCAACCCAGGGGTGGGCTGACCGGCTCGGCCACCTGCGGCGGGCCGGCCCCGACGTGGTCCCGGCCGGGGTGCATGCCGGGATGGTGGAGCCCGGGCTTGGCCATCGCCAGGATCCCGTCCTCCACCGAGGTGATCAACGCGCCGGACGACATCGGCTTGGCGAACGCGAAGCCCTGGCCGAGCTGGCAGCCCAGCGAGCGCAGCTCGGCCAGCTGCTCAGGGGTCTCGATGCCTTCGGCCAGCGTGGTCATGCCGAGCGATTCGGAGAGGTTGATGACCGCCCGCACCAGCTCGGTGGCCTTCGGATCGGTGCCGAGGCCGATGACGAAGGAACGATCGATCTTCATCACGTCGATGGGGAACAGCTGGAGGTACGCCAGCGACGAGTAGCCGGTGCCGAAGTCGTCGATGGCGATGCGCACGCCGAGCTGTTTGAGGGCGTGCAGCCAGTTCACCGAGGCCGACGTGTCGTGCATCACGACGCTCTCGGTGATCTCGATGACCAGCCACGACGGATCGATGCCGGACAGGGCGATGGCCATGGCCACGTCGTCCACCAACGAGGTCTCCTGCAACTGTCGGGCCGAGACGTTGACCGTCAGGGACAGCGCTGACACCATGCCGTCCTCCGCCCACGAGGCGACGGTGCGGCACGCCTCGATGAGGATCCACCGGCCGAGAGCGACGATGAGGCCGGTCTCCTCGGCGATCGGGATGAAGTCCACCGGCGGGATGCGGCCGCGCTGGGGGTGGTTCCAGCGGGCGAGCGCCTCGACGCCCATGATCTTGGGCTGGGCCAGCAGCTCGGCGTCGTCCACCCGGTCCATACCGTCCGGTGTGGGGGCGATGGCCACGATCGGTTGGAAGTGCACCTCGAACTCGTTGCGATCCAACGCTCTGGCCAGCTCGGCCTGCATCTCGAGGCGGCGGCGGGCCGAGTCGTGCATGGAGGACTCGAACAGGGCGACGCCACCGCCCTGCGCCTTGGCCATGTACATGGCGAGATCGGCGTTGCGCAGCAGGTCCGACGCGGTGGTGGCGTCGGCGCCGGAGGCGACGCCGATGCTGGCCCGGGGCGTGATCTCGGTGCCGTCGATCACGAGGGGGACGGCGAGTCGGTCGAGCACCCGCTCGGCCACCTCCCGCAGCACCTCGAGCGGGGCGGAGCCGGCGCTCTCGAGCAGCACGGCGAACTCGTCGCCGCCCATGCGAGCCGCGGTGTCGCCCGGGCGGAGGCAGTGCGACAGCCGGTCGGCGAGCTCGACGAGCAACCGGTCCCCCGCCGGATGGCCGAGGCTGTCGTTGATCATCTTGAAGTCGTCGAGGTCGATGAACAGCACGGCGGGTTCGGGCCCGCCGCGGGTGGTCACCTGCAGGGCGTGCTCGACGCGGTCGGCGAGCAGCACCCGGTTGGCGAGGCCGGTCAACGGGTCGTGGAACGCCTGGCGGATGAGCTGGCTCTCGAGCGCCTTGCGCTCGCTGACGTCGCGGATGTTGAGCACCAGGCCGGCCACGTCGGGGTCGGCCAACAGGTTGGTGGCGGTGATCTCGACGTCGAGCCAGTCATCGTTGCGGTGCCGCAGCCGGCAGTCGATGCGGGTCGAGGAGCGGGCGCTGCCCTCGGCCAGGTGGCCCAGCTGCGCCTCCACGTTGGCCACGTCGTCGGGGTCGAGCAGGGACCGGAACTCGGCGTGGAGCACATCGCCGGGGCTGTGACCGAGCACGGCGGTGATGGAAGGGCTCTGGAACTGCACCACGAGGTGCTCGTCGAGGATGGTGATGACGTCGAACGCGTTCTGCACCAGCGAGGCGAGGCGATGGTCGGCGTGACGGCGGTGCATCGCCTCGGCCATGGCGGCGCACTCGCGGGCCAGCCCGAGCTGGCCGGCGAGGGTCTGGAACGCGTCGAGCAGCCCGTCGGTCGGCGTGGTGCCCACCGCGGCCACCAGCAGGCCGCTGGGCCCGTTCGAGGAGGGCACGGCGACGCACAGCGACCACGGGCGGGCCGGGTCGCGGTGCAGGGCGTCGGCCACCGCGGCGGGCGGCGCCTGCGGGTAGCCGGGGCCGAAGACGCTGGCCGGCGCGGTCAGACCGGCCGGGCCCGGCAACATGCGGATGGTCGCGCCGCGGTCGTCGAGCAGGTTGCGGGCGGCGAGCACCACGGCGAGCTCGATGGTGGTGTTGTCGGTGGCGACGAGCAGGGCGGTGAGACCGGCCTTCAGCGCCGACTCGCGACGCTGGTCGTTGTCCCGGTTGCCGAGGGCACGGGCCAGGCGGGCGACGATGAGACCGACGACGACGACGCCCCACAGCCCGAGCGGCCAGTCCGGGCGGGGGGCGCGCAGATCGGCGGTGAGCACGAGGCCCATCGGGATCAGGCCGCACACCCCGAGCACGACGACCCGGCTGAGGGTGAGGCCGCCACCGGAGCCGTGGGCCACCCCGACGTGCGCCATCGAGCGGTGCAGCGAGGCGGCGGCGAACGCGACCGTACCGGCCAGGTAGACGAGCGACAGGTTGGCGTCGGCCGCCCAGAAGGCGCGCTGCTCGGTCAACCAGACCACGTGACCGCCGATGACCACGGCGGTGCCGATCGCGAGCAGGCGACCGGCGGGTAGGCGCAGCGACAGGTTGGTGAGCAGCGCGTAGGCGAACAGGCCGACGAGGAGCACGTCGGGAAGGCTGTTGAGCAGCACGCCCGCCTCGGCGTCGGTCAGCCCGTCGGCCCAGCGGGGGGTCCACAGGCACTCGGCGAGCCCGGCGCAGAACGCAGCCAGCACCGCGGCGGCGTCCACGAGCGAGGCGTTTCCCGGGCTGGGTCGGGCGCACAGCCGGCGCAGTGACTCGGCCAGGCCGAAGGCACCGGTGAGACCGGCCGCGGCCCGCAGCGCGCCGGGCGCCCCCGCCTCGTGCAGGGCCAGCGACAGCGGCTGCGCGGCGGCGGCGACGGCGAGCGGCCACCAGGCGCTGCGACGTCCGGCGTGGTGCGCCACCGACCCGCACCACAGGGCCACGGTGGCGAGGAGGAGGCCGGCGGCACCGAGGGCGGCACGACGCTCGCCGGCGAGCGCGGCGAACGGGAGGCAGGCTGCGGCACCGGCGAG
The DNA here is from genome assembly GCA_020846295.1 of Acidimicrobiales bacterium. GTDB lineage: Bacteria > Actinomycetota > Acidimicrobiia > Acidimicrobiales > CAIXPF01 > CAIXPF01. Next base: position 22,514 of record JADLEF010000157.1, read on the forward strand.
CGCGGCGCGACCGACCAGGAGCCACAGGCGGCTGCGGGGGGCGGTGCCCTGTTCGGGTTGCGATCGAGCGGGGAGACGAGCCATGGAGGACCGACCGCATCGTCGACGCGGCCACGGCGACGCTGAACCACAATCCCTCAGCCGGTCGACGCGCCGGCCGGCGCGGATGAGCCGATCGACCTCTTTGTTAGCGTGACCTCGCGCCCGACGCACCGCCTTCGATGCAGACCTACCGCACGACCGATCTCCTGGCCCTCATCCTGTTGCTCGCCGGCGCGGTCGCGGTGCCGGTGGCGGGGTGGGTGGCGGGCGTGATCCTGCTGTGGGCGAGCCCGTCGTGGTCGCGCCGGGCCAAGGCGCTCGGCACGGCGGTGGTTCCCGGCGGTCTGGCCGCCCCGCTGCTGGTGCTGGCGGTGCCGATGGGCGAGGCCCGCTGCATGCGGTTGGCCGACGCCCGGGGTACGTTCCGGGGCGAGTGGTGCGCTCCTGTGGAGGGCTTCCGGCTGCCCGGGTGGCTCGGCCTGTCGCTGTTCGTCGCGCTCGTGGTCGCTCCGTTGGTCAGCGCGGCGTTCCTGCTGCACTGCCTGCGCCCACCGCGTCCCGGCCACGGGCTGGGGCGCTGCCCCGGGGCGTGACCGACAGCGAGCGAGCCGGGCCGAGCCGGATCGATCCGCTACCGATCCGGGCTGCGGCGGGCTGCCGCGTCGGCCACCGCGAGGGCCCGGCGCACCGCGGCGACATCGTGGACGCGCACCAGGTCGGCCCCGCGCACGGCGGCCACGCAGCAGGCCCCGACGGTCGCCGCGTCGCGTGCCGCCTCGGTGTCGGCCGCGCCGGCGAGCCCGGCGGTGGCGGCGAGGAAGCGCTTGCGCGAGGGACCGACGAGCACGGGCCGCCCGCTCGCCGCCCGGAGCTCGCCGGCCCGGTCGAGCAGTTCGAGGTTGCCCCGTACCGTCTTGCCGAACCCGATGCCGGGGTCGATGACGAGCGCGTCGGCCGGCACGCCCGCCGCCTCGGCCGCGGCGCACAGACCGTCGAGCCGGGGCAGCACGTCGTCGAACAGCAGATCGCCGTGCACGACGACGTCGTCCTCGATGCGGTTCGGGTTCATGGGCCGGGCGTGCATGACGATCAGGGCATCGGCGCCGCCGTCGGCGCTGGCTCCCGCCAGGTCGGGGTCGGCGAGACCGCTGACGTCGTTGATCCATGCCGCGCCGGCGGCCAGCGCGGCGCGGGCGACCGACGACTTCATGGTGTCGATGGAGAGGTTGCGAACGCCGTCGGCGACGAGGGCGTGCACCACCGGCAGCAGGCGGCGCAGCTCCTCGTCGGCGTCGATGGGCACGGCCCCCGGGCGGGTGGACTCGGCACCGAGGTCGAGCACGTCGGCCCCGTCGTCGAGCAGCTCGAGCGCGTGGGCGACCGCGGCGCGGTGGTCGAGGTAGCGGCCGCCGTCGGAGAAGGAGTCCGGCGTGATGTTGACGATGCCCATCACGAAGGTGCGCGTCCCCAGCTCGAAGGTCCGGTCCCCGCAGCGCAGGGCGCGCGTCGGGGGCGGGGCGTGGGTGGCGTCGCACTGGGTCATGGCCCGAGGTTAAGCAGCGGCGGAGCCTGCGCCGATGACCCCTCCGACGACCCCTCCGATGGCGTGGCGGCGCCGGATCGAGTTGCTGCCGGTCAGCGGCGCCGACCGTTGAGCGCGTTGCTGTCGGCGGAGAGCACGCCGTTGCGCACGGCCCGCACCGTGTAGGTGTGGGTACCGGCCGGTACGGCGCGGTCGACGTAGTTCCGGCTCAGCGGGCCGATCGCGGCGATCAGCGAACCATCCCGGTAGACCTGGAGCTCGTCGATGGATCCGACTGCCCGGATGGTGAGCCGCACCATCTGGCGGCCGGGCAACGCTCCGGTCAACGTCGGCGGGGTCACCACCACGGGGACGGAGGTCGTGCTGGTGCTCGTCGTGCTGGTGCTCGTCGTGCTGGTGCTCGTCGTGCTCGTCGTGCTCGTCGTGCTCGTCGTGCTGGTGGTCGTCGTGGTCGTGGTCGTCGTGCTGGTGCTGGTCGTCGTGGGGGTCAGGCCGGCCAGGGCGCCGAAGGGATCGATGACCCCGGCTCCGGTGCAGGTGTCCGCACCCGCCGGGCCGTGCTCGTCTGCACTGCCGATCAGGGCGGCGGCGACCTGGGCCGGTGTCGTGCTCGGGTCGTCGTCGACGACGAGCGCCGCGGCCGCGGCGGCGTACGGCGTCGCCATCGACGTCCCGGAGAGGAGGGCGTAGCCGGACGCCAGCTTGTGGAGCGGGTAGGTGGACACGATGTTGTAGCCGGGGGCGCCGAGATCGAGGTAGGCGGCCTGGGTCGTGTAGTCGGAGCACAGCTCGGGGTCGGTGCCGCCGGTGGTGTCGTCGTAGCCGCCGATGGAGCCCACCGCGAGCACATGCTCCTCGGCGGCCGGCCACACGGTGGTGCACCCGTCGATGCCGACGGTGCAGCCGTCGTTGCCGGCGGCGGCGAGGAGCACCACGCCGTTGGCGTAGGCGTACTCGATGGCGTTGTGCATGACGGTGTCCCCGACCGGCGAGGCGGCCCCCAGCGACATGTTGATGACCGCGGCGCCGTTGTCCGTGGCCCACACGATGCCGGCGGCGACGTCGCTGAACCAGCCCGAGCCGGTGTCGGCGAGCACCTTGACCGGCAGGATGGTGGCGCCCGGAGCGCCCCCGGCGATGCCCTCGCTGTTGCCGGCGGTGGCGGCGATGATGCCGGAGACGTGGGTGCCGTGGCCGTGGCCGTCCACCGCGCCGGAACCGGAGATGGCGTTGTTGGATCCGTCGTGCAGGAAGTACCGGCTGTCGCCGGCGAGGCGGCCGGCGAGATCGGGGTGGCTGCTGTCGACACCGGTGTCGAGCACCGCGACGGTGACGCCGGTGCCGTCGGCGATGGCCCAGGTCGACTCGAAGGAGACGTCGTCGAGGGCCCACTGCATGCTGCGGTAGGTGTCGTTGGCGCTCGCCGGTGTCACCGGCCCGGCGTCGAGCAGACCGACACGGCTGTCGACCGAGACCGCCTGCAGCGTGCCGGCCGCCTGGGCCACCGCGACCATGGCGTGGCCCGCCGCCGCAGACTCGGCGCTGGCGGTGGTGATGCGCAGCCCGCCGTCGGCCTCACGGTGGGCGAAGACCAACGGCACCGGCTCGGCCGCGTCGGCACCGGCCAGGGCGGCGGGCACGACGGCGGCGATGTCCGGCGGGGGCGGCGCGTCCTCGGCGGTGACCGCCGCGCCGGGACGGACGAAGGTGACGATGGCAACGGCCAGGCCGAGGGTCGTCGTGATCGCTCGTCTCCGCATCCTCGTCACCCTTCGCCGGTAGCCGGTTGAGCTGTCGGCGCATGGCGGTGGGCGCTGCGCTAGGTCGATGGGCCGACGGGGCGCGCTCCCCGGTGACGCTGCGGCGGGGTACAGGTGGCCGCCGGCTGTGCCGATGAGCTGGGCGAGCACTGAGCACGGAGGCACCAGGGATGGAGTTGCGGACCCACCGCCACAAGGCCGGCGCGATCGTCGCCGCGATCGCGGGCATCGCCCTCGGCCTCGCCGTGGACAACTCCTTCGACCGCGCCGGCGCGTCGGTCGATCCCGGTACCGGCGATGTCGTCGGCGAGTTCACCTACGGGGTGACGCCCGCTCGGCTGCTCGACACCCGACCCGGGACCTACACCGTGGACAACCAGTACGTCGGCACCGGGGCGCTGAGCGACATGACGCCGATGACGGTCCAGGTGGCCGGGCGCGGCGGGGTGCCGCTGGACGCCACGTCGGTGCTGCTGAACGTCACCGCGGTGCAGCCGGCCGCCGAGGGGTTCGTGTCGGTGTGGCCGTCGGGCCCGTTCCCGGGCACGTCGAACCTGAACTTCAGAGCGGGCGACGTGGTGCCCAACATGGTGTTCACCCCGTTGGCCAACGGCTCGATCACCGTCATGGCGTCGAGCGGGCGACCCCACGTGCTGATCGACGTCGCCGCCTACAGCTCCGACCAACCGGCCGCCGCCTGACCCACCGGCGGACCCGAACCGGCGCCCGGTAAGGTCACCCGGCCATACCCGCCGACGAAGGGATCCGCTGGTGACCACGACGAGACCGGTCGCGCCCGACCGACCGGGCACGGCCCCCGAGGTCACGCGGCGGGCATGGCTCTCGCTCGCGCTGGTCTCCGCCGCCACCTGCGTCATCATCCTGGACCTGATGGCGGCGAACGTCGCCTTCCCGTTCATCGAGCGCAGCTTCCCGGCCACGCCCCGCTCCACCCTGGCCTGGGTGTCCTCGGGGTACGCCATCGCCTCGGCCGCGCTGCTGATGGTGGCCGGCCGCCTGTCGGACCGCCACGGTCGACGCACCGTCTTCCTCGGTGGCGTCGCCCTCTTCGCCGCCGTCTCCGTCGTCTGCGCAGCGGCACCCAACCCCGCCGTGCTCATCGCCGCGCGCATCGTGCAGGGGGGCGGCTCGGCGATGATCACCTCCACCGCCATCGCCCTGCTGCTGCCGGACTTCCCCGCCGGCAAGCGCGGGCTGGCCCTTGGCATCTGGGGCACGACGAGCAGCGCCGGCGCCGCCGCCGGGCCGACGCTCGGCGCGCTGGCCATCCAGGCGTTCGACTGGCGCCTGGTGTTCCTGCTCAACATACCGATCGGGATCCTCACCCTGGCACTGGGCCGGCGGCTGCTCGTCGAGCCGCCCCGACCCGCCGAGCGCGGCCGCATCGATCTCGTCGGCACCGTGGTGGGCACCGCGGCGACCGCGCTGGCGACGCTGGGCATCCTGCAGGGTCCCGGTTGGGGCTGGACCAGCCCGGCGGTCGTCGCCATCCTCGTCGGCGCCGTCGTGCTGTCGGCGGGGTTCGTGCTGCGTTGCGCCCGGGCGGCGGCGCCGCTGGTGGACCTGCACCTGTTCCGCCACGCCCCGTTCGCGCTGGCCAACCTGAGCCAGGCCGGCACGCAGCTGGCCATCATGGCGTGGTTCTTCACCACGCCGCTGTTCCTCATCAACGTGTGGCACTACTCGGCGCTCGCCGGTGGCGGCGCCGTCGCCATCGGGATGATCGTGAGCTTCGTGTCGGTGCCGGTGGGCCACTACTCGGACCGCCACGGCTACCGTTCCGTGCTGATCGTGGGCGGGTTGGTCTCGGCGGCGGGCATGCTGGTGTGGGTGTTCGGCGTGGGCGAGACGGCCGACTTCTGGACCGCCTACCTGGCCGGCCTGGTCCTGTTCGGGTTGGGCGCGGGGATGGTCGGCATCGTGGTCACCAACGCCGCGCTGGCCGGCCTGCCCGACCACGAGCTGGCGGCCGCCAACGCCGTGTTCCAGACCATCCGCAAGCTGGTCGGAGCGATCGGCGTCGCCATCGCGGTGGCGCTGCTGGGCAGCCGCAGCACCGAATCGCTGGCCGCGTTCCGCAAGGTATGGATCATGATCGCCATCGGCTACCTGCTGTCGAGCCTCGCCATCATCCCGTACCGGCCGGCCACGCGGCCCGCCGGCCGAACGGGGTGAGCCGCGGGCGGCCCTGCGAACATGGGCGCATGCTGCTCGACGCCCCGACCCTCGATGCCATCGCCGCCGGCACCGTCGATGTGGTGTTCCGGTGCTGGAGACGGCCGACGGTCCGCAGCGGCGGCACGCTGCGCACACCGGTCGGCATGTTGGCCATCATCGAGGTGGCGCCCGTCGAGCCCGGGGCGATCACCGACACCGATGCGGCCCGAGCCGGCTTCCCCGACGCGGCGGCGGTGCGCCGCTTCCTCGCCGAGGGTGGCTGCCAGCCGCCGGGCGGGGACCCCGAGGGCGGTGCTGCGCGGCGGGCCTACCGGATCGAGCTCGGCCCGGGCGGGCCGGACCCGCGCACGGCGCTCCAGCAGGACGACGAGCTGGACGGCGAGCAGCTCGCCGGTCTGCTGCGCCGCCTCGACCGGCTTGATCGTTCGGGCGCGAACGGTCCGTGGACGGCGGCCACGCTGCACCTGATCGCCCGCCGTCCGGCGGTGCGGGCGGCGGACCTGGCCGGTGAGCTGGGACGCGATCGCGATGCGTTCAAGACCGACGTGCGCAAGCTGAAGGCGCTCGGGCTGACCATCAGCCTGGAGGTCGGGTATCGCCTGTCACCGCGGGGCGAGCGCGTCCGCGCCGTCCTGGCCCGCGACCACACCTGACCGGTCCCGGGTCAGGCGCCGCCCGAGCAGCGCACCGTTCAGCCGGCGGCGGGCTGACCGAGCTGCTCGGTGAGGACCGATTCGAACACGGCAGCGATCTTCGCCGCGCCGGATGCGGTCGGGTGCACCCCATCCGCCAGCGTGTCGCCCTCGGCCCACTGCAGGGCGAGCTCCTCCGCCAACGGGACGTAGTGCACGTTGCCGCCGCCCGAGCCGATCGTGCGGGCCGCTCCGTTGAGGTCGTCGAACGCGATGCCGGAGGCATCGGTCCGCTCGGCGAACAGTGGCAGCGGCGGGTACGAGGCGACGAAGAGCTGCGCCTCCGGCTGGAGGGCCTGCAGCTGCTGCACCAGCCCGGCCAGCTTGGCCGGGGCGTCCGCCGGGTCGACCGGGCGCACCACCCCGTTCTTCGGGGTCGGCTCGGGGAACAGGTCGTTCACGCCGGCGAGCAGCAGGATGACGTCCGGGTCGGCCTGCGGGATCCAGCTCGCCACGTGGGCGCTGAGGTTGGCCGGCTCGCACCCGCTGCACAGGGTGGAGGCGTCCGGTCCGAGGGTGTAGCCCCCGTGGCCCTCGTTGTCCGCGTCGCCCCCGCCGAAGGGCATGGTGCGGTCGGAGCCGACCATGTCGACGTGGTGGCCGGCGGCGCCGAGCGAGCTGTACAACGCGCCGCGGTAGCTCTGCGGCGTGGACGGGTTCGCGGCGTCGTCGCCCTGGGTGAGCGAGTCCCCGAGGGCCATGATCCGCCAGGGACGGCCGGCGCTGCCGAGCGCCGCGGTGGCGGGCGGGGTGACGGGCGGGGTGGTCGGCGCCACCTGGGCGACAGCCCCCGGGCCGGCCGAGGTCGGCGACCCTGCCGCGGGCGACCCTGCCGCGGGCGACGCGGTCGTCGAGGTGTCGATCACGAGGTGGGTGATCGACACCTTGGCCGGCGCCGCTGCGTCGGGCGATGGCGATCCACCGCCCCCGCAGGCTGCGCTCACGGCGAGCAGCAGCGCCGCTCCCATTGCGAGGGACCGATGCCCCCAGGTGCGACGCATCGGGCGCGCGACGCAGTCCGGTTCTGTTGGCTGGTTCCGCCGTGCCATCGGGCCCAGTGTCGCGCACAACGGCGCTGGCGTCTGCTCGCGCGCCCCGGCGCGGTCGATGGCCCGCCCGGCGCGCGCTCAGCTGCCGGCGTGGTCGTGGTGGGCCGTCGCCGTCGGCCAGCGCAGCACGGCGCGCACCGGCCAGTGGTCGCTCGCATACCGATCGGCACGGAGGCGGTCGACGAAGCGCTGGCGGCCATGGAGGGTGTCGTCCACCGCGACCTCGCCGACGTGCAGGCCGGGGCTGACGAGGATGTGGTCGAGGTGGGCGCCCGTCTGGCCGGGCCGGTACCCGTGCACGGTGTGCTGCGAACCCGGTTTCGCCACCGGGCGGAGCCCGACCGCAGCCAGGGCGTCGAACACCGCCGGCTCGGATCCGGTGTTGAGGTCGCCCAGCACGACGGTCGCCTCGTCGCCGCACAGCCGGTCGGCCAGTTGCGTTGCGCTGCGCGCCCGGTTGGCGGCGTGGTGTTCGTCGAGGTGGGTGCACGCCACGCGCAGCAGCCGTCCGTTGTGGCGATCGCGGTAGCGGGCGACGGTGGCGATGCGGGGCGCGCTGGCCTCCGGCAACCTCGTCGGACGGTCCGGCTCGTCGCCATACCACATAGTATGGTCGTCGATCAGCTCGAAGCGCTCGGTGCGGGCCAGCAGCGGGCATCGCTCACCTCTGCCGCCGCCTCGACGGCCGGCGCCCACGCTGCGATAGCCCGGCGCGCGCCGTTGCAGGTGGCGAAGCTGGAACCCGTAGCACTCCTGCAGACCGACGATGTCGGCGTCGAGCCGACGCAGGGTGGCGACCGCTGCGGCCCGGCGGCGCGGCCAGCTGTGGCAGCCGTCGTAGGACAGCCCGTTGCGGAGGTTGAAGGTGACGACGCTGAAGGGCGGCGCGGTGAGGCCCGATGGCGGGGACGGGAGGGTCACGGCCCGATCAGCCGCGCTCGGCGGGGTCGAGGCGGGACTGCCGCAACAGCCCTTCGGCGCCATGGCTGGCATCGGGGTAGATCACGCTGGTGTTGATGGTGCGCTTGCGCTGCTTGGCCGACCCGCCCGCATCGACGACCTCACGGTCCCAGCCCCGGGTGAGCACGGCCCCGGCGGCGCCGAGGTCGAGGCAGGTCACGTAGTTCGGCTGCCGGTAGGTGACCAGCGCCAGGCCAAGTGCGGCTCGGGCGGCGTTCTCCCCCGCCACCCGGCCGGTCTGCAGCGCATGCTGGCAGGACTGCAGCGTGCGGTGGCCGCCGCCGGTGTCGGCCGCGGCTGCGTCGCCGGCGGCGAAGATCCCCGGCTGCGTCGATACCCGCAGGTACGGATCGACCTCGAGGCGGCCGGCCTCGTCGCGCCGCGCATCGGGCAGGCCGGCGAAGGGGGCGGCGGCCAGTCCGGTGCAGAGCACGACCGCGTCGGCACTGAGCGGGCGGCCACCCTCGAGGTGCACGACGTCGCGCCCCAGCGCGGTGACCGTGACCCCGAGGCGGCGTTCGACGCCGGCCCGGTCGACGGCGTCCTCGATGACGGGGCGCGGGCCCTCCCCCAGCTCGGCGCCGAGGACGGGGGCCCGGTCGATCAACACGATGCGGGCCGGGGCGAGCTGCGATGGCCGGCCGTGGGCGGCGAGCCTGGCCGGGAGCTCGAGCGCGAGCTCCAGGCCGGTGAACCCCGCCCCGACGACCGCGATGGTGAGCGGATCCCGCCCCGCCAGACCGGCGAGTGCGCGATCGAGCTCGATGGCCTCGGCCTGGGTGTCGATGGAGTAGGCGTCGGCTGCGCCGGGCACGGCGGGGCGGCGCATCACGCTGCCGGTGGCGATCACCACCTGGTCGTAGGGCAGCGACGCGGAGGTGGGATCGTCGGTGTGCACCAGCCGGGCGGCGGGATCGATGCCGTTGGCCGATGCGAGCACCAGGTCGACGCCGAGCGGTTGGAGCAGCGGGCGCAGCGGCGCCGCGAGGGTGTGCGGATCGGCCTCGTACAGCCGGGGCCGCATGACGAGCGCGTCGAGCGGCGACAAGAGGCTGATCGCCGCCTTGGGGGCGACCCGCCGCGCCGCGGCGGCGGCCCAGAACCCGGCGAACCCGCCGCCCACGATCACGATCGGAACGCTGCTCATGCGGATCTCCCCTGCCCGTCGGCGCCCGCGGCGATCCTACGACCGGCACCTTCCGTACCCCCCGGTCATGCCCGTACCAATCGGTATGGCGACCCCGTGCAGACGGCCCGCTTCCGCCCGCGCCCAGGCGCCAGCTGCGGACGTCGCGACGAGTCGGCAGCGATTCGGCAGGGGGCCAGCGGGGTCGGCGGCGACATCGGCGCGACGTGCACGCCTTCGACGCGGTACCGCCGGACATGCGGGCGGCTGACCTGCATCGTTGTTTCACGCAATGCACTGCTGTCGTGCACATTGCGCGCATGTTCGGCCGGGGGACCCAGCGTCCTCGTGCCGCTTCGCGGGATCGACCTCGGGCACGAGGGTGCTCCCGACCGCGCTGTTCGTTTCCCGATCGGCCTCCGGGCGTGAGATACCCACCGGTACGGCAATGGGCGATCGGGCGCCGGCGGGGCACCATCGACGCCACGAGCCTCGCCAGGCTCGTGTCCGACGCGCTCGCTACCGGTGGGCGGTCGCCGCCGCTTCGAAGATCAGCGCCATGGCCAGATCGTCGGTGGTGCCGGTCAGCGTTGGCGAGGCGGCGGCCCGCAGGGCGCCGGGCTGTTCCGCTTCCCAGTCCGCCAGGGCGT
>JADLEF010000158.1 GCA_020846295.1 Acidimicrobiales bacterium
ACCAGGACACCACCCGGGTGCAGAACGAGCTCGTGCTGCTGCTCGGCGCCGAGCACCGCAACGTGTTCGTGGTCGGTGACAGCGACCAGTCGATCTATTCGTTCCGCGCCGCCGACATCCGCAACATCCTCGAGTTCGAGCAGGCCTTCCCCGACGCCACCGTCGTCGTGCTCGACCAGAACTACCGCTCCAGCCAGATCATCCTCGACGCCGCCAACGCGGTCATCGCCAACAACCTCTCGCGCAAGCCGAAGGACCTGTGGACCGACCAGGGCCGCGGCGACCGCATCGTGCGCTTCCACGCCGAGGACGAGACCGACGAGGCGCAGTGGGTGGGCCGGGAGATCGCCCGCCTGCACGAGAGCGGCACCGTCCGCTGGGACGAGATCGCCGTCTTCTACCGCACCAACGCACAGTCGCGCGTGCTCGAGGACCAGTTCATGCGCGGCGGCATCCCGTACAAGGTCATCGGCGGCACCCGCTTCTACGACCGGCGGGAGGTCAAGGACGCCCTCGCCTACGTCAAAGCCGTCATGAACGAGACCGACGAGGTGTCGGTCAAGCGCATCCTCAACGTGCCCAAGCGTGGCATCGGTGACACCTCCGAGGGCCGTCTCGACGCCTACGCCCGCAGCCACGGCCTGTCGTTCTTCGGTGCGCTGCGCCGCGCCGACGACGTGGGCCTCTCCGGTCGGGCGGTCAAGGCCATCGGCGCCTTCGTCGAGCTGATGGACCACCTGCAGGACCTCGTGGTCGACGGGCCGGCGGCCCTGCTCGAGGCGATCCTGGACCGCACCGGCTACGTCGCCGAGCTCGAGGCGGAGAGCACCATCGACGCCGAGGGCCGCATCGAGAACCTGGCCGAACTGGTCGGGGTGGCGCAGGGGTTCGAGGACGTCGACGCGTTCCTCGAGCAGGTCTCCCTCGTGGCCGACACCGACGCCCTCGCCGAGGACGACTCGCAGGTCACCCTGATGACCCTGCACTCCGCCAAGGGCCTGGAGTACCCCGTGGTGTTCCTCGTCGGCCTGGAGGAGGGCGTGTTCCCCCACATCCGCTCCATCGGCGAGCCGGATCAGATCGAGGAGGAACGCCGCCTCGCCTACGTGGGCATCACCCGTGCCCGCCAGAAGCTGTTCGTGTCCAGCGCGTGGACCCGCATGCTGTTCGGGTCGTCGCAGTACAACCCGCCGAGCCGTTTCCTGGAGGAGATCCCGGCCGAACTGGTCGACGAGGCGGGCAAGAACCGCCGCACCGGCCGCAGCCGTGGCGGGTATGCCGGCTCGGCCGATCCGGGCGCAGGGCGCGACCGCATCGTCGAACGGGCGCTGTCGAGCTCCGGCTCCTCACAGGGTTCCCTGTTCGGCACCGGATCGGGCGCCGGTGCCGGCTCGCCGTCGCGCCCGGTCAGCCCGCAGCCCTCCAACGCCCACGCCCTCGGGTTCCGGGTGGGCGAGGACGTGCGCCACCCGCGCTTCGGGGACGGCGTGATCATCGGCATCGAGGGCCAGGGCGACAAGGCCGTCGCCACCGTCCGGTTCCCCAACGCGGGCGAGCGGCAGCTGCTGCTGTCGTGGGCTCCGCTGGAGCGTGTGTGAACGGCCCGTCGATCACCAGGCGAGCGTTGCTCCGGCGAGCCGGCGTGGTCGGCCCTGCCATGCTGCTCGGTACGGCGAGCAGCGGGCCCATCCCGCCCGACGTCGCCGACGTCGCGCTGACCCCGCGCCCGCTGCAGGACCGCAGCCGTGGCGGCGTGTCGTTCGATCTCACGCCCTACCGCAGCCTCGGCTGTTGGATCGACGTGTTCGACTGGACGATGAGCTACGCCGGCACGGGCCGACCCGCCATCGGGCCCCACGACCTCACCGGGCTCGCGGCGCGCGGCGTGCGCACCGTGTACCTGCAGACCGCGCGGTACGACCGTCCCGATCGGACCGACGACCTGCTCGAGCGGGATCGCCTGTGGGCGATGTGCGACAGCGCCCACGCCGCCGGCCTGCGCGTGGTCGGCTGGTACCTCCCCACCCACGTCGACGAGGGGCAGGACCTGCGCCGGGTGTTGCGCATCCTCGAGGACCGTTCCTTCGACGGCCTGGCGCTCGACATCGAGTCCCGCACGGTCTCCGACGTCGCCCTGCGCAACCGGCGGCTCGCCACGCTGGTCGGCGCAGTGCGCGCCGCCGCCGGGCCGACCGCGGTCATCGGCGCCATCGTCGTGCCGCCGACCACCATGCAGGACGTCAACCCGAACTACTGGCCGGGCTTCGACTGGGCCATGCTGGCCGAGCAGTGCGGCGTGTTCCTGCCCATGAACTACTGGACCAACCGGCTGAGCTCCTCGCCCTGGCGGGACGCGGCGGCGTCCACCGCCGAGAACATCCGTCGGCTCAAGGCGGCCGGCGGCCGGGCGGACTACCCGGTGCACGTCGTCGGCGGGGCGGCGGCGTCCACGACGCCGGCGGAGGTGGCGGCCATGATCGCCGCGGTGCACGCCGAGGGCGGGATCGGGGCGTCCCTCTATGACCTGGCGACCACCGGCGCAGCGTTGTGGCCGCCGCTGGCCGCGTTGGGCTGAACCGTCGGCGTGCGGCCCGGTCAGGCGGACGCGGCGGCGCCGGTCAGGCGAACTCGCCGGACCCGTCGGCCGGTCCCGCCACCGGCAGGGTGAACCAGAACTCGCTGCCCAGGCCCGGCGCGCCCTGCGCCCCGACCTGCCCGCCCTGCGCCTCGATGAGGCGCCGCACGATCGACAGGCCGAGCCCCACCCCGCCCCGCACACCGCTGCGGCTGCGCGTCTCACCCTGGTAGAAGGGCATGAACAGGTAGTCCTCCTCGCCGGGAGCGAGGCCGATGCCCTGGTCCCGCACCGCGAAGCGCACCATCGGCCGACCCGACCCGACGGCCGGTAGCGCCGCGGCGCACACCGTGATGACCCCACCGTCGGGGGAGTACTTCACCGCGTTCTCCAACAGCTGACCCAGCGCAGTGCGCACCGCCTGCTGGTCCGCCCACACCGGCGGCAGCTCTCCGTCCGCCTCGACACCGACGCTGTGGTGGCGGCCGGGGAAGTCGAACGGCGCCGCCGCCGCCCGCACCAGCCGCTCGGGGTCCAAAAGCTGGGGGGACAGGTCGATGCGGCCCGCTTCCGTCTTCGCCGTCAGCAGCACCTTCTCGACGATCTGGTAGAGCTCCTCGGCGCTGTCCGCGATGGCGTCGTAGGCGGTCTTGCGCCGCACGCTGTCCGCCGTCTCGCCGTTGTCCCGCAGCCAGTCGGCGAAGCTCTTGATCACCGTCAACGGTGTCTTGAGCTCGTGGCTGGTGGCGGCGACGAACATGGCCTTGGCCGATTCGAGCGCCTTCTGGCGGCTGATGTCACGCAGCACCACCACCTGGCCGACCTCCAGCGGGGTGGCGATGATCTCCAGCCACCGCTCGTCGGTGAAGCGGTGTTCGACCGGATCGGACGGGGTGCCGACGGGGAACGGCAGCGGCCGTCCCGCCATCTGCGAGGGCTCGAGGCCGGTGAGCTCCGTGGCGGTGCGGTTCCAGCTGCCGACCAGGCCGTACCCGTCGAGGGTGATGACGCCGTCTGCCACCGCGTCGATGACGGCCTTCTCGTGGACCTGGCGGCGGATGGCGTCCTCGAAGGCGAGGGCGTTGGCGATGGCGGCGCCCCCGTGGCCGGCGAGCAGGTCGAGCACCGCCCACTGCTCGCTGCGCAGCCGATGGTCGGACTCGGTGAAGGCCACGGCCAGCGCGCCGACGAGCTGGCTGCGGGCGAGCACCGGGATGATGGCGAGGGTGTTGCGGTGCCCGAGCACGGCGAGCGCCTCGGGGCGCCGGGACAGCTCCCGCCGGACATCACCGATGAGGATGCGCTGCGGGTTGGCGGCGAGCACGGCCAACGCCTCGTCGTCCAGCGGGACCGTGGTGCCGGCCACGTCGCCGTGCAGACCGGTGGCGGCGAGCAGCCGTGCCGCGCCGGGCTCGAAGGTGAGGAAGGCCGAGCCGTCGGCGTCGAGCAGGTCCACGCAGGCCCGGCAGATCCGGCCCAGGACGACATCGTGGTCGAGGTCGGCGTTGAGGCCTGCGATGACCGTGAGCAGGCGATCGACGACGGCGGGCGGATAGGGCGACCGAGCGCCGGCGCCTCCCGGCGCCGCAACACCCGTGGCGGTCATGACCACGTCGGTACGTACCCTTCCGTCGGCGCCGTTCGGCGCGTCCTCGTGCGGTGCCCGCAGGGCTCGGCACCCGGTCGCTCGCCCCGGCTCCCACGCGGACGCCAACATAACAGTATCGTGACGATCGCTGTCAGGAGTCGTCGGACCCTGGGTAGATGTCCACGTCAGGTCGCGTCCACGGGCCGATCGCCCCGGCCGCGTCCGTCATGAACCGGAAATCACCACCGAGCTGGTGGTCGACGCCGACGTGGTGGTCGACGCACGCTGCGACGCGTTGATGTCCACGATGATGTCGCCGTCGGTGACGGTCACCGGGAACTGGGCCAGGCCGGCGCCATCGGGAGGGAAGGTGGTGCCCTCGTCGCACGAGTAGTCGAAGCGGGCGGCATCCGCGTTCCAGGTCACCGCGCAGTCGCGATCGTCGCCGGGCCGCCGGGCCTCGAAGGCCACCCAGCCGTCCTCGGGGTTGTCGCTGAGGTGGTTGAGGACCAGGTCGCGGCTGCCGCCGGCCACATCGGAGTACAGGATCGGGCCGTTGTCGGCGATCTCGTCGGCGATGTCCACCGCGTCGCCGGCATCGAAGAACTCGTCGCCGAGGCGGACCTGGACGTCGCCCCGGTTGGCGACGGCGTTCACGAAGAACGCCACCCCTCCGACGATGATCGCGAGACCGACGATGACCATGACGATGGCGCGGATCTCACTGGAGGTTGTTGTGCGGCCGACGGGCATCGCAGCAGCGTAGATTGCCCCGCCGCGGTGGCTCACACCTAGTATCCGGGCGATGCAGCGGCGCTACCGGGTCGTGGTGGCCAAAACCGGCCTCGACGGACATGATCGTGGAGTGAAGGTGATCGCTCGTGTCCTGCGGGACGCGGGCTTCGAGGTCATCTACACCGGACTCTTCCAGACCCCGGAGCAGGTGGCTGAAGCCGCCCTCCAGGAGGACGCCGACGCGGTCGGTCTGTCGATGCTGTCAGGGGCGCACCTCACTCTGTTCCCCCGGGTGGTCGACGAGCTCCGCGCTCGCGGCCTCGATGATGTCCTCGTCTTCGGCGGTGGCATCATCCCCGACGTCGACATCCCGGTCCTGAAGGAGCAGGGGGTGGCGAACGTGTTCACCCCGGGCGCTTCGATGGAAGCCATCACCAGCTGGTTGGCTGCCGCGCTCGACGAGCGCGAAGCGGCCGCGTCCGACTGAGGAGACGCAGCCGGAAGCGGCTGGCGGCGTACCGAGCAAACGATCATCACGTAGAAAGGCCCAGCACTTGGATCTGTACGAATACCAAGGCAAGCAGTTCTTTGCCCGATTCGGCATCCCGGTGTCCGCCGGCGACGTGGCCCGTACCGTCGACGAGGCCGTCGCCATCGCCGAGAAGGTCGGCTACCCCGTGGTGGTCAAGGCCCAGGTCCAGGTGGGCGGGCGCGGCAAGGCCGGGGGCATCAAGTTGGCCAACGACGCCGACGAGGTGCGCACCCACGCCGGCAACATCATCGGGATGGACATCAAGGGCCACACCGTGCACGTGGTGTGGATCGAGGTGGCCTCCGACATCGCCGAGGAGTACTACGCCAGCTTCACGCTGGACCGCTCGGCCAAGAAGTACCTCGGCATGCTCTCGGCCCAGGGTGGCGTCGAGATCGAGGCGGTGGCGGAGGAGAACCCCGACGCCATCGCCAAGATCTGGGTCGACCCGGTGGACGGGCTCACCGACGAGGTGGCCCGGGCGTGGGTTGCGGAGGCCAAGCTCAACCCGGCCGCCACCGCGGGCACCGTCGACATCCTCAAGAAGCTCTACCGGGCCTACACCGAGGGCGATGCCGACCTCGTCGAGATCAACCCGCTGATCCTCAAGCCGACCGGCGAGGTGCACGCCCTCGACGCCAAGGTCTCCCTCGACGCCAACTCGCTGTTCCGCCACGCCGACTACGAGGCCTACGACGCCACCCAGGTCCGTGACGAGCGCGAGACCCAGGCGCACGAGAAGGGCCTGCAGTACGTGGGCCTCGAAGGGTCCGTCGGCGTGATCGCCAACGGCGCCGGCCTCGCCATGTCCACCGTCGACATCGTCAACCAGGTCGGCGGCAAGCCGGCCAACTTCCTCGACATCGGCGGCGGCTCCAACGCCGCGGTCATGGCCGGCGCGCTCGAGGTCATCAACAACGACGCCAACGTGCGCTCGATCTTCATCAACATCTTCGGCGGCATCACCAAGGGCGAGGAGGTGGCCAACGGCATCGTGCAGGCCCTTGCCTCGGTGGACATCGACGCCCCCATCGTCATCCGCCTCGACGGCACCAACGCCGATGAGGGTCGGGCCATCCTGCAGGACCACCTGTCGGACAAGCTGCAGATGG
>JADLEF010000159.1 GCA_020846295.1 Acidimicrobiales bacterium
CACGCTGGCCGTCTTGTGACCGACGCCGGGCAGCGACTCGAGGAACGCCCAATCGGGCCGGATCACCCCACCGTCATCGAGGATCGCGTGCGCCATGCGCACCAGGTTGCGGGCCTTCGTCGGCGCCAGGCCGATCTCGCGGATGATGGCGTGGACCTCGGTCTCGGTCAGCGTCGCCATCTTCTCCGGCGTGTCAGCCGCTGCGAACAACGCCGGCGTGACCTCGTTGACCTTCTTGTCGGTGGTCTGCGCAGAGAGCATGACGGCGACGAGCAGGGTGTACGGGTCGTGGTGGTGGAGCGGGACCGGCGGATCGGGGTACAGCTCGTCGAGCAGGATCCCGATCCGTTCCGCCTTCTCGATGCGTCGCACGGTCGCCGTGTCTAGGCGACGCGTCGGGCGAACGCGCAGTCCGCGCCCGACGGGTGGCCCGCTCGCCCGTGATCGGCGCTGGGTAGCCTCGCCCCCATGGTTTCGGCTGCACCCGGCCCGGGTCGCCCCCGCAACGCGGACATCGATGTCGCCGTGCTGGCGGCGGCGCAGCGCCTGCTGGCCGATGTGGGCTACGAGTCGCTGTCGATGGCCGCCGTGGCGCAGGCGGCGGGCACGACGCGGCAGGCGCTCTACCGACGCTGGCCGACGAAGGCCGATCTGGCCACTGCGGCGGTGGCGAGCATGTCCCAGGCCGCCCAGCGCGTCGAGACCGACGATCCGTTGGCCGACCTCGAGCGTGAGCTCGATGCGTTCCGTCGAGGCGTCACCCGGCGCAACGGCATCAGCCTGGTCGGCACGATGTTGCAGAACGCGGCCGATCCGGAGCTGCGCAGCCTGTTCCGGGAACGGCTGGTGGCGCCCCGTCGTCGCCGCTTCCGGCGGATCCTCGAGCACGGGGTCGAACTGGGCCTGCTGGCCGACGACGCGGACCTCGAGACGGCGGTGGCGGCGTGTGCCGGCATCCTCTATGCGCAGGCGCTCGCCGGGCAGCGCCCACCGCGGGATTGGTCGGTGCGGGTGGCCCGGCACATCTGGCGCAGCTGCGGCGGCGCCGTGCCGGTCTGACGGGTCGGATTCACCCCTCGGCCTCGACGCCGATCACCCGGAAGGCGTGGCTGCGCACACCCGTGCGCAGGGCGTGTTCGATCCAGAGCATGGCCAGCGGTTCGGTCAGCCGCGCCGCCCGGAGCCCACCGCAGTCGTGCACAGCCCAGCCGAGTTGGCGGGCCAGCACGGTCGTGACGGCGCGGGCGCGCTCGTCATCGCCGGCGATGAACATCGTGCCGGGCCCGTCCGCAAGCGCGGGCTGCACCATCAGCTCGAACCCGACGGTGTTGAACGCCTTCACCACCATGGCCCCGGGTGCCAGGCGTTGGACCTGCTCGCCGCCGGAGTCGTCGTGGCCGACCGCGAGCTCCAGGCGATCGGTGAAGCGCAGCGGGTTGGTGACATCGATGAGCACCTTGCCGGCCAGCCGCTCGGGACCGGCCAGCGCGATGGCGTCGGGCACGCCGTTCCAGGCGGTGGCCAGCACCACGACCTCGGCCGCAGCGGCAGTCTCGGCGGGCAGCGCGGCGGTCACGCCGGTCCGCTCGCACCAGGCGACGAGGTCCGCCGCGGCCGGGGTGCGGCTGCCCACGGTCACCTCGTGGCCGGTGGCGTGCAAGCCCGCCGCCAGCGTCCGTCCGACATCGCCCGAACCCAGGATCCCGATGCGCATGTCCCGGCTCCCTTCCCGCCCCTCGACCGGGCGTCAAATACGATACTGGTCTGGATTGTATTGCGCCGGCGGTCCCGTACCGGTGGGACGCGCACCGCCCGCGATCGGGGCGGAGATCGCCTGGGCGGACGCTGCGTGAACGGCACCCGCGCTGGGTACGGGAAGGGTCGTTGATGAAAGGACGCGCCATGACGATGCCGAGCAACCAGCGAGATCCGGTCGCCGATCCTGCGGCGACCTACCCGACCAGCAACGACCTACCTGGCGTCGAGGTCGCGCCGCAGCGCGGACGAGGCGGCGACGGGCCCAAGGCCACCGCCTCCGCCTTGCTCGCCGGCGTCGGCTCGGCGCTCGGCCGGCTTCGGCGCGACGTCCCCCGGGCGGTGCAGGAGCTGCAGGAGCGGCGGACGGCGGGCCGCTGCGTGCTGCTGGCCCAGCTCGATGGACGCGACGTGGCCATCGGGCCCTTCGCCGGCGAGGCGGCGGCGCGGGAGGTGGCGCAGGAGCTCGCCGCGGCCGGATCCACGCGCATCGTGGAGGTGCTCCGACCGGCGGCCTTCGCCGAGGCCCGCCACCGCGCCGAGTTCCCGCGCCCGACGGCGAGCTCACCCTTCGCCGGGCGCTGACCGCGCTCGACCCATAGGCGCCGCCGCCGGGGGAGCCGGCGGCGGCCGGAGCCGCGACTGCCGCGCGAAGGATCGGGCTCAGGCGCCGATGGCCTTCAACAGGTCGGCGGACTCGGCGATGGCCCCGAACACACCGCCCTGCATGGTGACCATGTGCAGCGAAGCTCGGTAGTTGCCCACGTCGGTGGCGCCGGTGCAGTCGCTGAGCAGCAGGCACTCGTAGCCCCGGTCGTTCGCATCCCGCATCGTGGTGTGCACGCACACGTCGGTGGTGATGCCGGTGAACACCAGGTGGGTGATGCCCCGCGTGCGCAGCAACAGGTCCAGGTCGGTGGCGTAGAACGACCCCTTTCCCGGCTTGTCCACCACCAGCTCGCCGGCGACGGGGGCGACCTCGGGAACGATCTCCCAGCCCGGCTCACCGCGCACCAGGATCCGCCCGCACGGGCCTGCGTCGCCGATGCCGGCCCCGATGCGCTTGGAGCGCCACAGCTTGTTCGGCGGGCAGTCCGAGAGGTCCGGCCGGTGGCCTTCCCTGGTGTGCACCACCGTCCACCCCTCGGCGCGGGCCGCGGCCAGCACGCGCGCGGTCGGCTCGAGGCCGGCCCGGGTGAGGTTGAGGTCGTAGCCCATCCGGTCGACGTAGCCGCCGGGACCGCAGAAGTCGACCTGCCAGTCGATGCACACCAGGGCGGTGCGCGCCGGATCGATCGGCCCGTCGTAGGGCCAGGGATAGGGGTTGGCGTCGACGACGCGCTCGGTCATGGCTGCTCCTGGAAGATCGGGGTTGGTGCGAGGGCGGCGAGCAGGCCGGCACTGGGGCCGATGGCACCGAAGATGCCGCCCGACATGGTGATGGAGTGCAGGGCGCGCCGGCCGGTCTCCGCTTCGAACGGGGCGACGGCGTCGGTCAGGGTGAGGCACTCGTAGCCGCGGTCGTTGGCGGCGCGCAGCGTGCAGTCGACCGTCGCCTCGGCGCCGAAGCCGCACAGCACCAGCTGTTCGATGCGACGGCCGCGCAGCTCGTCGTCGAGCCGGCCGCCGTGGAAGCCGTTGATGCCGCCCGCGTCGACCACCAGGTCCGCCAGTGCGACGACGACGTCGAGCAGCGCGGCATCGGGGTCCTGCGCGGCGGGCGGCAGGCCGACGGCGCTGCGCCGGGCCCCGGCCGGCGGGCCGAGGTGGCGCAGCGCCACCACGAACCCGCCGGCGTTGCGCAGCGCCGTCGCCACCTCGGCGATGACGGAGCCGACCGCCTCGGTGTCGCAGCTGCGGGTCGCCCAGGCCGGCTGGGCGCCGGCGACGAGCAGCGCGGTGCGCTCCGCCCGCCAGGCGCCCTGCCACGGCCAGGGGTAGGGGTCGGCGGAGCTGACCGCTGCAAGGGCCGCTGCGCCGGCCGCGCCGGTCAAGGCGGTCACGACTTGGGGATGTTGCCGACGACGCCTTCGACGAAGTAGTTCATCCCGTCCACCGCGGCGGCGTCGAGCGTGGTGCCGGCGGGCACGACGACGGTGCCGTCCTGACCGGTGATCGGTCCGGTGAACACCGACTTGTCGGCCTGGAAGCCCTCCTTGGCCTTGGTCACGAGGTCCTGCACCTCCTGGGGCACGGTGGGGCCGAAGGCGGACTGGACGAAGGGGTTCTCGCCGCTGGCGAACCCGGCCCGGTAGTTCGCGTTGTACTTGGAGCCGGTGAAGTCGCCGGCGAGGGTGGTCTTCACGATGTCGGCGTACATCGGGCCCCAGTTCCACTCGGAGCCGCCCAGCCAGCCCTTGGGCGCCAGGCTCGAGGCGTCGGCGTGGTAGCCAACCACCAGCTGACCGGCGGCCTCCGCCGCCTTGACCACCGTCGCCTGGCAGTCCTGGTGCTGGGTCAGCACGTCCACGCCCTGGTTGAGCAGGCTCTTGGCCGCGTCGGCCTGCTTGGCCGGATCGCACCAGTTCGAGGTGTTGACGGTGATGGTCTCGACCTCGGGGTTCACCGAGTGGGCGCCGAGCTGGAATGCGTTGATGTTGGCCAAGGTCTGGGGGATCGGGAAGGCGTAGACGTAGCCCAGCTTGTTGGTCTTGGTCATCTTCCCGGCCACGATGCCGGCGAGGTACACCGGCTCGTACACGGTGCCGAAGTAGGTGCCGATGTTGGGTCCGACGGCGTCGGTGATCGTGTTGCCCTGCTGCACGACGGCGACGTCGGGGTGGGCGGCGGCGACCTGCTTGGCCGCGTCGAGGTGCCCGTAGCTGGTGGCGAAGATGATCTTGGCGCCCTTCTGGATCATGCCCTCCATGACGCGCGCCGCCTCGTCGGTCTCCGGCACGTTCTCGGCGGTGATGATCTCGAGGTCGGGGAACGTCTCCTTCAGCGCCTGGGACCCTTCGTAGGCCGCCTGGTTGTAGCCGAAGTCGTCCTTCGGCCCGACGAAGATGAACCCGACGGCCGTGGAGTCCTTGCCCGGCGCCGCGTCGGCGGCCGCGGCGGTGTCGCCGGCGGCAGCCGTCGTCGGCGAGGTGGCGCCGCCGTCGTTGCTGCTGCAGGCCGAGAGCAACGCCGCGCCGACGAGGGTCAGTGCCGCGAGCCTCCTCTTGGTGGTACCGAACATCTGGGTTCTCTCCCTTGGTTGGTGATGTGACGGGGTGCCGTACGTCTCGGTACGGTCGTCAGCCGAAGACGGCCTTGAGGCCCTCGGGGGCCTCGGCGGCGCGCTTGCGGCCGAGCACGACGAGCACGACGAGGATGGCGACATAGGGGATCGACGCCAGCGCGAACTGGTTGTCGAGGATGGGGATGCTGACGTTGCGGGCCTGCAACGCGGGCGACAGCGCCAGCGCGGCGCCGAAGAGGTAGGCGCCGGCGGCGACCTTGAACGGCTGGCGGGCGGCGAAGATGACCACCGCCGCGCCGATGAAGCCTCGGCCCTGGCTCGTGTTCTCGAACCAGGCGTTGGCGTACGCAGTGGAGAGCTGGGCCCCGCCGATACCGGCCAGCGCGCCGCCGAGGATGACCGAGCCGTACTGCACCCCGAGCGCGGGATGGCCGTAGGTCTCCAACACGTGCCGCCGCTCGCCCGCACCGCGGATGAGCAGACCCCAGCGGCTGCGGTAGAGCACCCACCAGGCGGCGGGTACCAGCGCGTAGGAGAGGTAGGTCAACGGGTCGTGCCGGAACAGCACGGGCCCGACGAACGGGATCGAGGAGAGGCCGGGCACGTCCCAGGCCGAGAAGGACTCGACCGTCCGCGCCACGTAGGCGGCGCCGAACAGCGACGTGAGCCCGAGGCCGAGGAACATGACGACCAGGCCGGTGGCGAGTTGGTTGGACCGGCGGGACAGCACGAACCAGGCGTGCACGGCGGCGAGCACCGCACCGCACACCGCAGCGCCGATCACGCCGGCCCAGGGGTTGCCCGCCTCGGCGGTGACCGCGTAGCCGGCCAGCGCGCCGACCAGCATGGAGCCCTCGACGCCGAGGTTGACCACGCCCGCCGATTCGGAGAAGGACTCGCCGACTGCGGCGTACAGGATGCAGGTACCGCCGGCGATCGCGCCGGCGCACACTTCGGTGATGAGCAGGCTCACGCCTCGGACCTCCGGGATGTCCAGCCGAACACGGCGAGCAGAACGAGCGCCATCAGCACGTTGACCGTGGCGGCGGGCAGACGGGAATCGAGTTGCAGGCTGTCCCCCGACACGGAGATGGCGGCGAGGACCACCGCGGCCACCGCGACCCGCACCGGCTTGTGCCGGGCGAGCCAGCTGGCCAGGAATGCGATGTAGCCGTAGGTGACCAGGAAGCCGGGTCGCAGCTTGAACTCCGTGCCGGCGAGTTGGGCGAACCCGCCGAGGCCGGCCAGCGCCCCGCCGACGGCCATCGCGCCGATGAGCAGCAGACCCACGGCGAAGCCGGCCCGCCGGGCGGCCTCGGCGTTGCCACCGACGACCTCGAGCTTGAAGCCCCAGCGGGTGGAGCGCAGCACCCACCACATGGCGGCGGTGGCGATGAGGGCGACGAGGATCCCGGCGTGCACGGCCATCGATCCGCTGCCGATGAGGGGAAGGCGCTGCGCCACCGGGATGGCCGGGGAGGTCGGCTGACCGCCGCCGGCGAGGTCCTTCCACGGGTCGTAGATGAGGAAGAACATGACGTTCAGGGCGATGTAGTTCAGCAACAGCGTGGTCACCGCCTCGCTGATGCCGACCCGTACCCGCAGCAGGCCGCCGACGGCCGCCCACCCCGCACCGACGAGCGCCGCGCCCACCGCCATACCGACCAGTACGAGCCCGCCCGGTGCGCCGGGGCCGAACAGCCGGGCCACGCGGGCGGCGGCCACCCCGCCCATCACCAGCTGCCCTTCGCCGCCCACGTTGACCAACCCGGCTCTAGCCGGCACGGCCACCGCCAGAGCAGCCAGGATGAGCGGCGTCGCCTTGATGACGATGCCGGACAGTGCGGTGTCGCGCGTGAGGGTCTCGAACATCGAGCTGTACGCGGTGAGCGGGTTGGCGCCCTTGGTCCACATCAGCACGCCGAAGATGACCAGCGCGCCGGCGATGGCGACGATCCAGCGCAGCACGGCGAGCACCGCGGGTCGCACGTCGACCCGGGTCGGAGCGATGGCGATGGTCGTCATGCCGCCGACGCCCCTGCGGCGACGGCACCCTCGAGCATGAGGCGGCCGATGAGGTAGCGGTCCGCCTGGGCCGGGGTGACGATGCCGGCGATGGTCCCCTCGTGGAGCACGGCGATGCGGTCCGACAGCGCGATGAGCTCGTCGATGTCCTCCGAGATCACGATGACCCCCGCCCCCTGGGCCCGCTGCTCGAGGAGGAGCTCCTGGGTGCGGCGCGTGGTGGCGATGTCGAGGCCGCGCGACGGGTACGCCGCGACGACGAGCGAGGCCGGTTCGCGCAGCGCCCGCACCAGCATGACGCGCTGGATGTTGCCGCCGGACAGCGTCTCCACC
>JADLEF010000160.1 GCA_020846295.1 Acidimicrobiales bacterium
CGTTTTCAAGGAACGCAAGACCCGAAAGCCCAGTGTCACTCGTTGCAGATGAGGGGCCAGAGGCGCTTCAGAGCTGCGGTGCCCCATCTGGTTTCCCGTGGGGCGAAGGGAGACACTAGTGGAGAGGGCAGGGAGCGTCAACCCTTTTTCCGAGAATTCTCGGAAGGGTCGACCAGTAGAGCGGAGGGCGGTCAGGCCGCCACAATCAGATGGTATCGGTTCTTGCCTCGTCTCACGAGCATGTACCGGTCGGCCATGAGATCGCCGACCCCCAACCGGCGATCGCCATCGAGACGCTGCCCGTTGACCTGCCACCCGCCCTGCTCCAGCAACCGCCGCGCCTCGCCCTTGGACGCGGCGAGCCCGAGCTCGGCGAACAGCTCGACGGGCACGGCGCCGTCGACCAGACGCTGGCGCCCGATCTCGGCAGAGGGGATCTCCCCCGCCAACATCGCCCAGGACTCCGCATCGGCCTGCATCGGATCGCCGGATTCGAACAACAGCGCAGTGGCCGTCTCCGCCAGTGCGGCCTGTTCCTCGCCGTGCACCAACCGCGTCAGCTCCCGGGCGAGGCGACGCTGCCCGAGCCGCCGTTCCGGTCGGGCCTCGTGCTCGCCGGCCAGACCCTCGGCCTCGGCCACCGGCAGCAGCGTCAGCTGCAGCAGCAGCTTGCGGACGTCCTCGTCCGGAACGCCGATCCAGCCCTGGTAGAAGCGGTACGGGCTCATGCGCGCCGCGCTGAGCCACAGGTTCTCCCCCGAGGAGGACTTGCCGTACTTCGTGCCGTCGCTGCGCACCAGCAGCGGGCTGGTCAGGCCGTGGGCGTGCGCGCCGCTGCGCTTGCGGATGAGATCGATGCCGGTGGCGATGTTGCCCCACTGGTCGCTGCCTCCGATCTGCAGTTCGCAGCCCTCGAGACGGTGCAACTCGTAGAAGTCGTTCGCCTGGAGCAGCATGTAGCTGAACTCGGTGTAGGAGATGCCCGTGGTGCCCTCGAGCCTGCTGCGCACCGACTCCTTGCCCAGCATCTGGTTGACGGTCACGTGCTTGCCGACATCGCGCAGGAAGTCGATCACGCTGGTGGCCACCGTCCACGAGCGGTTGTCGACCAGGCGCGCCGGGTTCGGACCGTCGAAGTCGAGGAAGCGCCGCAGCTGGGGGACGATGCCCTCCAGGTTCCGGGCCAGCTGGTCGTCGTCGAGGAGGTTCCGCTCCTCCGAGCGACCGCTCGGATCGCCGATCATGCCCGTCGCGCCACCCGCGAGCGCGATGGCGCGGTGGCCGGCCTCCTGGAAGCGGCGCAGGTTCAACAGCATCAGCAGGTTGCCGGCGTGCAGGCTGTCGCTGGTGGGGTCGAAGCCGCAGTAGAGCGTGATCGGCCCCCGGTCGCAGCGCTGGCGCAGCGCGTCGAGGTCGGTGCTGTCCTGCACCAGGCCCCGGGCCAGCAGGTCGTCGATGACGGCGGATCCCTTGTCGCTCACGGGGCAAGGTTGCCCTCCCATCCCACGCGGTTCCAACTGCATTGCCCGGCGACGGGTGTAGACGGGCGCCAGCCGCGATGATGGAGCCATGGCCCTCCGCCGGATCAGCCGCGCCCTGCTCGCCCTGGTGGTGTGCGCATCGGTGTTGGCCGCCTGCAGCTACCGGCGCTCCGACATCACCCCCGTCATCCCGCAGATGTCCGAGTCGTCGCGGATCTTCGCCGGTGACGGCACGCTGCTGACCATCCTGCACGCCGAGCAGAACCGCCAGGCGGTGCCGTACGCCGACTTCCCCCGCTCGCTGATCGACGCCGTCGTCGCCATCGAGGACAAGCGGTTCTGGGAGCACAACGGGGTGGACCTGCAGGCCGTGCTCCGGGCGGCCAAGGCCAACGCCACGGAGGGCGGCATCGCCCAAGGTGGCTCGACCATCACCCAGCAGTACGTGAAGAACGCGCTGCTGAACCCTCAGCAGACGGTCAACCGCAAGCTCAAGGAGATGTCCCTCGCCTGGCAGCTCGAACGGACCACCTCGAAGGAGCTGATCCTCGAGCTGTACCTCAACACCATCTACTTCGGCCACGGCGCCTACGGGGCCCAGGCTGCGGCGCAGACCTACTTCGGGGTACCCGTCGGCCAGCTCGACCTGGCCCAGTCGGCGCTGCTCGCCGCGCTCATCCAGTCCCCCAGCGCCACGGACCCCTACGTCGCCCCCGAGGCGGCGATCGAGCGGCGCAACCTGGTGCTCGGCGAGCTGCTCGCCGAGGGCAAGATCACCGTGCCCGATCAGCTCGCCGCCAAGGCCGCACCACTCCAGCTCAAACAGGAGTTCAGCGCCGAGGACCGCTTCCCCGCCGGGCACTTCGTCGAGGAGGTCAAGCAGTTCATCCTCGGCGACGGCCGATTCGGTGACACCGAGGAGGCCCGCCGCAACCTCCTCTTCGGCGGGGGGCTGCGCATCTACACCACCATCGACCTCGACCTGCAGGCCCTCGGGGAGAAGGCCATCGCCGAGGTGCTGCCCGATCCGGTCAGCCAGCCCGACGCCGCGCTCGTCGCCATCGAGCCGTCGAGCGGCAGGGTGCTCGCCATGGTCGGAGGGCGCGACTTCTTCGGCGACAGTCCCTACGCCAAGGTCAACCTGGCCATGGGCGCCGGCCGGCAGGCGGGCTCCACCTTCAAGCCGATGGTGCTCGCCGCCGCTCTCGACTCGGGGACTGCGCTGAACAAGGTCTACAAGGCATCCCCGGAGATGACCTTCGACCTGGCGCCCGGCGACGAGGAGTGGACCGTCCGCAACTACGGCGGGGCCGGCGGTGGCACGGTCAACCTCGTCGAAGCCACGATCCGCTCCTACAACACGGTCTACGCACAGTTGATGCTCGAGGTCGGCCCCGAGGCGGCGGTGGCGATGGCCCACGAGCTCGGCATCGAATCCCCCCTCGAGCCCGTGCCCGCGCTCGTGCTCGGCACCGAGAACGTCACCGTGCTCGAGATGGCCGACGCCTACGCCACCTTCGCCAACAGGGGGCTGCGCGTCGCCCCCCAGTTCGTCAGCCTGATCACCGACGCCAACGGCACGGTCCTCTACCAGGCGCCCCAGACCCAGACCCGCGTGCTCGAGACCGAGACGGCCGACCAGCTGACCGCCGTGCTCGAACAGGTCATCGAGCGCGGCACCGGCACCGCCGCCCAGATCGACCGACCGGTGGCCGGCAAGACGGGGACGGCGGAGGAGTACCGCGACGCATGGTTCGTGGGCTACACCCCGCAGCTCGCGGTGGCGGTGTGGGTCGGCTACGCCCAACAGCGGCTGGCCATGGTGCCGCCCACCACCCCGCTCACCGTCACCGGTGGTTCGTGGCCGGCGGAGATCTTCCAGCTCTTCACCAGCGCGGCGACCACCGGGCAGGCCGTCGAGCCCTTCGCCGCACCCGAGGCGGCGGTGCGGCCCTTCGTCGAGCGCCCGGCGGCCGCGCCTGTCGAGGGGACCACCACCACCGTCGCCGGCCAGCCCGCTCCCGGCGGGACGACCACCACCGCCGTCGGCGGCGGCCCGACCGGCCCGACCGCGCCGACGCCGAGCTCCCCTCCTTCAACGTCGCCACCGACCACCGCGTCCCCCACCTCCGCCGCCGGGGGCGGCAACGGTGCGCAGGACGCGCCGGACCCAACGACCACGACGAAAGCGTGAACGCAGCGTGACCACCATGACCCCAGCCTCGCCCGCGGCGGACTCCAAGCCCCGGCGGCCCTGGTACCGCCGGCCCACGGGCGTCATCACCGCGATCATCGTGGCCGGCTCGTTCGGGCTGTGGACCTATGCGTTCTCCGGAGCGGCGCGCAAGGACCCCCCCGACACGCTGCGCGACCCCGCCTACGCCGCGCAGGCGGAGGCGCTGTGCGCGCCCACGCGAGCGTTCGTCCTCGGCCTCGAGCCGGCGGCCGCCGCCACCGATCCGATCGACCGGGCCGCCACCCTGCGCCAGGCCAACGCCGCGATCGCCGAGCTTCGCCGGGAGCTGGCAACCCTGCGACCGACCAACGACTTCGACCGCAACATCGTCGATCAGTGGCTCGTCGACTGGGACCAGTACCTGACCGATCGAGCGGCGTACACCGAGATCCTGGCCACCGGTGAGGACGCCCTGTTCAAGCTCACCGCCCGCAACGAGCAGGACTACACCAAGTCGATGGACAACTTCGCCACGGTGAACGACATGCCCTCCTGCAAGACCCCAGGGGACGTCTGACCGCGACGGCTACCGCGCCGCCGGCAACGTGGCGGCGAGGGCGAGGCCCCGCCGCACCAACCGGCGCAGCCCCGCATCGGGCCCGTAGCCATCGAGCTGCGACTCGGTGACCCACGCCTGCCCGGTGGACTCGTGGTTGTGCGCCGCCACCGCTCCCGCTGGAGCGAGCACGAGGTAGCGCACATCGAGGTGGTCGTGGGGCGCCTCGGCCGGCGGGCGCACCTCATGGATGTCCAGATCGATCGCCGGCCCGAACACGACCAGGCCGTCGATGCCGCTCTCCTCGCTCGCCTCCCGCAGCGCCGAGGCGGCCAGGTTGGCCTCACCGTCGGCGTGGCCGCCGGGCTGGAACCACCGGCGCAGCTTGCGGTGCTCCAGCACCAGCACCCGTTCGCGGGCGGCGTCGACGACCAACGCAGAGGAGGTCAGGTGGCCCGGCGCACAGCTGCGCAGCAGTGCGTCCGCATGGGTGTCGACGAAGGCGAGCATGCGGGCCCGGAACGCCTCCACCACCGGGTCGTCGAGCGACAGCGCGGCGGTGAGCTCCTCGCGGGCCCGGCGCAGCGATCGCGACGCAGTCAGATCGGCCGGACGGAGCGGTTCCACAGCGTCGCAGGCTAGCGGCGCCCCGGCGGCCGGGACACCGAGCGGTTGCCGAGCTCGAGCCACCGGCGCGGCAGCTCCGCCGCCTTCGTGATCCCGATGCGGGTGGTGCAGCACACCCGCTCCGGCGGCGGGCACCACGGCGGCACCTCCCCCAGCCGGGGCCCTACCATACCGAGCCGCATGGCATCGCCAGAAGGCATGGCATCGCCAGAAGGCATGGCATCGCCCGAAGGCATCGGTTCGTCAGGAGGCATCGCGAAGCCGGGAGGCATCGCGAAGCCGGGAGGCATGGCAAGGCGCAGCGGAGCGGCGGGATCGGTGAGATCGGCCCCGTCATCGCTCCCGGTGATGGCCAGCGCGGCACAGAGCCGAC
>JADLEF010000161.1 GCA_020846295.1 Acidimicrobiales bacterium
GTCGACGGCGAAGATCACCGGCGTCGCTGCGTGTGTGAGTTCGAGCGGTGTCCGTCGTGAGAGCGCCACCAGCTCCTCCGCAGGGTTCGCGAGTGTGGCTGCGACGTCAACGAACGTGAACGGCCGCTCTTGACGCGCGAGGGTCGTGATTGTCCACCCGAGCACGGCGTCTTCGATTGGGTCGAGGCCCCGACCGAGCACACCGGCGACGAGAGCGGTCGCCAACGACTGCCGCCGCACGGTCTCGGTGGGGTCGCCGCGTGCGTCGAGTGGGTTGAGCCGGTCGGTGCCACCTGGCCGCAACCTGATGACGGGCAACCCGTGGGCGGCGGCGAAGGGCCCGTACTCGCCTTTGGGGTCGAGGATCGTGACCTGTCGCTTCGACCCGTACACGGCGAGCTCACGGCCGAGCATCGCTTTCACCAGTGCTGACTTGCCGAAGCCGAGATCACCGACGATCGCAACGTTGGGGTTGGTCAGATGCATCGGGTACAGCTCGAAGGGGTCGTAGAAGAACCCGCTCCCGCCGCCGGTGACGTTGACCCCGATGTATGGCCCTCGCTCGCCGAACCCGGTGTCGGTGTGGCACGGGTACACCGACGAGAGGTGTGCCATCGTCGACCGGTGGCGTTCGATTCGCAGCCCGGGTGCTCGGCGCCAACCGGGCCGGCCATCGTCGGGCAGGTGGTCGCTGGTCGTGCTCATGGCGTGAATCCGGGAGCGAGGGCTCGGCCGAGCGGGAGCGATGCCACCCAGCCCTGGTCGTGGCGGGCGTCGAGCGGTCGGAGATCGAGCAGGCATTGTGCTGCGGCCTGCTCGATCACGGTGCAGTCGTCATCGAGATCTTCGAGCGTCGAAGCGGTCACGTTGACGAGTCCGACGAAGCGGAACTCGGCGTGTCCTTCGGACAGTTCGTGCTCGCGGCGTTCCGCGTCGGCGAGCCGCTTGCGTTCGCGTGCGTTGACTCGGAAGCCTTTGCGTTCCTTGAGGTCGCTGTCAGCTTCGCGAGCCATCACCTCGCGATCGGCGGCCCGCGCCGCGCGCCCCATCGGCACCGGCTCCATCACGACGCTGACCGTGCGGACGCAGTGAGTGTCGGCGAGCAGTCGCGACAACCAGTCGGCCGGCACAGGCAGCGGGGGCCAACCGGCAACGCGATAGCTGCGGTGGAACGCGTCATCGACGTGCACGTGGCGCCAGTCGGGTTCGACGACCATCGGTCCCCACTCGAACGCTCCTCGCCGTGCCGCTGCCGCAAGAGAGCGCGTGAGGGCTAGCACCTGAGCGGCGCGGTCGGGTGCGCTGCGGACCCGGGTCGCGCTGGCGAGTTCCAATGCCGACATCGGAGGGTCGACGTCGAGGCCCGCCGCTTCGAGCCGTGACGCAAGCTGACGCGACTCGTCGAACAGTGCGTCGACGGCGGCGCCGAGCGGGGACTTCATCGACCGTCGCGCTCGGACGCGGCGCATGTCGATCGTCACTGCGACGAGGACCTCGTGGGCGATCGTCGCCGGCGCTTGCTCGTCGACGAGCGCCAGGTAGTCCGCCACTGTGGGGTCGTGGCGTCGCTGTTCGATCCCGACGGCGTCGAGGAACGCACGGTGGGTGTCACTGGTGACGGGGTGGCTCCACTCGTGCCACACCACGTGACGCACCGGGGACTGCTCGCGAGCGAGCGGTGAGAGCGCAGCTCCCCAGGCACCGAGCATCACGTCCTGCTCGACCGCTCCCGCCAACGGGAACCCGTAGCCGCGCACCCGAAGCACAGCGGTCACCGTGCCAGCGGCCTTGTCTCGGATGACCCCGAGCGGACGGTCGGATGGTTCGAGGAGCTCGAGCCCGTGAAGCGCATCGGGTAGCGCATGGTTGGTGTTGTCGCCGACGAGTGATGGTCGGACCCACCGCCCGCGACGGATCGCCCGCCACCCGTAGAGCCGGGCACCAGGCACGAGCGTCTCCGCGACGGGGGCGCCACGCCACCGCCCGAAGGCCAGGACCGAACCGACTGCCGGACCGATGAGACCGACCAGCGGGTGCAACGGCGTCTGGAGCGCGACGGCGAGGACGACGGCACCGACGATCATCGGGACCGCTTGCCGTGCGCTGAGTCCCAGAAGCAGCCCTGGCCGATTCGAGTCGGCGAACCGGTACGCCCGTGCCTCACTCATCGTTGTCATCTCCGGACGCGGAATCGTCCGCCGCCACGCCTGCCGAACGCGGCGGCTGCCGCCGCTCGCGTGTCGGCGGCAGCGTCGGCGTCGACGCCCGAGTCGAGCGCGCAGCACCACCGCCTTCAGCGCTCGACGAGGTACTCGGCCTCGAACTCGATCCCGCCGAGGTCGAGGCCTGCGAGCCAGACGAAGCGGACCCGGTCGATGATGGATTGCTGCCGGACGCGGCTCCCGTGAGACCGGGGATCGCTCCCCGCTGTGCCGACGAACCGGCTGCCCCCCGAGCACCGGCCTGACCGGCAACGCCCTTGGTTGCTGCGGACCCTGCGGCGGAGGCTCCGAGGCTCTTGACCATCAATGCCGTATGGGCAGCTGTCGTCGCGCCGCGGGTCCATCCGCCTGCGACGCCTGCGCCGACGATCGCTCCCTCGACGGTCGGCATCAGCTTGTAGAGCACCAGCGGCGACACTGCGCCGATCAGGAAGCACACGAAGCCTGACATGAGCGTTCCGACCGCGGCGGCGCCGTCGTTGATGATCGACGTGCTGTCGGCGTCGCCGGATGGGTGTGCGATCAGGTTCACCGCGACGACGAGGCTGACGACGATCGCCAGCTTCGACACGATCAGCGCAACGGTGAGGTGGATCAGCTTGCGGGCCGTGCCACGGAACAGCGGCAGCACGTTGGCCGACCACACCAGCGGTGCCAACGCTGCGGCGAGGTAGATCAGCGACGACCGCATCATCAGCGACAGGACCAGGCCGATGAGCCCGACGAATCCGACGAGCAGGCACAGCGGCCCGACGAATGTCGTGGCGAGCGGTCCGGTCGTGGTCGCAACCACGACGATCCCTTCGATCATGCTGACGAGGTCGGCTCGGCCCGACTGCCAGACCATGGCGGAGGCTTCGTCCACGAGACCCAACAGGAGGTCGATCACTGTCACCGTCAGGGCTGACGCCACGATCGACCAGATGCCCTGGCGGATGGCGTCGAGGATCTGCTCCGGTCGGCCAGCGAGTGCTGCTTGGATGCCGGAGGCGAGCATCATCGCCACCGTGACGGCGAGGGCGAGCACGCCCAACTGCACGGCGAGGTCGTTGGCAAACCAGCCGGCCGTGACCCGTGGTGTCGTCCCCGAGTCGAGCACCGACCACACCCACTCGACCAGCAGCGCCAAGCCGTTGGCGAGCCAGGTGTAGATGCCGGTCACAACCTTGTCCCATGCCCAGCCGACCGCCTCTCCGATGGCGTTGAGGCCGAACCCGAACAGGTCGCCGAGACCGCCGATGACCCAATCGAACATGTCACGCACCTCCCACGGGTGGCCACGCCGTGACCTCGCGCAACTCGGCGAGCGACGCGACTGGGGCGTTGGTGGCGAGCGCCGGCGTCGGGCCCGGGCGGACCGTCCATCCGTCGACTTTCCAGTCGCCGTCCTCCCACACCAACTCGACGGTCACCGTTCGCCACAGCTGCCTCGGCGATCCGAGGCGGTCTCCGCCGGCGACGAGCAGCGCCCACACCTGCACCGTCGCCGTGTCGGCCGATGCCGACTCCACGAAGGCGGTGAGTGGGAGCTCCTGGAGCAGCAGCTGCGCAGGTGTGAGACCTTCGCCTGCCAGGTCGTCGATGAAGGCGTCGAGCTGCGCTGCCGACAGATCTGCGAGTGTCGTGCCGTAGCGGCGCGAAGCCAGGACCTCGATCATGTCGGACCGTGTGATGAAGCCCGCTCGGGCGAGTTCCCCGGTCAGCGACACAGCCGACACAGCAGCGGAGCGAGCACCTGTGGCGTCGCGACTCCACCCGATCGGCACGCCAAGCCGTTCGGTGCGCAGACCGGTCGCCGGCCGCACCTCATCCGGCGCGACGGCCGGGGTTGACCTCGGTGGAGCCGCCTCAGGGCCCGCAGCAGTGCACGTGCGGAGACCGACCGCCGCCGCGGCGACGAGTACCGCAGCGCTCACAACCATCACGCGCCGCATGTCAGCTTGCGTTGTAGACGGTCGTGGCGATCGTATGAGCGAGCCCAGCGAGCATCGCCGCACCGATACCACCGAGCACCCACTTCCGACCGGCTGAGCTCGCGCTGTACGACGAGCCGAAGTGGCCCACGCCCGTCGCGATCCCGCCGATCAGCAGCCCGGCGACCGCAGCGGCGATGCTCGCGTACTTCAGCCAGCCGAGCACCTGAGTGATCAGGGCCCCGCCCGGAAGCGAACTGTCCGGGGCTGGATCGGGCACCTGTGCCCACACGGGCGACGCGCCCATCAGTACTCCGCTGGCGACGAGCATCAGCCCGACCGACAGACGCGCTCGATTCCTCACCGGCATGGCACACCTCCTTGGTGTCTGCGACACACCGCTGCTCGGGGTGTCGATCACCGGTGAACCCACCCACGTCGGCGGCAGATCGCGACACCCGGACGACATCGAGACGACCGGCACGTCGACTGTCACGAACCGGTCGCCCCGAGGGTGCGACAGAGGAGATGAAGCTCCTCGCTCTCCCGATCGTCGGATTCGTGCTCGCGCTTGTCGCATTCCCCGTCGTCTTCGCGACGGGCGACAATCCCGGCATCGGATGCGCGGCCGGTGGTGACGTCGCACCGATCCTCGCAACGATCCGAACGCTCGAGTCCGGCGGTGACTACACCGCGCGTGCCGCAGGGTCGAGTGCATCCGGCGCCTACCAGTTCATCGACTCCACCTGGGCCAACCACGGCGGCTACGCACAGGCATGGCAGGCACCACCAGCGGTGCAGGACGCCAAGGCCGCCGAGAACGTCCGCCGCGTCCTCGACGCCAACGACGGCGACGTGAGCGTCGTGTCCGTCGTCTGGTTCATCGGCCACCTGCCAGGCCCGACATCGCCAACGTGGGACCAGGTGCCCGTGCCATCGGCAGGCAACGTCCTCACGCCTCGCCAGTACCAACAGCGATGGCTTGCCGAGTACGACCGGCAACTCACCGGCGGCGACGGCACAACCTCAGCAGGGTCATGCGCTCCTGGCGAAGCGATCATCCCGTTCGCCGACGGCTATGCGATCCCTGGCCCGGCAGACCTGTTCGCCACGGCACCCGTCGACGAACCTCATCACACCTATCCGGCTTGGGACTGGATGCTCCCGACTGGAACCCCGATCTACGCCATCCGAGGGGGGCGGGTCGTGACGGTCCAGTACTGGCCGTACAACTGGTGGGACCGTGGCTGCGGCCAGAACTCGGCCGGATGCCAGACGTGCGGCATCGGCGTCACGATCGAAGACGACGAGGGAACGCGCTGGGCCTACTGCCACGGCAACGGAGTCCACGTCGCAGCCGGCACCACCATCGCCGCCGGAACCCAGATCCTCACCTCCGGCAACACGGGCCGATCCAGCGGCCCCCACCTCCACCTCCAAATCCGCACCGCCGACGGCCTCCTTCGCTGCCCGCAGGCGCTGCTCCGCTCACTGCGGACCGAACGTGTCGGCGTCCTCCCTGGCATCCTTGCTCGCAGCGGTTGCTGGTACTGAGGATGCTGTCGACAAGATCGCCGTCCGAGCGGGAACGTAGCGGTAATGTGAGCGACGGAGTTCGCCCCTGCCGCCTGCTCCAGCCGACGACGGGGGTGCGATGGTGAAGCATGACCGAGTCGAACGACGCCCTTCTCGAAGGAAACCTTCAGCACTATCGCCAGCACCACGCGGGCTGTAGCTTCGCTGCCTTTGCTGCACACAAGCCCGTAGCGCATAGTTGGCACCTTGAGGTTATGCACGATCCGGAATCGATGGATGAGGTCGTTTCTCGGCTCCGCCGAAATGGGAAGATCGCAACGGTGTCTCTGCTCTTCCCTACAGTCAACGGACAGGAGCGTCTAGAACAGCTCATTGAATCGCTGTCACGGTCAGATCACTTCTTCCGGGAGGACCTCGGGTTTCATGAGAAGTACGACCTCGTCGGCCTGAGATTCCGGGTGGACACCGA
>JADLEF010000162.1 GCA_020846295.1 Acidimicrobiales bacterium
CGAGACCTTCCCACTTCATGGTCCCCTGCAGGTCGGCCACCGTGATGCGGTAGGTGTCCGCCAGCATCGGCTTGCCGTTGACGGTGATCACGGCGGAGGGATCGGTCTTCTGCTTGTAGGCGAGGACGTCGAGCAGGATGCCCCTGGTCACGAAGGCACCCACGTGCTCCATACCGAGGCGTTTGGTCCCGGTCGGCGCCGCGATGTCGGGACCCATGTTCCCGTTGTAGAAGTAGGCGCCGACGCCGACGTGGTTGAGGTTGTCGAGCTGGGTGGCGAGCTGGTAGGTGCCTCCCTCGGGGAAGCGCTCCTCGTGCACGCTGACGTTGTTGGGGCCGATGCCGGTGGTCCCCTGCAGGTAGCCGAGCGGCCCGCGCTCGCGGTCGGCTGCGCGCCACTCGTCCTCGCCTTCGAACCCGGTCGCCGAGGCGGTGAAGAAGGCGGGATCCTTCGGCGTGTACCCGAGCGCGGTCAGGCGCTGTTCGAACCTGCGAGGCGGGAACGTCACGTAGCCGGGGAAGCCCTTCCGCATGGTATGGCCCATGTTGTAGGTGACGACCTGCTTCGCGCCGGCCAGCAACGCCATCGCCTTGGCCGTCTTCTCGGCGTCCACCTCGTTGAGGGTCCCCCGCTGGTCGGCCGCGCCGTACCGGGCGGTCGACTCCGCCGTCCAACTGCCGTCGGCGGCGCCGCTGGGCGAGAACGTGTCGTCGAAGGTACCGGTCGGGATGTGGCCGTCGCCGCCATCGAAGCTGCCCCCCGGGCCGTCGTCGCCGCCGTGGCCATCGTGGCCGTCGTGGCCGGAGGCACCCGCGAGCCCGCCGAGGGCGCCCCCGACGAGGTTGGCCGCCACGCCGGCGGCGCCGAGCTTGGCCGCCCCGCCGAGCACCTGCCGACGGGAGAGGTGGGCATGGAGGTGATCGAGTCGCATTGCATCGCTCCCGGAAGTACGCCGTTTGGATGATCCGCCGATCGGACCGTAGCCCACGCCGCCGTCGAGCTGTGACGGCTGACACAGTTAGAGTTCCGGCCCTCGCCGAGCCGACGCCGCGAGCGCGCCGCGGGAGGACCCGGTAGGTTCCCGCCATGGCCGACTACGAGTGCATCGCCTACGACGTGACCGACGGGTACGCAACCGTCACGCTGAACCGCCCGGAAAAGCGCAACGCGCTGTCCCGGGTGCTGATCGAGGAGCTCGAGGCGGCGCTGTGGGACGCAGATGACGACAAGGCCGTGCACTGCGTGGTGCTGAAGGGCGCCGGGCCGGACTTCTGCTCCGGCTACGACCTCGCCGGCATGCAGGACTTCTCCTCCCAGAAGGACCGGCCGCGGCGCGGCACGAAGACCATCGACGACGATTCGTGGCACCTCGAGCGCAACGCCCAGCGCCTGCGGGTGCTCTGGGACATGCACAAGCCGACGATCTGCCAGCTGCACGGGCGTTGCCTGGCCGGCGGCACCGATGTGGCGCTGTTCTGCGACATGGTCATCGCAGCCGACGACGCCCTGATCGGGTTCCCACCGGCCCGCAACCTCGGCAGCCTGCCCAACTCGATGTGGCTCTACCACGCCGGCCCGCAGTGGGCGAAGCGGCTCACGATGACCGGCGACCTCATCTCCGGGTCGGACGCCGCCCTCATCGGCCTGGTCATGAAGTCGGTGCCGGCCGACCTGCTCGATGCCGAGGTGCGCTCGCTGGCGGCGCGCCTGGCGCTGATCGATCCGGACCTGCTCTCGTCGAACAAGCGGGTGATCAACATGGGCATGGAGCTCATGGGCGCCCGCACGTTGCAGCGCTACGCGGCGGAGACCGACGCCAGGGCCCACCGCGCCCCTGGCACCCAGGAGTACTTCGACGCCGTCCGAAAGGGCGGGCTCAAGGGCGCCTTCGCCGACCGCGACCGCAAGTTCGGCGACCCGCGGGTACGGGTGCGCGAACCCGAGGTGCGCGACGCGGAGGGCAGGGTCATCGGCTGACCACGCCTCGATGGGCCCGTCTTCACCGAGCGGCGCCTGGCGAGTGCGGAGGGTGCCCTCGGGTCGATCTGCTGCGCCGATGACCGAGGGAACCACCCGAAGTCGTGCTAGACGCTGGTGCTGGTGACGAAAGGTTCCTCTCGCTACGTCGTCGGCATCGACCTGGGCACGACCTACACCGCGGTCGCCGTGCACACCCTCGGCGAGGATCGTCCGGTGTCGCCCGGCGGCGGCAGCAGCGGCGGCGGCCGTTGGCACATGGCCGAGCTCGGCACGCGGAACACCACCATCCCTTCGCTCGTGCTCGTCCGCGAGGACGGCACGATCCTGATCGGCGAGGCGGCCGAACGGCGCTCGGTCATCGAGCCCGACCGCGTCGCCCGCGAGTTCAAGCGCCGCCTGGGCGACAGCGTGCCGCTGCTGCTCGGCGGCAGCCCGTTCTCGGCCGAACAGCTCACCGCCAAGCTGCTGCAGCACACCCTCGACCGGGTCAGCGAGCTGGAGGGCGGCCCACCCGCCGCCATGGTGCTCACCCATCCGGCCAACTGGGGCACGTTCAAGATCGACGTGCTGAGGGCCGCGGTGCAACTGGCCGGCCACAACCCCCGCACGGTCACCTTCATCAGCGAGCCGGAGGCCGCGGCGCTGGCCTACGCGGCCCACGACCGCCCGCCGGAGGGCGCCCGGGTGGCGGTGTACGACCTGGGGGGCGGCACCTTCGACGTCGCCATCCTCGAGGACCACGGCGAGCGCTACGCCCTCGTGGGCGATCCCGGCGGCGTGGAGCGGCTGGGGGGCATCGACTTCGACGAAGCGCTGTTCCGCCACGTGCTGGGCATGACCGAGGGCGCCGACCGGCTCGACCACGCCGACCCTTCGATCGTGGCCGACCTGGTGGCGCTGCGGCAGTCCTGCGTGGCGGCCAAGGAGGCGCTGTCGGTGGAGACCGATACCGCCATCGCCGTGCGCGTCGGGCCCATCCGCGACGAGATCCGGGTGGTGCGCAGCGAGTTCGAGGCGTTGATCCGCCCGACGCTGGAGTACACGACCGACGCGCTGCAGTACACGCTGGAAGCGGCCGGGCTGACCCCGGCCGACCTGCACGCGGTGCTGCTTGTCGGCGGCAGCTCGCGCATCCCGCTCGTCAGCCAGCTCATCAGCGCCCGCCTGGGCCGGCCGGTGGCGCTCGACATCCACCCCAAGCACGCGGTGGCCCTCGGCGCCGCGCTCGTCGCCGCCGGCACCGCACCCGCCGACGTGTCCCCGCAGGACGCACCCGCCGTCATCGTCACCCCCGCGGACGCGGGCGCCGAGGCAACGCCCGAACAGGTCGCCTTCGCTCCCCCGCCCAACGGTCCGCCCCTCGCCGGACCGCCGCCACCGGTCCCCCCGCCCGTGCCGGTCACCGCAGCTGCGGCAGGCGCGCCCGATGCACCGCCGACGACCACCTCCGCGCGGGCGAGCCTCCCGCCGCCCGCCGCAGCACCGCCAGGCGCCGCAGCACCACCGGTCGCGACACCACAGGCTGCCGCAGCACCGCCGACCGTCGCGACGCCGCCCGTCGGGGCACCGCCGGTCGGGGCACCGCCGTTGCAGACGCCCGGGCCCGCCCGCACCATCGCCTTCGAGGACGCCTCGCCCCCACCGCCGACCCGACCCTCCCGCCAGCGCTGGCTCAGCGCGGTGGGCATCGGGGCGTTCGTCGGTGCGGTCGGCATCGTCGGCGTCCTGGCCCTCGGCGACCGCGACGGCGGCGACACCGGCACCGGCACCGGGGGGACCACCAGCACCACGACGAGCACATCCGTCGACGGCGCGACGACGTCCGCCACCACCGGTGCCACCACCGCGCCCACGATCGGCACGACCGTCGGCACGACCGACCCCGCCGCCGAGCTGCCCCCGCTCGACGCCTTCATCGATGCGGTGAACAAGTCCGAGGCGCGCCTGCGCCGCATCGGCACCGACACCGATGCCGTCATCGCGGAGTGCACCGACTTCCTGGCCAACACCGCCGAGCGGTACGGCTCGTCCCCTGACGACACCGACCGAGTCCCGCCCGGCCTACGGGTCGCCATCGATCTGCAGACAGGGATCGACCCTGCGCTGGCCCTCGCCATCGTGAACACCACGATGCGTCGCTACGAAGCCTGCGTCGCGGGGGATCAAGCCCTGTACGAAACACTCCGCGACGAAGAAAACGCTCTGCGCAAGCAATTGCCCAGCTGAACGTTCGGAGCCGAAGGGATCTGTCGCGATCAGCGCGCCGCGGCGTATCTCAGGGCGCGTTCGGCGGTCCCATCGTCAGGGTAAGTTGAAGTTCCCCGATAGGCGGGGAGGCGGCAATCGGGGAATTCCCCGCTGTCGCCTCAGGCGGAGCGGGCGACACTTCCGTCCACGGAACGCGGGCAGAGGAGCGGAAGCATGGATGGGTTGCGACAGATCGGGCGCGTCATCGTGCGGACCCCATTGCTCATCGCCGCCATCACGGCGGTGGTGGTGTTGGGTGGGGGGATCTTCGTGTTCGCCGCCAACAGCAGCGGCGGCAACGACGACCCCACCGAGGTCTTCCTCGAACCAGCCGACAGCGTCGGCACCAACCCCTTCGTCAACCTCCTCAAAACACCGGTCCCCACCGTCGTACTCGCCCGCGACCTGCTCCCCAAAGACCTCAAAGCAGGCACCGCCTCCCTCGCCGGCGGCACCGTCGGCCTCTACGGCGGCACCCTCAACGACGCCCAGTGCGACCGCGAACAACTCATCACCTTCCTCACCCAGAACCCCGACCACGCCAAAGCCTGGGCCGGCGTACAAAACATCACCATCGCCCAACTCCCCACCTACATCCGCTCCCTCACCCCCGTCCAACTCCGCCTCGACACCCGAGTCACCAACCACGGCTACACCAACGGCACCGCCAACCCCCTCCAATCCGTCCTCCAAGCCGGCACCGCCGTCCTCGTCGACCGCAACGGCGTCCCCCGCGCCCGCTGCGCCTGCGGCAACCCCC
>JADLEF010000163.1 GCA_020846295.1 Acidimicrobiales bacterium
ACTGCCGTCGGTTCCGCGCCGGCGAGGAGCTGTGCCAGGTGGTCGACACGCGACGCTGGTTCTGACGCCGGGGCCCCCGAGAAGGGGGGCCGGGGGCCTAGAAGTCCTCGCCGAGGCCCAGCGCGGCGAAGATCTCCTTGCGCTGCTCGTCGTAGTCCTCGGTGCTCAGGGCTCCGGCGGAGTGCTGCTCGCTGATGAGCCGGAAGCGCTCCATCAACGTGGCCTCGTCGGGAGCGTCGGTCGTCTCGCCCTGGCGCTGCTCCCGCCGAACCACCTTCTCCGCCTTGCGCTCCTGCCGCACCTTCTGGAGGCGACGCTTCTCAAAGGTTTCGCGTCCTCGTGCCATCCGTTGCTCTCCTCTCGGTCGGTTCGGCGCACCGTCGCCAGCCAGGGGGCTGCTGGCGCGGCCACCCGCCGACCCGTTCGGTCCTGGCCGACTTCGTGCGCGCCGAACGGGACCAGGGTTGCGATGTGCTCGCTGCCCCGACGGACCAGGGTCGACGTGACCCTGGCGCGACCGGACACCGGGTTTGCCAGCCTACCCTGACCGCCGACGCTGGAGGGGGAGGTCCATCGATCCAACACCCAACTCCACGTCCGATCCCGGGGATCGGGCCCCGGCGTTCTCGTCGTCCACTGCCGAGCCTACGGTGATCGCCATCCAGTAATGCGGCTCTGTGCGGTTCCTTTCCTGCTTTCCGTGCTCGGTCGGCGCGAACGTGAACTTCGACACATGCACCGGCCGCCGCCTGCTGGAGGTCCCATCCGCACCCGGTGGGGCCGAGTCTTCGCGCCGGGGACGGCGCAGCAGCCGGGTCGATTCGGAACTGCGAACCGTGCTCCTGCTAGCAAGGGCGCCGTGTTCCGCCAGCTGGACCCGTCGACCTCGCTGCTGGGCGCCGACCTGGTGGACCTTCCCCGCCTGCAGGCGGGGTTCCCGCCGCAGCACCTGCTGCTCACGCTGCTGGGCGACTACGGCCTCGGGGAGGACGAGCCGGCACCGTCGGCCGCGCTGGTCGAGCTGCTCGCCGACTTCGGGGTCACCTCGGTCGGGGCCAGGGCGGCGCTGAGCCGCCTGGCCCGCCGGGAGCTCCTGGTGCCGTCGCGCGCCGGCCGGCACACCTACTACCGGATGACCGCGCTGTGCCGCTCGATGCTCGACGTGGGCCGCCATCGCACGCTGTCGTTCACCGGAGCCCTCGAGGGCTGGGACGGGCGTTGGACGCTGGTCGGCTTCTCGGTCACCGAGGAGCACCGGGCGCTGCGCCCGTTGTTGCGGGGACGCCTGCGCTGGCTGGGCTTCGCCCCGCTCTACGACGGGCTCTGGGTCTCCCCCCACGCGCCCGACGAGCGGCTCGACGCGTCCCTTGAAGGTCTCGACCCGCTGCTCATCACCGTCGTGCGGGGCGAGACGATCGACGGCGCCCGCCGTCGGACACCGCTGGCGGCGTGGGAGCTCGATCCGCTGCGGGTGGAGTACGACCGGTTCCTCGTCGAGTACCGCGCCGTGGCGGAGCGGTGGAGGAAGGACCGCATCGGACCGGACGAGGCGCTGGTCGAGCGGACACGCCTCACCTACCGGTGGTTCGCCCTGTCCAACGCCGATCCGTCGCTGCCGGTCGAGCTGTT
Source organism: Acidimicrobiales bacterium (assembly GCA_020846295.1). Classification (GTDB taxonomy): domain Bacteria; phylum Actinomycetota; class Acidimicrobiia; order Acidimicrobiales; family CAIXPF01; genus CAIXPF01. Next base: position 1,630 of record JADLEF010000163.1, read on the forward strand.
GCCCGCCCGCTGGCCCAGCGGACCGGCCCGGGCTCTGTTCGTCGAGCTGTTCGACGGGCTCGCCCCCCTCGCCGAAGCCCGGGTGACCGAGCGGTTGGCCCGGCCCGGCGGCCCGGCGGCGCCGGTGCGCTCCGTGCGCCTGGCGGACGCCCTGCGCTGAGCGCGGGCCCGCCGCGGCCGGAGCGACGATGCGACGGAGCGACGATGCGACCGGTGCGGCGATCACACCAGGCCGGGGTAGCTGCCGCCGTCGAGGTGGAGGTTGACGCCGCTGATGAAGCTGCCGTGCACGCTGCACAAGAACGCGCAGGCCGCGCCGAACTCCGCCGGCAGCCCGTGTCGGCCGGCGGCGATGGAGGCGGCCTGACGGCGGCGGGCCTCGTCGTAGGAGATGCCGTGACGCTCCGCCTCGATGTGGGCCATCTGCTCCTGGCGACCGGTGTCGATGCGCTCGGGCAGGATGCAGTTGATGGTCACGTTGTGTCGGACCGACTCGTTGGAGATCGCCTTCATCACGGCGGTCATGCCGGTGCGGGCGCCGGTGGAGGCGACCATGGCCGCCCGGGGCGTGGTGACCATGGCCGAGGTGATGTTCACGATCCGCCCGAAGCGCCGCTTCTGCATACCGTCCAGTACGCCGCGCACCAGCGTGATGGGCGACCAGTAGTGCAGCTCGAGAGCCCGGGCCAGATCCTCGTCCGTCACCTCGCTGATGCGGCCGGGCTGGGGTCCGGCGTTGTTGGTGATGAGGATGTCGGGGGCGGCGTGGGCGGCGAGCACGGCCTGGCGGCCCTCTGCGGTGGTCAGGTCGGCCGCCACACCGCGCACCTGAACCGGGTGGGCGGCGGCCAGTTCGGCCACGGCCCGCTCGACCCGGTCCTGCGTGCGGCCGTTGAGCACGATGTTGACGCCCTCGGCGGCGAGCGCCTCCGCGCAGGCGCGGCCGAGGCCCTGCGTCGATGCGCACACGATGGCCCAGCGGCCGGCGATCCCGAGATCCATGGTTCCTCCCTTGGGCCGCAATGCGGCGACGGACTGTACAGCGTGGCCCTGGTGCCGCCGCTCAGCGTCGGGGGGTGAGATCCACCGAACCGGCGGCGCCGCCGTCGAGATGCCACCAGGCGACCGAACCGTCCCAGCCCGCGGTGAAGGCCAGGCCGGTCCCGCCGGGCGACCCGAAGCCGGTGGCGGGCACACCTGGCTTGCCGTGGTGCAGCAGCCGCTTCCAGCTCCAGCCGGCCGGCGAGCATCGCCACAGCACCGCGGTGCCGTCGTAGGCGCCGCTCACCAGCCGTGTGCCGTCGGCGGTGGTGGCGATCGACTTGACCGACTTGCGGTGCACCGACGGCAGGGCCTCGATCAGCGCACCGGTCGCCGCGTCCCAGCGGCGCACCAGCAGGTCCCGCGATGCGCTGACGACCACGCCGGCGGCGTCGGCGGCCACCGAGTTGACCAGCACCAGATCCTCGGCCTCGGCGCGCCAGGCCGGTTCATGGTCCGACCAGGCGGAGAGGGTGCCGTCGGAGGAGCCGGCCACCACCAGGCCGGTGGGTTCGGAGAAGGCGAGCGACTTGATCGGCGCGTGGTGCGCCCGCCAGCTGTCGATCGGCAGGCCGTCGGCCGTCCACCGCCGGATCACCCCGTCGTAGCCCGCGGTGAAGAGGCACGCACCGTCGGGATGCCACAGCACGGCGTTGATCGGGCCGCCCTCCGGTGCTTGCCCGATGCGGGTGGTGGCACCGTCCCAAGAGGTCAGGTGGAGCTCGCCCCGATAGTCGGCGGAGGCGATGGTACGGGCGTCCGGCGAGAAGGCGACGGCGTTCACGATGGAGCGGTGCCGGCCGACGGTGCGGGGGCCGAGCCCGCCCGGGATGACGTTGCCGAGCTCATCGCGCTCCAGGGTGACAGCGAGCACCGAGCCGTCGTCCCGGGCGACGGCGAGGGTGTCGCGGTGCGCCGCGAGGGCGTTGATCCCGAAGGTGGGCGGCGGCGGGGCGTCATCGGGAGCGGGATGGAACACCGGGGCGCCGCCGAAGCTGCCGACGGCCACCCGCGCCCCGGTGTCGACCGCCGCCCGCTCCCACTGGAACGGGGCGGTGTACGCCTCGCGCACCGTCCAGTCGCTCGTGTCGTACACCCGCATCGTCGCGTCGTAGGCGCCCACGAGGAGCCGCTCGCCGTCGGCGGAGAACCGGACGAAGCGCACCGCGGCGGCCGCGTCGTCGAGGGTGCGCACCACCGCCCCCGAGTCGGGATCCCACAGGCGGCACCGCCCGTCGTCGCAGCCGGTGGCGATGAGCGAACCGTCGGGCGACCAGTCGATCGCCTCGGGGTCGCCGGGATGTTCCAGCACCCGGGTCACGGCCAGGGTCTCCAGATCCCACACGCGTGCCGTGCCGTCCTCCGCCGCGGTCGCCACCCGGCGCGCCTCGGGGTCGAGCGCGGCGCCGAACACGCCGCTGCCGTGCCCGACGAGGCGGCGCGCCTGCCAGGTGCGGCCTGCACCCGACCGATCGCCTTCGGCGGTCCACACCCGCACCACGGGGTCGAGGTGGTCCATGACGCACACCAGCCCGTCGCCGCCGGGCAGCCAACGCACCACGTTCACATCGTCGCCGTGGGGGCCGAGGGCGAGCACCCCGCTGCCGTCGAGCGCATCGAGCACGAAGGCGAAGCGATCCGCCACCGCCACCGCCACCCGCTCGCCGTCGGGCGAGAAGCGCACGTCGTTGACGAGATCGTCGAAGGGGACCCGCCACTGCTCGACCTCGTCGAGCCAGCAGATCACCAGACCGTCGTAGCCGCCGGTCAGCAGCTTGCCCGATGCCGGGTCGTGATCCAGACAGGTGATGGGGGAGGCGTGCGCCATGGTCGTGGTCGTCCTAGAACGTGAGATCGAGTTGGTCGAGCACCGTGGCGGCGAAGGCATCCACGAAGCGGGGCAGCCGCCCGTACAGGAAGCCGTTGCGCGACTCGGTGAAGGAGGGGGAGGGCCACGCCGCCATCCAGGCGCGCATCTCCTCGACGGTGCCGGGCTGCAGGCCGACCGGCCCGTCGAGCAGGCGGGGTACGGCCAGCAGCGGCTTGGCGTAGAAGTGCAGCAACGCCCGACGGGCCGTGCCGGGCAGCAGCCCGGCGAGCTGCGCGTCGCTCACGTCGACCGCGGGCCCACCGCCCTCCACCCGACCGAAGGCCCCCTCGTACGCGGTGCCGCCGAGGTAGGCGACGATGTCGGCGAGCAGCCTCCGACCGCGATCGGCCACCGCCACCTCGGCCGGCGCGATCCGGTACCCCGCGAGGCGCAACCGCACACCGAGATCCCAGTCCTCACCGGCGAGCACCACCGGACCGTCGGGCCCCTCGCCCATCGGCTGGCGGTACGGACCGCAGGTGACATACGCCTCGGTACGGACCGCGTGGTTGACCCCGTTGAGGTTGGTCGGGCCGACCAGCTCCTCGCTGCGCTCGACGACGGCACCGAAGCGGGCGGAGAGCGCCTGGGCGTTCGGGAACGGCTCGAGCAGGTGGTCCTGCTGCTCCTGCCCGTTGACCGCGCCGACCCGCTCGTCGCCGTGCACATCGCACAGCGTCGCCGCCCAGGAGGCGATCCAGTCGTGGGGGAGCTGCACGTCGACATCTGTGGTGAGCAACCACCGCGGAGCCGGACGATCGTGTGCACCCAGTGCGATCGCCGCCGCCGCGCTGCGCGCCGCACCGGGGCTGCCGAAGTCGCCGTGGTGGGCGAGCACGATCTCGGGGTGGGCGTCCGCCGCCTCGTCGATCATGGCCCCGGTGGCATCGGTGGAGCTGTCGTCCACCAGGATCAGCCGCCACCCGGGTTGATCGGCGACCTGCGCCACCAGCGCGGCCAGCAGGTCGGGCAGATAGGCGGCCTCGTCCCGGCAGGGGACGATGACCGCCGTAGCGGGTACCAGCGCGCTCACGCCCCGGCCTCGACCCGCGCACCCGGTCGGCAGCCGACGTTCCGATCGCTCACTCCGGATCGGCGCCGAGGCGGGTGTCGTCGTGATCCACCCAGAACTCGCCCTTGACCTTTGAGGCGATCTCGATGGCGACGTTGGCTCCCGAGCCGGCGCACACCACCGCCTGGGAGGGCCAGCCGGCCACCACACCGCAGGCGTAGACGTTGGGCACCGACGTCGCGCCCCACTTGTCGGTCACCACGTTGACCTTCACGAACGGCTGGCGCGGCGCCGCCGTCTCGAGCGGCAGCGACGGGAGCTTCACGGTGCCCTGCCCCGTGGCGAGGACCACGTAGTCGGCGGCGAGCTCTCCGTCGGCGGCCTTCACCAGCAGGGGCCCACCGGCGACCACGTCGTCCACCTTGCCCTCGTGGCGGGTCACCGAGCGGGCCTCGAGCTCGCCGCGCAGCTGCTCGAGCAGCTCGCGCCCCTCCAGCTCGTCGTGGCCCGGCAGGTTGCACAACCGGGCGCGCTTGAGGATGGACCGATCCTGGTCATAGACGTGCACGGCCAGCCCGGCCCGGGCCAGGAACAGGGCCGCGGTCAGTCCGGCGGCGCCACCGCCGATGACGGCGACGGTCGGGCTCTCGCTGCTCATGAGGTGCCTTTCTCTTCCGAAGAAGTGATTGAGAGGGAAATTAATCGGTCGAAGCGGTGGAGCGAAACCGCGTGGCAGGGCGCACGTCGGGCACCCGCCCGTCAGATCGCCTCGGCCAGCCGGAACCCCATGGCGTAGTGGTCGGACGGGTACCAGCCGTGCCGGCGCCGGCAGCGGGCCAGATCGCCGTGGCGGGCATAGCTGCCGCCGCGGGCGATCCGGTAGGACTCGCCGTAGAGCGAGGTCAGGTCATCGTCGACGGTCTCGCCGCCGGGATAGGCGGCGTAGCGGTCGCTGACGTACTCCTCGACGTTCCCGGCCACGTCGTACAGGCCGAACGGGGAGCGGCCCTCGTGGTAGATGCCCACCGGCGTGGTGTGCAGGGGGCCGGACTCCGCGGTGTTGGCCCGGGCCGGGTCCCACTCGTCACCCCACGGGAACTCCCGGTCCTGCCCGCCGGTGGCGGCGTACTCCCACTCCGCCTCGGTGGGCAGGCGGAACGTCCGACCGGTCTCCGCCGACAGCCAGGCGGCGTACGCCTCGGTGGCCTCCGCCGGCAGCGAGTAGACGGGGTGGTTGGCCGCCGCCCACGGGAACGTGCCATGGGCCCAGCCGGTCGGCCGCGCCGCGTCGGGACGGGCCAGCACGAACTGCAGGTACTCGGCGTTGGTCACCGGGTAGCGACCGATGCGGAAGGAGGCCACCGCAACCGTGTGGGCGGGCGCCTCCTTGGCGATCCACGCCCGCTCCACCCCGACGTGACCCCAATCGGCGGCGACCCGGTCGACCCGGTCGGCTGCGAGCCCGATGCGAACGGTGGCGCCGGGGATGTCCACCATGTCGGGCCGCCGGGCGTCGAAGCGCGGATCGCCGATCAGCGCGAGCACGGTGGCGGCGGCCAGGCGACGATCGAACGGGAGGGCCGCGTCGGCCAGCAGCGCGAGCAGCGCCCCGGCGTCCACCGAGCACAGCTCGGCGACGGCCGGGCCGAAGCGCGCCAGCAGGGGACCGGAACCGGCGAGGTCGGCCTCCGGCTCGGGCGCCACGATCGGCAGGGCGGGCATCCCGGCCGGTCCTGCGGCGGTTGGGCTGTCGGAGGGAGAGGTCATGTGCTCAACTCGGGTCGTGTCACTCGATCTGGAGGCCATCGAAGAACTGCCACCGGAACTTACCGGGGCGCTGACGTTCCACCTTCCTCTGGAGCTGGCGGCGCTGGAGCTGGCCGGGGCGGACCCCGCCGTCATCGCGGCACGGACCCGACGCCGCCTGGCCGAGGCGTACGCCGAGGGCCTGGTGGATCCGCCGCTCTACCGGTGGGCGGTGGATCACTATAGATCCGCCGCCGAGGGGCTCCTGCACGACGACCCGCAGGTGCGCCGCGCTGCGTTCGGCGCGGTTCGACCGCTGGGTGACGGCCTGGCCGGCGCGGCCTTCCACGGCCTGATCCGTCTGGGCTACGGCCTGTGGCGGCGCCGTGCGCCGGAGGTCGCCCGAGGCCTGGCCTACCTGCGCTGCCGGCGCCAGGTCCTCGTGGCCGGGGACGACCGGGGCCAGGGCGACGCGGTCGGGGACCAGCCGGGGGGCCCGGCACCGTTGCCGGGGGCGGATGAGCTCGACGGGCTGACCGTGTTCGACCTGATGAACATCGCAGCCGGGTGCGAGGACCGCGCCGCACTGCGGCCGTGGGGGCAACAGCCGCTCACCGTGCACCGACTGGCCGCCGCCGCGCTGTCCCTGGCTGCGCGCAACCCCTCGTCGTTCGTGGCGGTGCACACCGTGACCGGGCTGCACGGGCTCAGCGAGCTGCACCGCTGCGTCGACGGCCTCGACGACGTGCACGCCCCCGTGTCGAACGGACCGCTGGCCTGCTGGTGGGACGCCTACGCGACGGCGTTGGGCACCGCCCACGCGGTGTTGGCGTCCTTCCCGCGTGAGGGCCTGCCGGCCGGCACGGCGCGGCTCGATTCCTCCGAGCGGATGCTCGCCGCCGCGGTCGCGTCGGGGGAGACCCACGACGTGAAGCTCGTCCTGGCGCTGCAGCGGCTGGCCTCGCTCGGCGTCGTGAGCGTCGAGGACGCCATGCGGGTCGGCATGGTGAAGCTCGCCGCCACGGAGTGCCGCGCCCACTGAGGCGGCCGCCGGACCAGCCGCGATCCATCCCCGGACCACCCGCCGAACCGATCCGCTGGTCCGGTCGGATCGCTGCTGCAGCTGCAGCATGGCCACATCCCCAGCGTTGGGGGAACGCGCGTCGCCATCGCGCGCGTACGGCGTACGACGTCAAGCCGGTCCGCTCGCGAGCCGATCGTACGGTCCATGGCACCAGCTCTTCGTCGCCGACGGCACGTCGCGGCCCTCGCCGCCCTCGCCGTCGCGCTCAGCTCGCTCATCGGTGTCGGCGTCGCCCCCAACGCGCTGGCGCAGGGCAGTGAGCCCGACGGCGAGACGACGGCGTTGACCATCGCCGCGCCCGCGGTCGCCGTGCTGGCGGCGGCCGAGGCCGGCGAGACCGGCGAGGCCGGCGAGACCGGCGAGACCGGCGAGGCCGGCGAGACCGGCGAGACCGGCGAGACCGACACGGCGGCGGACAGCGGCCCGGTGTCGGCGCTGAGCGACCCCGCGCTGGAGCTGACCAAGTCCGTTTCCGACGCCACGCCCGACGCCGGCGCCACGTTCACCTACACGCTGCTCTACCGCTGCGCCGGCATCACCCAGAACTGCGATGACGTGCTGGTGACCGATGTGATCCCGCCCCAGCTGGCCACCGGCGCGGGTGAGGTCAGCCTGACGGGCGACGGCAACACGGTGGCCACCAGCTACGACGCCCTCACCCGCACCGCCGTGTTCGACCTCGGCAACCTCGACGCCGGCGATTCGGGCCAGCTGACCATCGGTGTGCGCTTCCCGGCCGGCACCACGCCGCCCAACACCGTCGCCACCAACGAGGCGTCGATGTCGGCGGCGAACGCCCCCACCGTCACCACCGCGCCCGTCGTGGCCACCTCGGGCGGCGCGTTCGACATGACCTTCAGCAAGTCGGGCCCCAGCGACCACGACCTCGGCATTCCGTTCGACTACAGCCTGCAGGTGTGCAGCCCCGGCTCGTACGCCATCAGCGACGGCCAGCTGGTGGACACGCTGCCCGCCGGTGCCACGCTGGTGTCGACCGGCCAGCCCGCCGGTGTCGCCGCGCCGTCGGTGGTGGGCGACACGATCACCTGGACGCTGCCCGAGCCGTGGTACCCCGCCGGTGGGTTGAACGCCTGCGGCACCTTCACCGTGCGGGTCCGCTACGACACGCCCACCTTCGCCGATCTCGATGTGGTGAACAACTCGGCCGTACTGACCGGTACGGCCCTGTACCCGGCCCCGACGCCGGTGAACGAGAGCGACGGGCACGGCACCACCCTGCACCAGCCGGTCGCCGAGCTGGGCGGCTCGAAGTCCGGCCCGACGTGGTTCACCCCGGGCCAGGACGTCAGCTACACGGTGCAGGTCAACTCCACCGGCAACCTCCCCCTCACCGACGTGATGGCCACGGACACCATCCCGCCCGAGATCGAGGTGACCAGCATCGAGGTGACGGCCCCGGGAGCGCACTACCTCGTGTTCCACACGAGCTTCAGCGGCTGGATCAGCTTCCCCCGCTCCGGCAGCTACACGGAGGCCCCGCCGCTCGGGCCGGGCGAGCGTGTCCTGGCCGTCCGCCTCTACGACGAGGCGATGGAGGCGAGCTCGTCCGCCACGTTGACCATCCACGGCACGGTGCGCACCACCCGGCCGACCGATCTCTCCCCGGTGCTCGACACCGACCCCGACGTCCTCAACTGCGTGACGTTCACGTCGAACGAGTCGAACCCGGCGGCGGACGGCAACGACTGCGTCACCACCGACCTGCGCGGTGACTTCGCCCAGCCCCGGCTGACCAAGTCCGCCCCCGGCGGGCCGTTCCTGCCCAACGCCACCATCGACTACACGATCACCGTCGCCAACGAGTCCCCGGCGTCGGCCGATCTGGCCGGCTTCGACGTGATCGACCTGCGCGACGACCGCCTGATCTACAGCGACACCGACGGCTCGCTCGACGCCCCCGCCGCCTCCGCCGGTGCGCCCGCCATCACCACGTTCGATCCGGGCGACGGCCGGCGCGGCGTCAAGTGGGACTTCCCGCCGGGGTTCGGCCTGGCCCCCGGCCAGACGGTGACGCTGTCGTACCAGGGCCGCGTCCCGGCGACGGCCGATGCGCCCAAGGCGGTGCCCGAGGCGGGCACCACCATCCCCAACCGCGCCGTGTTGAGCGCCTACACGGTGCCCACCAGCGGCACGAACCTGATCTTCCCGTGCACTGGCCGCACCATGACCGAGAGCGAGCTCGCCCACGACGTCGACGGCGACGCCGGCACCGACCTCACGCTGTGTGCCACCGGCGCCGGCGAGGGCACCGCCACCATCACCGGCGTGCCGAACATGACCGCCCGCAAGTGGGTCAAGGGCGAGCTCGACACCCTGGCCGGCCGCAACGGCGCGGTGGACGGCGGCGGCGACGACCTGCCCGGGCCCGACGCGACGCCCGGCACCGCCGACGACGGCTACAACCGGTTCCCCGACAGCGGGCGCACCCTGCCCGGCGGCCGGGTCGACTACCGCCTGGTGGTGACCAACGAGTCCAACGTCCGGGTCGAGGACTTCGCCATCGTCGACGTGCTGCCCTTCGTCGGGGACACGGCCACGCTCTCGAGCTCGGCGCGGCTCAGCGAGTGGCGCCCGTACCTGATGGAGCCGCTCACCGTCGCCGGGTTCACGGTGCGCTACTCGACGGCGACCAACCCGTGCCGGCCCGAGGTCGGCTACAGCGGCGGCGGCTGCGCCACCCCGAACTGGACCACCACCTTCCCCACCGCCAACCCGACGTCGGTCCGGGCGATCAAGCTCGAGAAGAACGCGGCCGTCGCCCCCGGCGAGACGATCACCGTCGATCTGCTGCTGCGGGCCCAGACCCACGCCACCAACGGCGACATCGCCTGGAACAGCTTCGCCTACGCCTGGACCCGCGCCGACACCCACCAAGCGCTGCTGCCCTCCGAGCCGCTCAAGGTCGGCATCGAGGTCGTCGCCGATGCCCGCAACGGGCTCGGCGACCGCGTCTGGCTCGACCTCGACCACGACGGCCGCCCGGACCTGCCCGAACGGGGCTGGCGCGACGATGACGGCGACGGTGCCAAGGACCCGGGCGAGCCGGTGGTCGATTGGGATGACCGCGACGGCGACGGTGTGCAGGACGCCGACGAAGCGGCCATCCCCGGCGACCGCGCCGTGGGTGTGAACGATGTCCTGGTCCAGGTCTACGAGGCCGGCGCCGACGACGCTGTCGGCGGCGGTGACGACACCCTCGTCGGCACCACCTACACCCATACCGATGCGTACGGCTACGACGGGCTGTGGTGGCTGCCCAACCAGCCCGACGGCGACTACTTCGTCGTGTTCACCCCGCCGGCCGGCTACACGGTCAGCCCGGCGAACGTCGGGCCCGGCGATGTGGCGGACAGCGACGGCACCGCCGGCAGCGGGCCCTACGCCGGCACCTACGTCACCGCGGTGACCGCGCGCGGCCCGAACGAGGCCGACCCGACGTGGGATCTCGGCCTGTACGGCGCCAACGACACCCGCACCTCGCTCGGCAACAAGGTCTGGTACGACAGCGATGCCGACGGCGTGCAGGACGGCGGTGACGGCGTGTCCGGCGTGCAGGTCAACCTGCGCACCGGGGCCGGCGCCGCCGTGCTCGACCGCGACGGCCAGCCGGTGTCCACCCACACCGACACCTCCGGCAACTACCGCTTCGACTGGCTGGTGCCCGGTTCCTACCAGGTCGAGTTCGTGGCCGCCACGCTGCCCAGCGGCTGGCGCTTCAGCCCCGCCGACCGCGGCGCCGACGACGCCCTCGACAGCGACGCCAACACCTCCACCGGCCGCACCGCCACCATCGCGCTGGCCGCACCGGTGACCGATCCGAACAGCTTCGGCACCACGCCGGAGAACCTCGTCGATCCCCGCTGGGATGCGGGCATCACCCCCAAGCACCGCGTGGGCGACGTCGTGTGGTTCGACGCCGACGCCGACGGCATCCAGGACGGCGGTGAGCCGCCGGTGGGCGGGGTGACCGTGCGCCTGTACGACGCGGGTGGCGACCAGGCCATCGGCGGCGGTGACGATGCGCTCGTCGCCACGGCCACGACGGCGAACGCCGACGGCAGCTACCACTTCACCAACCTCCTCGCCGGCACCTACTTCGTGACCTTCACCCCGCCGGCCGGCACCGTGGTATCGCCCGCCAACGCCGGTGCGGACGACGCGCTCGACAGCGACGGCGTCAGCCACGCCGCCTACCCCGGCGTGGTCGTCGGTGCGGTCACGATCCTTGCGGCGCAGGCCGGGACCGACGCCACCCCGTCCACCGCCGACGACCTCGGCGAGGACGACCCGACCCACGACCTGGGCCTGTACCGATCGGTATCGATCGGCGATCTGGCGTGGGAGGACCTCGACGCCGACGGTACCCAGGACGCCGGTGAGCCCGGCATCGACGGCATCGCCGTACGCCTGTACCGGCCGGGTCCGACCCCCACCTTCGTCGCCGCCACCACGACGGCGGGCGGGGGGCTCTACGAGTTCGCCAACCTGACCCCCGGTGACTACCTGGTCGCCTTCGACCCGCCCACCGGCCACCGCATCACCACCGACACCGGCCCGGTGGCCGCCACCGACTCCGACGTGAGCCGGCAGGCCACCACCCGGCCCGACAGCACCACGCTCGATCTGCTCGGGTGGGCCCTCACCCCGACGGTGACCCGCACCGTACTGGCCGGTACGGACACCCGGTTCGGCACCGCCGACGACGTGAGCACCGACCCCACGTGGGATGCCGGCTTCTACCGCCCGGTGGCGGTGGGCGACCGCGTCTGGTTCGATCCCGACGGCGACGGCGTGCAGGAGAACGGTGAGAACGGCGTGCCGAGCATCGCCGTGGCGCTGTTGGACGGGGCCGGCCAGCCGGTGCCCGATCCGGCGAACAACGCCGTGGCGTGGACCGTGGACACCGACGGCAACGGCGAGTACCTCTTCGCCGACCTCGTGCCCGGCACCTACTCGGTGTGCTTCGACCTCGACGACACCGACATCGCCGCCGGCTGGATCCCGACCCTGCGCGACGGCGGCGCCGATGACACCGCCGACGCGGACGCC
>JADLEF010000164.1 GCA_020846295.1 Acidimicrobiales bacterium
CCACCAACCCGGCCCGGATCAGCGCGAACGAGGTGGGGTGGTCGACGATGGCGGCACCCGGCCGCAGCGTGAAGCGGTTGGAGAAGAAGTCCAGCTCGGTGACCCCGGGCCGGGGATCGGTGGCCGCCGCACCGAACCCGATCACCCCGTGCTCGGCGTGGAAGAGGATGCCGCGCTCGTCGGGCACGTGAGCCGGCACCATGCCCGGCAGGCCGATGCCGACGTTGACGAACGAGCCGTCGGCGAGGTGGCGCGCCACCCGGGCTGCGATCTGGTCACGAGTGCTCCCCACGGGGGGGCACCGTAGCCGTGCCCGCACCGGCCGACCGCCCGGCCCGCCGGCCGTCGGGCGGAGGTCGGCTGGACGTCGCTCAGTCGGCGAGCGGGAACTCCGCCAGCAGGACCAGGTCCTGTACCGTCACCACCCCGGCCGCCACGGCGACCTGGACCAGGCGGGTGCGCCGGGTGAGGGCGGGCCGGTTGGCGCCGCCGTGCAGACCGGTGATGCCGGCCCTGGCCAACTTGCCGCACACCGTGTCGAGCTTCCGGTTGAACTTGGTGACCGGCCAGTCGAGCAGGCGGGCGGCCTCCACCGAGGACGGGATGTCGCTCAACGCGCTCGGCCCGCCGCGCAGCACCGGCGCCGCCAGCACGGTCAGCAGGACGCGTTGCTCGTGGTTGAGGCCGACGTCGAGCGATGCGCCGACGGGCGCGAGGGGGTCCTCCCCCGCCACCGTGTCCATACCGGTCGGTATGATCTGGGGGACGTCGGGAACGATGCGTGGTGGCCGGTCCGCCGGTGGCGCCGCGCGGAACATCCCTTCGGAGAGGCACAGCTCGACCTCGTAGGTGGCCCGGCCGGCGGCGATGCTCACCAGCTGGCGATCGAAGACCAGCGGCACCGCGCCGACCCGGCTGACCTCGGCCGCGAAGGCACCGTCGCCGGCGAAGAGGATGACCTCCGGACCGGGCGCAGTCTGCCGTAGGAACCACAGGCCGCGCTGCGGGCGCAGCTCGAGCAACGTGTCCGGCAGCGCCGGTGGATCGTCCAGGTTGAGGTCCGCCCGCGCACCGAGGAGGAACGGTCCATCGGCGATGCGCTGCCGCTCACCGCAGAACTCCAGCTCCAAGGACGGAAGCGTGATCAACGAGCCCGCGCTCGTTGCCGAACCCGAGACCGCGTTGGTGTCTGCCACGTACTGCTCCCTCCAGCAATCGTGGTGAATGATGCCTGCAGCCTACGACATCCGTAGGGGTGCCCTTTCGGATGAAAATCGTAAGATTTGACCAATTGGCCGTTCGAACGGGCATCTTCGGCAGCGCATCCGCGCCGTTTCGCGCCGCCTGCACCAGTTCGACACGACCGTATCGGCCGACCCCGAGCCGATGGTGACGCGTTCTCGTCAAGTGCGCACGCTGCGGATGTTCTCGACATCCGAACGGCCTCACCGCGCGGGTTGAGCCACGCTCGGGGAGGTACCGCGCAACTTCACGCGGCGCGCCCTGTGCCGCCGCACAATCGCTGGAGCAATCGCGTCGTCGGCTCGCTCACCACCGGCGTTGCTCCAGACGACGCCCGCGTTGTTCCACTGGGCGGGGAGCTCTCCCCTTCAGCGGTACAGCCAGCGCAGGCCGCGGCTCACGGCGGCGGGGATCGTCGAATGGTGCAGCTCGCCCTCGAGCATCGCGAGCGTCACATCGAGCCCGCCGCGGCGGGGCCCCTGGAGCACCGCGTGCAGGTCGCGGGTGTTGGCGATCATCGGGATCTCACCCACCTGCTGCTCCTCCGACCCGACCGAGAGGAAGACCCGGCCCGGTGCGGCGACCGCGCCGATGGCCTGGCGCGGCTGCGCCGACTCGATGTCGAAGATCACCCGGTCGTTCCACCAGGTCGATGGGCTGGCCAGCAGCCAGCGACCGAACGTCTGCGGCGCGTGCAACAACGTGTAGACGCCGAACAGGGCGGACAGCGAATGGCCGATGACGGTGCGCTCGTCGGGCCGCACCCGGTACCGGCGCTCGATCTCGGGCAGGGCGCTGGTGATCAGCCAGTCCATGTAGGCCGGTCCGCCGCCGGTGCGGCCGCCGAGCGGGGCCATGAAGGGCGGGTACGGCGCCTCGGTCGGCGTGTAGGACTCGGCCCGCAGCCGGGTGACCTGGCGGGCCTGCGCGGCCTGCCACCCGACCCCGACCACCACGACCCGGGGCAGCAGACGGGCCAGCCCCAGGTTCAGCGACGCGTCGCACACGGTGCCGAAGGTCCACTGGGCGTCCAGGCAGAGCAGGAGCGGGTAGTCCTGCGCGCCGTCGTCATAGCCCTCGGGCAGCGCGACGTGCAGCACGCGCTCGTCCTGCAGTTGGTGGACCTCTCGGCGCCAGATCATGGGCGCCGAACCTAACGCGCCCAGGCGAGCAGCGCTTCGGTGCCCGCGCGGGAGGCCATGGCGGGCAGGACCGGGCCGGTCACGCCGCGAGCTGCCTCGCCCCCCACCACGGCCAGTCCGTCGGCCGGATCGATGTGCACCGAGCAGAGCGCCTCCGGTCGCACCGCGGCCGGGTCTCCGCTCAGCTCGATCCACACCGTACCGTCCGGTACGGCCACGGTGGCCAGGGACGAGCCGTCGCCCACGACCACCAGACGGCGGCTTCCCAACTGCACCAGCGAGGGCTGCAGGCCGGCAGCGTCGCCGATCAACAGCTCGCCCGCCGCTCCGCGCAGGTGGGGCACCGATGCCCAGGCCTGCGCGTCGACATCGAGCGGACCGCGGTCGAGCACCGTCGACGCGGTCAGCGCCACCGCCAGGTCGGCGGGATGGTGGTGCAGGACCAGCTGGGCGACGAGCTGCCGGGCGGCGCCGAGCACCATCTCGGGGCTGCCCGCCACCAGGCATCCCCCGCCCCGCTCGAAGCGGGCGACCACGGGCACGTCGCGGTCGTACCAATAGGGCGAGAGGAACTCGTCGACCAACGCCTGCAGGTCCGAGCCCAGCAGCTCCGGAGCGGCGAACGGCAGCGCGGTGGCGACGTCCCCGTACCCGACGGTCAGGGCCAGGAACCCCTGCTCGCCGGCGCGGGCCGGCGTCGCCCCGAGACCGCGCAGCACCCCCCACCCCGCGCTGGGATGGCGGCGGCGCAGCTGGGCGGCGACCGCCCGGCGACGCTCGAGCAGCGCAGGGCGCTCCTCCTCCAGCCGGGCCGCATACTCCTCGGTGTCCACCCGGTTGCGGCGCAGCCGGCCGCCGATGGCCACCGGCTCCGGCAGGAGGAACGCGCCGATGGGATCGAAGGCCTCGGCGCGGTCGTCCGCAGGGGGCGCACCGACGGCCCCCACGGTGCCGGCCAGCTGGGCGGCGGAACCGAACAGCACGGTCGCCGGGCCCGATGACGTCGCCACCGGGCCGGGCAGCGACCCGTGCGACCCGTCGGCATCGTCGAGGAGGGCCACGACGGCCACCGTGTTGCCGACGCGCAGCGCCTGTCCGTCGTGCAAGGCCCCGCGCTCGATCCGCTCGCCGTCGACGAAGACGTGGTTGGACGACCCCAGATCCTCCACCACCAGGGTCCCGGGGGCCACGAGCAGGCGGGCGTGGCGGCGGGAGACCCTGGGGTCGTGGACCTGCAGATCGCAACGCTCATCGCGGCCCAGGACCAGCGTGGCACCGTCGTGCAACGACACCACCGTGGCACCGTCGGGTCCGGCGGCGATCAGCAGCGCGGCGCGCGCGGCCGGGTCGACCATCGCGGGCGGGGCCGGCGCATCGGCCCGCGCCACCGGGGGATCGCCGCTCGGCGACGGCGACGACGGCTCGTCATCCCGCTCAGCCGGGCCTGCCGGGGTCACGGGGTCGGCCGCCATCACCGGGGTTGCCGGGCGCACCGGACCGGCGGACGCGTCGGCGTCCGGCTCCTGCATCGGCCCGAAGGCGGCCGCCGCGCCGAGCGCGATGGCGTTCTTGGGGTGCTCGTCCAACGAGGCGGCCACGCCGAGCTCACGCTCGATCAGCTCGGCCACCAACGGCACCCGGGACGCGCCCCCCACCAGCAGCACCTTGTGGAGCGACTTGACGTCCACCCCGGCCAGCTCGAGCGACGCCTGCAGCACCCCGATGCTCTGCGCCACCAGCGGCTCCACCAACTCGACGAACTCGCGCCGGGTGATGCGCACCGCTTCCAGCCCGGAGGGCAGCGCCACGTTGACGGTGGAGGCGATGTCGGTGGAGAGCGCCTCCTTGGCCGCCACCACCTCGTCGCGCACGGCGCGCATGATCCGCGCCGACGACTCCGCCGTCGGATCCAGCCGCTGCAACGCACCGTCGAGGCAACGGTCCACGAAGCCGAGGATCGCCTCGTCGAAATCGACCCCGCCGAGGCGATCCAGGCCCAACGGCTCGCCCAGCACCTCGAAGGTGTCCGCCGTCTTGCGCAGCACCGCGGCGTCGAAGGTGCCGCCGCCCAGGTCATAGACCGCGACGGCCGCGCCGACCGGCACCCGCTCATGGCGGGCGTGCCACCGCGCCGCGGCGACGGGCTCGACGATGAAGGAGAACTCGGTTTCCAGGCCCGACAGCGCGGCGGCCTCGGCGAACACGTCGCGCCGGAACGTCCCCCAGTTGGCGGGGTGGGCCAGCATGACCCGGCGGGGTGGCTCGCCCTCGGCGCGAACCACCCGGCCGACCACGCCGCGCAGCAGCGCGGCGGTCAGCAGCGCCGGCGAGTACGGCGTGTCACCCACCAGCACCGGAGCGGTGTCCCCCAGGCGGCGCTTGACCTCGCGCACCACCAGGGCGGGATCGGTGGCGGCACGGCGCTGGGCGGCCTCGCCGACCAGCACGCGGGCATCGGCCGCGATGTACAGCACCGACGGCACCGCGAAGCTGTGGGCTCCCAGATCGGCCATCTCGATGTGGTCGCCGCGCCGGATGGCGACGGTCGAGAAGGTGGTGCCGAGATCGACCCCGAGCTCATAGGCCACGCTGTCTCCTTCCCGCACCGGCCCGCTACGGCCGCAGGAGGCTACCAACGTGCCGGCGCCGACCCTCATCGCCGAACGACCCGACCGGCGACGACCCCGTCCGGCGCGGCTGCTCAGCGGCGGCGAACCCTCGCCGCCAGCCGCCGGCGAGCGCCGCGCGGCAGCAGGGCCGCACCCCCGGTGAGCAGGCGGTTCACCGCTCCCGGCACCACCACGACCCGACCGGCTTCGACACCGCGCAGCCCCGCCTCGGCCACCGCCTCGGCGGTCATCCACGCCCAACCGGGGGCGTCGGAGCCAAGGCCGGCGCGCTCGCTGTAGCCGGCGGCGCGGGCGTGGAACTCGCTGCGGGTCAGACCCGGGCAGAGCGCGCAGACCCGAACGGCATCGGAGCGGACCTCCTCGGCCAGGGCCTCGCTGAAGCTGGTCACGAAGGCCTTGGTGGCCGCGTACACGGCGGCCCGCGGCGAGGGCACGAACCCGGCGACCGAGGACACGTTGAGGATCCAGCGGCGACCGTCGCCGGGACCCGGCGCGGCGAGGGCGGCGTGGGTGAGGGAAACGAGCGCCGAGCAGTTGAGGTCGATCTGCTCGAGCTGGGCGGCGGCCGGCACGGAGGCGAACGAGCCGGTGGCGCCGAAGCCTGCGTTGTTGACCAGCAGCGCGATCGGACGCTCGACATCGGCGAGGCGCGCCGCCACCCTGGCGCGGCCCGCCTCGTCGTGCAGGTCGGCGACCAGCGGCTCCACCAGCGGGCGGCCTTCGGCCAGCCCGGCGAGGCGGTCGGCTCTGCGGGCCACGGCCACGGTGGGCACCCCGGCGGCGACGAGGAGCTCCACGAACGCCTGCCCGATACCGCTCGACGCGCCGGTGACGAGGGCGCTGGACCAGGGGTGACGCGAGGCGGCCATCGCCCGACGGTAGCGCCGGGCGATGGCGGCCCCGGTCAGGACACGGGTTCGGCCAGCTCGGCGACGACCCCCACCTCGCTGTGGATGGAAGCGCTCGCCGCGGCGGCGGCCACCGCCTGCAGGTCGGAGCGGAACTCATCGGCCCGCACCAGGCTGACCCGGCTGATGCGCCGCAGCGCGTCGGTGCACACGCGGCGCACCGCAGGATCGTCGGTCGAGCCGTACAGGTCGAGCAGGGCGTCCACGCAGGGGCGGTTGGCCACCACCACCTGATCGTCGAGGCGCTGCATGGCGGCGTCGAGCAACCCGTTGATCCGGTGTTCGGCTTCGATGGTGAGCGACATGACGTGCGTTCCTCTCGTCGGCGGTCTCGGGTTCGCCGGGCCCCATCGCCGGGCGCCCCCACCATGCCGACCGTTCGTTTCCGGGTGATGTCCGCCCGCTGAGCGCAGCGTTACGGACGCTGCAGGGCGAGCGGCGCTCCCCACCTCTCTACCCATGCACCGGGCCGGACCGAACCCCGTCGTGTGGGCAGTTCGCTGCGAACACCGCGCGCGCCGTGCCGCGCCGTGCATGGCTGGTTAGCCTGTCCGGGTGCAGCGGCGGAGCTACCTCGTGACCGGCCTGGTGGTCGGCGCCAGCCTCGGTGCGCTCGCCTCGCCCCGGCTCTCGGAGCCGGGCACGCGCGTCGGCTTCGTGGGCAGCGCCGAGGAGGCGCCCGGCCACGGCGGACCGCGAGCCGGCGAGATCTCGGTCCAGACGTCGGGCGGGGCCCGCCCCCATCCGGCGGTGACCGTCCCGATCGAGATCGAGGTCGCCGCGGCGGTGACGCCCGCCCCGGACGCAGCCACCTCGACCGCCACGACCCTCGCCCCGACCGCGACGACCGACCCGAGCACCACCACCTCGTCCCCGTCGGGACAGGAACCGGACCCGAGCCCACCGGACCCGACCCCTCCGTCGACCGCCGCACCCGTGCCGCCGAGCACCACCCCACCCAGCACCACGCCGCCGCGCCCGACGCTGTGCTCGCAGCTCGCGCCGACCCGCGAGGCAAAGCTCGATGTGGCGGCCGAGCTGCGCCCGTCACTGGATCTCACCGGCGCCGCCCGCTACGACGTGGTCGTCCGCCTCGACCCGCAGCAGAGCAGCTCGCCCGCCCAGGAGCAGCAGCTGCGGGTCGCCAGCCTGGCCAACTTCGCCGAGGTCGGCGCTGAGCAGTTCAGCATCCTCGACGCCACCCATGTGACCGCCCGGCTCGACAGCGGGCAGCTGTGCCGCCTGGTGTTCCTGCGGCCGGTGCAGCAGGTGCAGGTCCGCCCCGTCCTCGGCTGACGACCTCCGCGGCGACCCCGACCCCGACCCCGACCCGCCGAGGGCGCGTCGGATGGGCTCGACCGGGTGGGGTCAGCGACCGAACGAGTCGGGCGTGGTCGCTGCGATGGCGGCCACATCGGCCGAACGGGCCGCCCGGCACACCTCGTCGAGACGATCGATGCGCAGGTTGACCGAGCCGTACAGCTGCACCGTGGCGCCGGCCGTCGCCGCGCCGGCGGCCGCCGGCATCACCGACGCGGTTGCGCTGAGCACCGGTTCCTGCACGACGCGGTCGGCAGGGAGCTCGGCCACCAGCAGCACCGCCTCCACCCGCAGGTCCATCTCGGCCTGGAAGGCGCGCTGCAACGCCGGGTCCACCGTCAGCTTGGCGCCGGCCACCGACCCCTCGGCGTGGGCCAGCTCGCCCAGGTCATCGAGGTTGAGCGAGACGGCGACCACCTGGGGCCGTCCGGCTCGCAGCCCGGCCAGGACGTGGTCGGCCAGGGCGACCGGTACCGGCGACTGGGGGCATGGGGGGTTCACCACGGCGGTGTCGCCGCCGGCACCCGCCTCGGCCTGCTGCGAGGCGCTGTCTGCGGCCGATGGCGTGAGGCGGTCGGCGATGAGCGTGGTCGACAGCACCAACCCGGCTGTCGCCCCCAGCACACCCCATGCCCACCTCACGTGGTGCTTTCTATCGTCTCGCGGCCATTCCACCACAGCTCGTAACGGGAACGTGATGAACGACTCACGCGGTTCGTTCGGGACCGTTCTAGCCGAACAACGTTCGACCCCAACGGATCGTGATGTCAGCACCGCTGTGGGTTGCCATGGCCGCCGTCGCGGGCCGTTCACAGGGCGAGGAGCTCGTCGATCACCGTCGCCCCGGCGGGCAGCACGCTCTCGGCCGGGACGCCGAGCCAGCCCTCGGCCAAGGTGGCGTAGTAATCGCGCAGGTTCACCGTGGCCCGCAGGTTGTCGTGCTCGTCGAGGTCGGCCAGCGACGGATCCGCACCATGCCGGCCGGCCCGCACCGGCCCGGCCAGCAGCATCACCGAGGCACCCCCGTGATCGGTGCCGTCGAGCTCGGCCGGCACCCGGCGCCCGAACTCGCTCGTCGTCGCCACCAGCACCCTCCCGCCGTACCCATCGGTATCGAGGTCCCGCTGGAAGGCGGCCAGGGCGGCGCCGAGGTCCTGCATCTGCTGATCGTGGCTGAACCGCTGGCCGTCGTGGGTGTCGAAGGACCCATACGGCAGGTGCAGGACCCGCACGCCGGCGTCGCCACGGATCAGACGGCCAGCGAGGGCCAGCTGCCGACCGATATCGGTCTCCGGGTAGCCCCCGGCCGCCTCGGGCAGGGCGGCGAGCACGTCGGCGAAGTCGAGCGCGGCACCCAGCCCCTGTCGGGCCAGCCCGGCCAGCCCGGCGGCGGCCGGCGCCGACAGCGACCCTGCCGGCGGGGCGTCAGCGGCGGAGGCGATGGTGCGCCAGCCCTGCCGCACCACGGCCAGCGCCGGCCGGTCGTCGCCGGCGAAGCCGCTCAGCAGGTCGAGGTTGGGGAGCGACATCGTCGTCGCCTTCTGCGAGGCCAGCGCCGGAGTCGCCCCGAACCCGAGCGAGAGCCCGGTGACCGGCTCGTCGCCCGCCAGGACGTCGCAACAGCGACCGAGGAAGCCGCTGTCGTAGCCGGCGTCACCCTCGGGGTCGCCTCGCCACCAGCGCGACAGCATGGCGAAGTGCGAGAGGTCGGGACGGGCCACGCCGACGCCCTGCAGCGCGGCCAGGCGGGATGCCACCGGGGCCAGACCGGCGTTGAGCGCCCAACCCTCGCCGAAGGGCAAGGCGTCGGACCCGTCCACGGCCAGCTGAGGGCGCAGGTCGCGGTAGCGGCCGTCACCCACCGGGATCACGGTGGCCAGCCCGTCGTTGCCGCCGTTGAGCTCGACCACCACCAGGATCCGTTCGGCGATCGGCGCGGCCCCACCGGCAAGCGCACCGATCGGGGTGGCGGCCGGGGTGGCAGGCGCCGGGTCACCGGCGGCGGCGCCGGTGCTCGGAGGCGGCGACCCGCCGGCGCCGGACCCGGCGGGCGCGGCGTCGGCGCCGCCCCGACAGGCGGGCACCCCGATGGACACAGCGCCGAGCGCCAGCAGGCGAAGGACGTGGCGGCGGTCGTAGCGGTTCGCGTTCACAGCAGGCTGAACTCCGGGCTGGTGAGCGCCAGCGTGAACAACGCCAGCACCCGTTCGTGGTCGTCCTCGATGGCGCGCGCCGCGTTGTCGAGCGCGGTGCGGGTCGACGCGGACACGTCGAACAGCAGGCAGCGGCGCAGCACGGCGGTCACTTGTTCGACCGGACCCACCACCGCAGGGTCGGGGCCCATCTGGGCCACCAGGCCGGCGCGGGCCATGGAGGAGGAGGCGCTCAGCCAGCGTGGCCCGCCCGGCCACCCACCCACGTTGGGCGGCGCGAACGGCCGCTGTCCGATCTGCTCGAACCAGTACTGATCGGAGTGGTCGTGCTCGCCGACCGAGCCGGTGGCAGCCAGCGCGGCGGCCAACCACTCCGCCGGGTACCTCGGCCGGCGCAGGGTGGGATCGCGGAACGAAGGATGGGTCACGATGGCGGTCACCAACGGCTTGATCTCGAGACCGGACGCGGCGAACAGGCCGCCCAGCTCGGCGGTGCGGGCCTCGTCGGGCGCCACCCCGACGAGGTGGGTGTGCAACTTGGCGGCGATGAACGGGGCGCAGGCGGGGTGGTCGCAGACGGCGTCGACCACCTGATCGGCGTCGCCCACCTCGCGGCCCAGGAACGACACCGTGCCCGTCATCGCGTCGTCCTTGGTGAAGCGGACCTTCCAGCCGTCCTCGGTGTCCACGCTCCAGCCGGCGAGGGCCCTGGCCCCGGCCCGCACGTCGGCCTCGCCGTAGTTGCCCCGGCCGAGGGTGAACAGCTCCATCAGCTCGCGGCTGAAGTTCTCGTTGGGGGCGTCGGCGACGGACCCGTCGCCGTCGAGGTAGACGAGCATGGCGGCGTCGGTGGTGATGTCGCGCAGCAGGTCGCGGAAGTTGCCCAGCGCGTGGCGGCGCAGCAGGCGCTGCTGGCGCCACAGGGCCGGCACGAACGACGCCTTGTCGGTGCTGGTGGTGAGGTGGCCGTGCCAGAACCAGGTGAGCCGCTCGTGCAGCGCCGCCTCCGGGTGGCGCAACTGGCGGATCCAGCCGTTGAGCAGGGCGTCGTAGTCGTCCTCCCCGATGCCCTCCTCGGGATCGCTGGGCAGGGGCGCGGCGTCGAGCGCCCATTCCAGCAAGCGGTCCACACCCTCGGCCCGCCATCGATCGACCTGGCTGGGGTAGGGCCCCAGGCAGACCCGGCGCAGCAGGTGGGCGACCTCGACCTCGAGTGCATCGGCCATGGCCGGGCACGGTACGGATCGCTCGATGAAGCAGACATGAAGGACCGGGAGGCGTCAGGAGGTGGGGACAGCACGGGAACCGATGCGATGATGGGCACCGATGCGCCTGCTGGTCGTGGAGGACGATCGCCAACTCGGCCCCCTCGTGGTCAAGGCGTTGCGGCAGGAGGGCCACGCCGTGGACCTGGCCACCAGCGCGGTCGACGCCGACCACGACGTGCGCACCCATCCCTACGACCTGGTCGTGCTGGATCTCGGGCTGCCCGACGGGGACGGCGTGACGCTCTGCCATGGATGGCGCCGCGACGACACCGCGGTGGCGGTGCTGATGCTGACCGCCCGCGACGCCACCACCGACAAGGTGGCCGGGCTCGACGCCGGGGCGGACGATTACCTGACCAAGCCGTTCGACATGGCGGAGCTGTGCGCGCGGGTGCGGGCGCTGCTGCGGCGGCCCACCGGCGCCCGTCAGGTCGTGCTGCGCGCCGGGGAGATCGAGGTCGACGTGGCGGCCCGCCTGGTGCGGCGGTCCGGGGTGACCATCCCGCTGACCGCCCGGGAGTTCGCCGTGCTGCACTACCTGCTCACCCGCGCCGGCGAGGTCGTCAGCCGCAGCGAGCTGTACGACCACGTGTGGGACGGGGACTACGACGGGCTCTCGAACACGGTGGACGTCCATGTGGCCAACCTGCGGCGGAAGCTCGACCGGCCGGGCGCCGCCTCCCTGATCGAGACCGTGCGCGGCGCCGGGTACCGGCTCGGTGGCTGAGCGGCAGGACAGAGGGCGAGGCGCACATGGACCTGGGACGCATCCGACTGCGGTTGACGCTGTACTACGGGCTGCTGTCGGCGGGGGCCGTCGGCGTGCTCGCCGTGCTGGCGGTACGGGCCAGCGGCGCGCAGATCGCGACCTCGGCCGAGCGCGAGGCGGAGCGCGCCGTCAACGAGCTCGAGGTCGGCGACGCGTTCAGGGGCAGCGACCCGGGGGCGGCCAACACCTGGCTGGTGAACATCGACGAGCGCCGCTCGCTCCCGCTGGGCGAGACATGGGTCGAGCCGCCGCTGCAGCGCATCGCCGAGCAGGCCATCGCCTTCGAGGCGCCGGTGAGCGAGCGCTATCGGGAGGACGGCCAGTTCCTGCTCTACGCCCGGGGCGTGAGCGCCAACGAGGTGCTCGTCACCGCGCTCACGCTCGATTCGTTCGACGGCGCCGCCTCGGCCACCCGGCTGCGGATCATCCTCGCCGCCGTGGCCGCCACGTCGGCGGCGACGGCGGCGTCGTACTGGCTGGCCGGGCGCTCGCTGGGCCCCGCCCGACTGGCGATGGCGCAGCAGCGCGACTTCATCGCCGACGCCGCCCACGAGCTGCGCACCCCGCTGTCGGTCATCCAGGCGGCGGCCGGTCACGCCCTGCTGCGCGACCAGCCGGCCGGCGCCTACCGAGAGGCGCTGAGCGAGATCCGCACCGCGGCGGACCGGGCCCGGGTCGGGGTGGACGAGCTGTTGGAGCTGGCCCGCCTGCAGGCCGGGCAGGTGTCGCTGCGGCGCGGCCCGCTCCGGCTCGACCTGCTCATGGAGGAGGTCGCCGCCGGCGTGCGGGTCGAAGGGTGCGTCGTCGATGCGCCGGTGGGCGAGCCGACGATCGTCGACGGGGACTACGCGCTGCTGCGCCAGGCCACCGAGACCGTCGCCCGCAACGCCGCCAGCCGGGCCACCAAGGTCACCCTCGGGGTGGAGGCGTCCGGCAACGAGGTGGCGATCGTGGTCAGCGACGACGGGCCGGGGTTCCCCGACGCCCTCGTCGGTGACGCCGCCTTCGAACGGTTCCTGCGGGGCGACAGCAAGGGCTCGACCGGGTTGGGCCTCGCCATCGCGGCGCGCATCGTGCGCCTGCACGGTGGCCGGTGCGAGGCGACCAACCCGCCCGGCGGCGGCGCTCGCGTTCGGCTGGTGCTCAGCCGCTGAGCACCGCTCAGCTGGCGCCGGGTGAACCGCCTGCGACCTCGTAGTTCCACAGCTCGGCACCGGTGCTGACCGGACCGCCGTGGGGTGCGGGGGCGTCCGCCCCGCGATGCCCGTGGGCGAACGCGGCCGACGCGGTCCACGCCTTGAACGCGTCCTCGTCTCGCCAACGGGTCACGACGAGCCACACGTTGCGACCGTCGGTCGGCTTGAGCAGCTCGAAGCCTTCGAAACCGTCCTGACCGTCCACCGCTCCGGCACGGGCGGCGAAGCGGCGGGCCAGCTCATCCCCCGACCCCTCGGGGACGGTGATCGCGTTGATCTTGATCGTGGTCATGCCGCCAGATCCTACGGCGCAGGGCCCGTCCTTCCCGGTCCTGCGGGAGGGCAGAGCGATGGGGCCCGCCAGTAGCCTTCGTGCATGCGCCGGTGGCCGATGGTGGTGTTGCTCGCAGCGGCGTGCCTGCTGCTGAGCGGCTGTTTCCGCTACGAGTCCACCCTCACCGTGGCGGAGGACGGCTCCGGCACGGTGCAGGAGCTGCTGCTCGTGAACCGGGCGGCGGCGGCGGACGTGCTCGGGTCGGACACCGGGGTGGACCTGCACCTGCCCCAGGCGGCCGACTTCGATCTGCCCGAGTGGGTGACGGTGCGGGACCACGCGGCCGACGGCTACCAGGGCGTCGTGATGGATGTGGCGTTCGATCGCCCCGAGCAGCTCAACCAGCGCCTCAACCTGTTGCACCAGTTCCTCGCCTCGACGGTGGGCAGCGTGGCCAGCTCGAGCGTGGAGCTGCAGCGGCTCGAGGACGGCTGGGAGTTCACGATGTTCACCGCAGACCTCGCCGAGGTGCCCAGGCCGGCGGGGACCGACCCCTCGGCCTACCAGGACCAGGACCACGACGCCGAGCTGACCATCGCCGTCGAGCTCCCCGGCCGGGTGGTGGCGCACAACGCCGACGAGCAGGTCGGCGACCAGCTGGTGTGGCACCTGTCGGCCCGCTCGGTGCAGACCCAGCTGTACGTTCGCACCTCGACCAGCACCGCCATCGTGGCCTCGGCCCGCACCGACACCGGGCTCCGAGTCGCCACCGCGCGGGCCACCCTCGGCGGGGCCACGGTGTTCGCCGCCGTCGCGGTGGAACGCCGGCGGCGCTCCCCCGTGGACGCCGAGGCCGCACCGCTGCGCCGTCTCGGTGACCGTCCGGCCGCCCCGGCGGGCCCACCACAGAGCTGGCCGGCCGCGCCGCCGCCGGGTCCGCCGGTGCCCGAGCGCGGCCCGCACGCCCAGCCGCCGCCCGATCGGGACCGGACGACCTCGCCGTAGCGGGGCTTCGGCGGGTCGGACGGTATCGTCCGCCGCCATGACCCCGAACCAGGCCCCGTCGGGGGCCGACGACGCCGAACATCCGGCCCGGGACGCGCTCGACGCGCTGTTCCGGGCCGATCCGTACGCCCGGAGCCTGGGCATCGACCTGGTGGACTGGGGCCTCGGCTGGTCCGAGGTCACCGCGGTGCCTGCGCCGCAGCACACCAACTTCCTCGGCACGCTGCACGGCGGGTTCGCCTTCTCGCTGGCCGACGTGGCGCTGTCCTACGCCGGCAACTCGTGGGGCCGCATGTCGCTGGCGTTGTCGATGGAGGTGCAGTTCCTGCGGGCCGGCGTGGCCGGGCGGCCGCTGCGGGCCAGAGCGACCTGCCGCAGCCGCTCGCGGCGCATCTCGTCCTTCGCCATCGACGTGGTCGACGGTGACGACCGTCTGGTGGCGTCGCTGCAAGGGCTGAACTACCGCACCGACGACTGGCACCTGGAGGACACCTGCTGGCCGGTCGCCTGGCGCGAGCGGTTCTGACCCGGCGGGGACGAGCACCCCGCAACGCAGCAGGGCCGACCCGGCCGGGGCGTGCGATCTGCATCGTCACATCCCGGCCGGGTCGGCCCCGGTCACCCCCCCGGCGAACGGTTCCCCCTGCGTCAGCGGTGCGTCACCCCAGCGCGGTGCGCACGATGGCGGCCACCTCGATGGGCCGGTCCCAATCGACCAGGTGACCGGCCTCGTTGACCCGGTACCGGCCGGCCACGTTGGGTAGCAGGGCGGCGAAGCGGTCCGAGTAGGACGGCGGCACGAGCCGGTCCGCGGTGCCCCACACCAGGCTGACCGCGTTGCGCACCAGGTGCGCCCGCTGGTCGAAGCCATGCTCGGGGATGGGCCACACCAGCGAGGCGGCGGAGGTCCGGGTGAGGTACCGCGACACGCCCAACTCGATGCGCTCGGCCGGATCGGTGACCGCCGGATCGTCGTCGAAGAAGCGGGCGGTGGCGGCGGGATCGGCGGTGAGCATCGCCCGCTGCTCGGTCATCGTGGTCCCGAACGCATCCGCCACCGGGTCGTCGCCGTCCCACAGGCCCATGGGGGCGAGCACCACGAGGTGGGAGAACGCCTCGGGCCGGACGGCGGCCAGCTCCAGCGCCAGCATGGCTCCGACGGAGGAGGCCACCACCGGCGCGCCGACCATGCCGCACACGTCGACCAGCTCGGACAGCGCTACCACCCAGTCGAACAGGACGCGCAGCTCGTCGAGGTAGGAGCTCCCGGTGAACCCGGGCAGGCTCGGTGCGATCACCCGGTGGTCGGCGGCCAGTTCGGCCAGCAGCGGCGGCAGCTCACCCGAGGGCAGGCCGACCATACCGTGCAGGTACCCCACGACGGGACCCTCGCCCGCCTCGACGACCTTCACCGTGCCGCCCCGGAACGGCAGCTGCCGGGCGGTGAACGCGGTGGACACGGCGCTCATCGGGCCGGCTCGGCGCGCTGGGCGGTGGGCAGCGGCTTGGGCCACCACTTGTCCTCCCACTCGTGCTCGAACAACGGCTGCACCTCGGGCAGCACCTTGCGGGCGAGCAGCTCGGTGTTGTGGCGGACCAGCTCGTTGTCCATGTTGCCGAAGTGGGCCAGCGTGAGCAGGTGCCCCACGTTCATCGAGGTGCCGACCTCGGTCAGCTTCTCGATCACCTGGTCGGGCGAGCCGATGATGACGTAGCCCTTCTCCACCATCGTCTCGAACGGCATGGCCTGCGAGGCGGCCGGCCTGGGGGCCTTCGGGGCCGCCTTCGCCTCCGCCTTGGCCTCGGAGCGGGCGGTGGCCTCACGGGCGGCCCGCTCGACCATGCCCTCGACACCGGAGCGCACCGTGTTGGGTGTCTTGTAGCCGGGCGGGTCGGCGAAACCGGCGTAGACGTGCAGGCAGGAGTTGAAGAAGTACTCGGCCGGCTCGCGGTACAGCTCGTAGGCCTCCTTCTCGCTGTCGGCCACGCCGACGAACTGGGCGAAGGCACCCTGGAAGGGGTTCCGCGGCTTGCCCAGCTCGTCCATCTTGTTCCAGAAGCCCTGCATGGTGGCCAGGCCGGCCTTGTACCCGAAGTAGCTGAGGTAGCAGTAGACGAGGTCGTTCTCGGCGCAGTAGTCCCACGTGTCGACCGAGCCGCCGCCGGGGATCCAGATCGGCGGGTGCGGCTTCTGCACCGGGCGAGGCCAACAGTTGACGTAGCGGAGCTTGTTGTAGCGGCCGTTGAAGGCGAAGACGTCGTCACGGGTCCACGCCTGCTGGATCAGCTCCATGCCCTCGTGGTAGCGCTCCCGCAGCGTCGCCGGGTTGGTGCCGTAGGCGAACACGGTGTCCATCGGGGAACCGACCGGGAAGCCGGCGACGAGGCGCCCACCGGAGATGCCGTCGAGCATGGCCATCTCCTCGGCCACGCGGATGGGCGGGTTGTACAGCGCCACCGAGTCGCCGAGGACCACGATGGCCGCATCGCTGGTGGAGCGGGCCAGCGTGGAGGCGATCAGGTTGGGGCTCGGCATGAGCCCGTAGGCGTTCGAATGGTGCTCGTTGATGCCCACACCGTCGAACCCGACGCTCGCCGCGTACTCGAGCTGATCGATGTACTCGTTGTACACCCGGTGGCCGACGGCGGGGTCGTACAGGGCGGGATCGATGTCCACCCATACCGAGCGGTACCGATCCGGGAAGTCCTTGGGCAGGTCCGGGTACGGCATGAGGTGGAACCAGACGAACTTCAAAGCAGCCCCCGTGAGAGTCAGGACATGTGTCCCGAATCCTAGGACGCCGGTCCTGAACCCGCCAAGGGGGTGCGGTACCCTGACGCCGTGCGAAGCGTTCTGACCCCCAACCACCAGGCCAGACGCGAGGAGTTGATCCGAGCGGCGATGACCGTGCTGCGCCGGGGAGGGCTCGGCGCGTGCACCGCACGGGCCATCGCGGATGCCAGCCCGCTGACCAAGAGCGCTCTGCACTACTACTTCGCCGACACCGACGAGATCGTCGACGTGGCGTTCCGGCGGCTGATGGAGCAGTTCCTGGAGCGGGTGCAGGACGCCGCGGCCGCCGCACCGGACCCGCTCAGCGCGCTGTGGGCGGCGACGGAGACCTACCTCCGCCTCGGCTCGGACCGCCCGGACCGGGTGCCGATGTTCTGGTTCGAGATGCAGACCATGGCGGTGCGCGAGCACCGGGCGGAGACGGTGACCGAGCTGACCGTGCGGGCCGAGCGGTTCTTCACCAACCTGGTGGCAGCGACCGGCATGCCCAACGCCGAGGCGCTCGGCTCGACCTGGATCTCCGCGCTGGTCGGGTTCGTGGTCCGCCAGGCGATGCTGCCGCGACCGCCGGGTGAGCTGCTCGAAGAGCTCTCCGCCGCCATGGCGGTGCCGCTGCCCGTCGCCCGCTGAGCACCGGCCACCGAACGTCGGCCGCGGCGGCGCCGGGCCGTCATCCTGGCC
>JADLEF010000165.1 GCA_020846295.1 Acidimicrobiales bacterium
GGCCTGGCTGAACCCGGTGGGTGCGGCCCCGGCCCCGGCCGCGACTCCGGCCACGGCCGCGACCCCGGCCGCGATCCCGACCCCGTCGCCGTCCGCGACCCCCACCCCGGCCGCCGCCCGGATCGACCCCCGGATCGTGTCCCCCCTGGTGCGGCACCTGGCCGAGGAGCGCCACCTCGATCTCGCCCATCTGTCCGGTACCGGGCCCGGCCACCAGGTCCGACGCATCGACGTCGAGTCGGCGGAGCCGGTCGGGGCCCGTCCCCGGATCAGCCCCCGGGCGCGACGGCTCGCAGCCCTCGCCGGGGTCGATCCCGCCACCCTGCGGGGCAGCGGCCCGCACGGCGCCGTCGTCGGCCGGGACGTACCGTTCGGTACGGCGGCGACCGGGACGCCCGCCGAACCGATCGTGCCCGCCGAAAAGAGTGCGCCCGCCGAACCGAGTGCGCCCGCCGAACCGAGTGCGCCCGCCGAACCGGTGGACCGCGCCCAGCGCGTCCGCCAGGTGATCGGTGAGCGCATGAGCCGCTCGTGGCGGGAGATCCCGCACTACCACCTGCAGACCACCGCCGAGCTGTCCGGCGCGCTCGAACGACTGGCCCGCCGCAACGAGGCACAACCGTTGAGCCGACGGGTCCTGCCCGCCGCGTTGCTGCTGCACGCGGTGGCCCGCGCCGCCGCGTCCCATCCGCTCGTCAACGGCACCTTCGTCGACGGCCGCTTCACCGCCTCCCCCCGGGTGGACCTCGGGGTGGTGGTGTCGCTGCGCGGTGGCGGCCTGCTCGCCCCCACCATCGTCGGCGCCGAGCACCTCGGCCTCGACGAGCTCATGATCGCCCTGCGGGAGGTGGTGGGCCGAGCGCGCCGGGGGCGCCTGCGTTCGGCCGACACCACCCCGGCCTCGCTCACCGTCACCAGCCTCGGCGAGCTCGGCGTCGACGCGGTGTTCGGCGTCATCCATCCGCCACAGGTGGCACTGGTCGGCATCGGCGCCATCCACGAGGCGCCGTGGGCGTCCGGTGGCATGCTGGCGGCCCGACCGGTGGTGCAGCTCACCCTGGCCGGCGACCATCGGGTCTCCGACGGCCTGGCCGGCGCCGCCTTCCTCGCCGACGTGGTCCGATCGCTCCAGGAGGACGCACCATGACCGCCACGACCGACCTCGTCCTGCGCCTGCTCGTCGAGCTCGCCCCCGAGATCGACCCCGCCGGCGTCGACCTCGACCGGGAGCTGCGCGACCAGGTGGATCTCGACTCGATGGACTTCCTCAACCTGATGGAGGCGGTCGCGGCGCAGACCGGCGTCGAGGTACCCGAGCGCGACTACCCCAAGGTGGCGTCCATCGCCGCCCTCGCCGCCTACACCGACGCCCGCCGCGGGTGACCCGGCGCCTCGGCGCGGCGCTCAGCCATCGACGGGCGGATCGGCGGCGATCCGGCGGAGCAGCTCTCCCACCGCGCCGGCCAGGCCACAGGTGTGCACCGTGGGCGCGTCGGCGTCCGCATGGGCGCGGTGCGCGTCGGCCAGACGTTCGAAGGCACCGTCGCGGGCGTCGCCGGTGACCACGATGACCTCATCGGCCCCGTCGACGAGCGGGCAGCGACCACCGTCGAGCACCGGGCAGCGGTGCTGGCGCCTCGCCGCCGGCCCCGGGCAGGCCACCACCTCGAGACGATCCGCCGCCTCGCCGTCGGCCAGACCGGACCAGCGTCCGGCCGGCGACTCGACCAGCACGCGCACCCGGCCCGGCGTGCGCTTCGACGGCCACGACGGCACCCGGGCGCCGGTGCCCATCACCAGCCGCACCTGCGACCACTGCGGCTGCTCGATCGCCGCCGCGCCCCGCCGGCCGATCATGGCCAGCATCGGACGGTTCTCGAGGCGGATGTCGGCCTCGAGGTTGTCCACCCCGGCCCCGTGCGCGGCCTCGGCGAGCACGTCGAGCAGGAACGGCCCCAGCCAGCCCCGCCAGCCGTCGGCCACGGTGATGCCGACCTCGCCGTTGCCGTTGTCGAGCACCGCGTAGCCCGCCTCCCCCACGAGGACGCCATCGACGAAGGCGCCCACCACCAGGTGCCCGACCTCGCTCAACCACCGCTCGATGAACGCCGCCGAGGGCCGGAAGGCGCTGAAGAAGCGCAACCGCCGATCGGCGTCGGACAACCCGTCGTACAGCGCCTCCACCGCGGCCACGTCGTCGCCGCCCAGGGCCCGCACCTGCAGCGTGCGGCCGGGCGCGAGCTCGATCGTGAGCGGCTCGAAGCGGGACGGCACCGACGGCATCGCGCCCATCATGGCTCGACCGGGTCCCTCGGCGGGACAAGGTCCGACGGATGGCACTGCCGCATCGTCGCCGGAGGGCGCACGATGAGCATCGTGGGAGCAGTCCCACGAGCGAGAGATCAGCTACAGCCTCCAACGGAGAGGGGGTCGAGATGTCCGAGCTGACGACACCGGCGCCGCAGGACGCGGCGACACCGGCCACCACGACGAAGCGGTGGCCCGAGCTGAGCGATCTCAGCGACCTGTTCGACCTGTTCCGCAGCCGCGACGACCGGCGGTGGCGCCTCCTCGAGGACCGCTTCGGTGAACGCTTTGGCATCGAGCCGATGCGGATCGAGGAGGAGACCGTCGACGGCGTGCTGCACGTCCGAGCGGAGGTGCCGGGCATCGACCCCGCCACCGATGCCGACATCTCGGTGCACGACGGACAGTTGCGCATCAAGGTCGAACGCAAGCGCGAGAGCCGGACCGAGGGCGACGGCGCCTTCCGCACCGAGTTCCGCTACGGCTCGCTCTACCGGACCGTACCGATCGGTCTTGCCGTGGATCCGGACGCGATCACGGCGACCTACCGTGACGGTGTGCTCGACGTGGCCGTGCCGATGCCCGCCAAGGCGGACACGGCCCGGAAGGTCGAGATCAGTCGCAGCTGAGCCTTGTGTGCCGGCTGCAAGCGGACCGGCCGGTGTGCGCCTGGCGTGCACCGGCCGGTTTCGCGCCCGGCGGAAGCCGGCCCAGGCCCCGGCCCCGGCGCTCAAGGCCCACCCGGCGCAGGTCGATACCGATGATCGGAGTTCGGCCCACCCGGAGGAGTTCGTGACGAACGAGTCAGCCACACCGCCACCGGATGCCCACCCACGCCGGTTCGCCCGGCTGGTCCCCGGCCGCAACCGCGGCCGCGCCGGCCGCCCCGCCGACGCCATCGACACGGTGGCCGCCTATCGCAACGCCGTCGCCCTCGTCGCCGAGACCTGTGCCCACGCCCATCGCGGCGAGCTCGAGGCGCGCGTCCCCCCGCTGGGCGACTTCGCCGATCTCGAGCAGCTCCGGGTCGAGCTCAACGGTGCGCTCGACGTCGCCGATGCGTTCGTGCGCGAGTCATCGGCCGCGCTGCAGGCCGTCGCCGAGAAGCGGTACCACCGGCACTTCCTGGTCCAGGGCATGCCCGGCGCGTACCGCAAGGGGGCCACGATCATCGACGACGCCCGCGGCGCCATGCTGCACTCGGCGGTGGTCATCGAGGAGCAGGACGCGGCCCGCGAGCGGGTCGCCCGCACGGTGATGCACATCGCCGAGCAGGTCGCCGCGGTCGCCGCCGAGCTGTCCAGCTCCGCCGAGGTGCTCGGCCGGTTCACCACCACCGCAGCGGAGATCGAACAGGCGTCGCGGCTGATCACCACCGTCGCCGCCCACACCCGTCAACTGGCGCTCAACGCCACCATCGAGGCGGCGCGGGCCGGCGACCAGGGCCGCGGCTTCGCCGTGGTGGCCGACGAGGTCAAGCGCCTCGCTGCGGACACCGGCTTGGCGTCGGTGCAGATCGCCCGGGAGATCGAGGTGGCGAAGGATTCCGCCAGCCGCTCCGCCGACGCCGTGGCCCGGATCACCGCGGTGATCGCCGCCATGGACGAAGAGGTGACCGAGTGCGCCACCTCCGCGTCCAACGGCTTCCGATCCTGAGCGGCCGGGCGGGCGCTCAGCCCTTCGCCAGCGCAACGGGCGGGGTCCCGCCCGCCGTGGCGCCTTCGGCCACCATCGGCGAGTAGAAGTACACGAACTCGTGCACGCCGTCCTCGGCCAGGCCGTCGGAGATCACGCCCTCGCCGATGCGGATACCCCAACGGGCGAGCAGCAGTTGGTGGCAGGGGAAGGCGTTGGGGCCGAGCGTCGTGTTGCCCACCACCTCGAGCGCCCAGCTGTCCGAGGCGATCACAGCCGGCCGGTTGGCGGCAAGGAACTTCGTCTCCGCCACGTAGATGCCCGGCTCACCCGCCAGGTAGCGGCCGTAGGTCTCGGGATCCTCGGCCAGTTGGTTCCACCCGGTGCGGATCACCACCACGTCGCCGGCGCTCACCCCGGTCCCGAGACCTTCCCACTTCATGGTCCCC
>JADLEF010000166.1 GCA_020846295.1 Acidimicrobiales bacterium
TCCTCGTCACGCGGCCCAGCTCGTCGACGTCGAAGGTGGTCCGCTGTTCCAGACCACCGGGGTCGGCGACGATCTCCCGCACGAAACCCGCCCGCAGCGCGTCCTCGAAGTAGTGCAGCTCGCAGCGCTCACCACCGTTCGCGGCCTGCACGACGTTGCCGCGCTCGTCGTGCTCGAAGCTGTTCGCCGGCAGCTGGTGCGGCGTGCCATCGGCATCGACGGTCGGCGCGTGCCACACCCGTGTCACGTTGCCCCGCGTGTCGATGTCGACGAATCGTTCCGGCACCGCCTGGCCCGGTAGCTCAGCGAGGCCGACGCCGGCGTAGTAAGGCCCGCGCTGGCGGCGCAACCGGCAGGTACCGGGCGCGGCGGCCCGTGGGTGGTAGGCGTAGTCGGTGACGATGCGGCGCGTCTCGCCGTGGCCCGGCCGCGGGTGGATGATCTCGCGTACCACGTTGCCGAACGCGAGGCGCTCCTCGAACGTCGCCGTATCGGCGTTGCCGTGCAGGGCTTCGTACCGCTCACGCTCATGGATGCGTTCAACGATGTCGCCGCCCGGACGTTGCTCGCTGACGATGAGGCCGTCCGCGTTGTAGCGATAGCGGGCCTCGATCGTCTCGAACCGGCCTACTGCGTTGCGCACACGCTCCCGCTTGGCGACGATCAGTCCGGCGCCGTTGACCAGGTGCTCGATCGCGTGGCCGTTCGGGAACACCACGCGCGTCGCTCGGACTGCGGCGTTGAGCGGATCGCCTGCGGCTTCACCGTCGTCGACCACGAGCGCCTCGTAGTCGTAGCGGAACTCGCCGGCATCGGACCGCTGGAGGACAACGCGGTTGAAGGACGAGCTGGCGGCGTCGGTGTCGTAGACGTTCTCGACGCTCACCTCGCCGTAGGCGTTGATGAGCGCGGTGAGGTTGTGCTGCAGCTCGGGCAGCGCATCGGCACCGAGATAGCGGTAGTCGACCCCTGCGACGAACCCGTCGTCGGTGATGAGGTCGACCTCTTCCAGATCGCCGTTGTCGGAGTAGAAGTAGCGCAGCTCTCGGCCGTAGTCGTCGCGCAGGGCGATCAGCCGGTTCCGCGGGTCGTACTGCAGGTGGAACGCTTTGCCGAGTGGGTCGACGACGGTGCGCAGGAGCGTGTCGTCGTCGTAGTGGAAGTGCATCGTGTTGCCGTTGTTGTCCACGATCCGCTCGACGTAGAGGTGCTCGCCGTAGTGGATGCGGACCCCGGCGCTGGTCTCGAGCACGTAGCGGCCGCCGACCTTCTCGAGGCGGTCGAAGAAGCCGGGCGGGCCTTCGAAGACGGCGTCGCGAACGTCGGCCAGCGGCGCCAGGGAGCCGGTGTCACCGCTCGTCACCTGGCGGTAGGCGTCCGCCCGCAGCATGCCGTTCGATCGGTACACGACGTTCGAGGTGACACCGAAGGGGTCGGTGACCTGCCGCTCGCGCAGCCAGAGGTTGTAGCTGTGGTCCCAGTTGAAGCCGAGTGGACCGTTGTAGCGGGTCTGGTGCAGGTACGTGCGCACGAAGTCGAATCCCAACCCCAGCCCCGCCGCAGCCAGGTCGGAGACCTGCAGGTAGAAGCAGCCGCTCGCGAGGATGACAGGATCGCCGCCCGTCTTGCGGTCCTCGATCGGCCCGGTCGCACCTTTGCCGTCGGGCACGCCATCGGGGGCACCGCCCGATGACGACGAGGTCGAGCGGTTCGGCGCTGCCGTGCCGGTGGGGGTGAGACCGTCACTGATCTTCGTCTGCGGGCCGAGAGGCCCGGCGCCCTGCGCCGCGTCGGGAGCGGGCAGCACGTTGGCCGGCAACCGGACCGGCTCCTCGGGCGGCGCCTCGTTCCTCATCTCCTCCTGGACGACCACGATGCCCCACAGCTGGGCCGCCAGATCGGCATCGACGTAGGACGTGAACAACTGCACGATGATCGGATCATCACCGAGCACCTCGCGCAGACGGGCGAGACGCTGGGTTGTGCTGAGATCCGACCGCTCGAGCTCGAAGTTTCGGATGGTCAGCAGCACCTGGTCGGCGAACTGCGCGTCGCCGAGCTCCTGCCGGGGGTCGGTCGAGTCGATGCGCCCGAGCTTCATGCGGTTGAAGATGAGGATCCGGGCCGCCAGCTCCTGGTCGGGGTTGGCGTCGAGCAACTCGGTCTTCACGGTGCCCTTGTCGCTGACGGTCATGCTGACGCGCACGAAGCGCTCTCGCGTGCCGTCGTAGGCGTAACCGGTCTGGGTCTTGGAGCCCACCGACGAAGGCCTCGGTTCAGGAACGCGGCTGACGCGGCGCACGCGCGCCCGTCGCGCGCGAACCGGCGGTCTTCGGGGGCGGCGGCGTGGGGTCTGCCGACCGGCGGGGTGGACGGGTCGCCACCTGTTTCGAGCCCACCTTGGTGGGGCGGTCCCACGTCGCCGCCTTCGACGACGGTGGCGTCTCGAGGCCGAGCGCGGCCCGTCGAAGGGCAGCCGCTTCCTCGATGCTGATCGCCAGCCGGTCGGCGAGCTCGCCCAGTGGCACCACCAGCAGGCGGCGGCGAGAGATGCCGGGTGCGGCCTGCAACACCTTCTTGCTCAGCGCCGGTGGTAGCCCCTTGAGCACTGCCGCGCCGCTGCCGTTGTCGGGGTGGGCGGTGGCGGGCAACAGCCGCACGATGCTGCGGGCGACGAACTCGGTGTCGCTGAATCGAACCACACCACGCGGGTAGCGGGCAGGGTGGTTGACGCTTCGGGGCAGCTCCTCGCCGATCCGAGCGCGGACCCGGTTGGCGTCGATGATGCTCATCGACGCACCGCGCTGTACGACCGGCAGCCCGCTGAGCGGCTGCTCGTAGGTCACGCTCGTGTTCGCCGTCGCAGGGTTCGCGGCCGCACGGGCCGAACAGCTCGTCACGGTGCGCGACGTGAGGTACAGCGTCTGTTCACGCGAGACCACCACCGGCTGGCGACGCCGGATGAACACGGTCGCGGCGAGGTCGAGCACACCGGTGATGCTGCGGTCGTCGAGGCTCATCGACTCATCGATGTACTCGCCGCGCACGGTGGCCGATGCGACGACGTGGTCGAGATCGGCGGTCACGCCGTGCGCGACGACGTTCCGCCCGCTCAACGCATCGATCCGGTACCCGCGGGTGCCACCGGCCGGCGGAAACGCCGGGACAGCGCCGAGGTCGGGTCGC
Source organism: Acidimicrobiales bacterium (assembly GCA_020846295.1). GTDB lineage: Bacteria > Actinomycetota > Acidimicrobiia > Acidimicrobiales > CAIXPF01 > CAIXPF01. The sequence goes on from JADLEF010000166.1 coordinate 3,187, forward strand.
GGTGCCGGAACGCCGATGCCGTCGAGCAGGCCGGGTCCGACGTCGAACCTACCGCCGACAGGGCTCCCGCCTGCGATGCCGGCCGACTGGGAGGCCCGCACCGCTCGACGTCGGGCCGCGGTCGTAGCGCGCCGAACCGCGACCGCCGGCGCGGCGGCGGCAGCTGCCTGGAGCTCCGGCGGCACGGCGAAGCCGAGCTCCTCCAGCGAATCGATCAGCTGCTCCAACGCCTCCAGCTCGCTGCTGACCCCGGCCGGCGCGGTGGCTGCGACCTCGCCCACCCGATCGAGGTCGATCTCCCACCCTTCGGGTGGCGTGTACGTCGCGCTGTCACTCCGGTCGGCGAAGACGCTGTCATCGCTCAGGGTGTTCGGATGGGCGGGTGCCGGCTGCTCGACGTGGAGCGCGAGGGTGCCCGTCGAGCGCTCGTAGGCGAGCTCACCGGGCGTGTCGGCCAGGTGGGCGGTCTCGAGCGTCGCCTCGACGCACGGCGCCACCTGCCCGCGGGGTCGCACCACCACGAGGAAGAACTCCTGAACGCCTTCCAACACCCGCGGACCATCGACGAACGTCGAGGCGGTCTGCACGATGTGGGGCCGGGGCAGCACGAAGAACACGGCGCGGTTCGTGCCGAGGTGGTAGCTCGAGAGCTGGTGGTACAGCTGAGAGAGCTGCGTCGTGTGCGAGAACGTCTCGCGGAACTCACGGCCGGCATCGGTGGTGCGCACGTTCTCGTAGCTCTCACCGCTCAAGTCCTTGGTCCCGGAGGTGTGCGTGACACCGGCGTTGCCCTGGACCGCAGCGGTCCCGCCCGTCACGCCCGCACTGACGGCAAGCTGGTCGAGGACCTCGTGGGACTGCGATGTGGTCGAGCCCTTCCGTACGTTCACGCTCTCCAGCGAGCGCGACATGGCTTCACCGGTCTCGCTGACGAGCTCGTACAGCTCCCGCTTCTTCGGTTCGAAGTCAGCGATGTAGGGGTAATCGGCCAGCGCCACCTGCTGCGCCTGAGCGAGCGGGCCACCGGGGGTGATCGCTACATCGAGCAACGCTCCATAGCAGCCGTAGTAGGCCGTCGCCGCCCGCTCGTACTCCTCGAACAGCAACGGGTCCTGGAACGAACGGTACGCACGGCGATCACCGAACCCCGTCTGCGTCGGATCAGGCTGGAAGCCCGTGATCGACGCGACGACCTTGACGTAGGAGACGGTGGTCGCATCGTCGAGCTGCTCCTCCTCCGGCGGCTCGTAGCCGAACACGACGAGCGACGAACGCCACTGCGGCGGCGCCGCCGCGCCCGGACGGGCGATCATGTCCTCGCTCACGGCGATCTTCCGCCACGGGATGTCGGTCGGCATGCTGAGACCCAACATCGACGCGGGCCACCTCCCCCTCGTTCCTTCTTGCGAATCCCCTGTGCTGCGCGCACCCTAGGCCATGGACGAGCCGATCGCGTGCAGGAATGGACACCGATCGTCAAGGTGACCGGTTCGCATGAAATCCGGCTGGGCCCGGTCCTCGGACGCTCGGCCGCGGGCGCTGTGCTCACCCGCGGCCGAGGTTGCCAACGCTGTCCTATCGACAGTTACCGA
>JADLEF010000167.1 GCA_020846295.1 Acidimicrobiales bacterium
AACGCGATGGCGCTATCCCGCACGGTCCGCGACACGAAGCCATCGACACTCACATGGTTGACGAACTCATTCTGACCGACCCGCCGCGCCATGCGGCCACGGGACGCCTTCATCCCGACGAGCGCGTTGAAGGCCCCCGGGAAACGGATACTGCCGCCGCCGTCAGTCGCGTGGCTGATCGGGGTCGCGCCGGCGGCGACGAGCGCGCCGGAGCCGCCGGACGAGCCCCCGGCCGTGCGCTCGAGGTTCCACGGCGTACGGGTGATGGCGAGCCGGCCCCGGTACGTCGTGGTGGTGTCGAGTGTGTAGCCAATGGGTGGGACCGTCGAGCGGCCGATCGGCACCATGCCCCCGTCGATGAGGTTCTGGGCAAAGGGATCGGTGACGGGCGAGACTTCGCCGGCGTGGAGCGCCGTCCCCTGCTCCTGTTTGCGCCCGGCAATACGGGCGCCGAGGTCTTTCATGAAGAACGGGACGCCGTGAAGCCCGCTACGAACCTCGGCGGGCAGCGGCGGGGCGGCAACCGTGTCGTCGAAGATCTCGAGCACGGCGTCGAGTGGTGGATCGACGAGCCGGGCCCCCTCGGCGGCCTGCGCGGTAACCTCCGCTGCTGTCACCTTGCCCGAGATCACAAGCTCGCTCATGGCCGTGGCGTCGTATGACCACCACTCATCCCAGCTCATCACCCCCGGCATCGCGGCACCTCTTTCCTCTCGTCGGTGCCCGTATGATGGCACACGTGCCGAAAGTACCGATAAGTCGGGAAGAAAGCGGCTTGTGCCCGGTGGAGGTCCGCAAGATCCTGAAGGTGATGCGCCTCATCTGTCTCCTCGTCATGCTCCTCGCAACAGCAACCGCCGCGCTGGCGTGCGGCGGCGATACCGATGGCCCTCGGGTTATCGAGTTGACCACCAGGGACACGGCGTACAGTCTCGACTCGATCACCATCAAGAAGGACGAGCAAGTCACGCTCCGCATCAAGAACGAGGACGCGGTGGAGCATGACATCCAGGTCGATGACCTGACGGTCGAGAAGCTCTCGAACGCGGGATCACACGACCACTCGACGAAGCCGGGCCAGCTGCACTTCCACGTCGACGCAGGCCCGACAGGCGAGTTGACGTTCAGGGCGACCACCGCCGGGACGTACGAGTACTACTGCACCGTCGAAGGCCACCGCGACTTGGGGATGCACGGGACGCTCACCATCGAGTAGCCGGGTGGTGTCCGGCCGCCATGGAAGTGAGCCACTTCCGAAACGGGTCGCAGGCCCACGCGCAATGGCCGACGTCCACGAGACGAATGTACACACCGACGGATGTCGAACCGGCCCCACGCGTACCGGCGTTTCTCGAAGAGCTCGGTTGCTGGAAACCTTGCGATCGCCAGGAGCATGCGGTGGTGCGATTGGTCGAGCCGGGTGACCACGAGATCCCGGGGCTCACCACGCCAGCACACCCGGGTAGCGACCGCGTTCCGTCGTCACCACCCGTGGCGGCCGGTGTGGACTGCACATGGCACGGAGTGGCGCCGCACAACGAGAGAGGCGCGGCCTTGCGGTCCGCGCCTCTCGATTCGCCGTTCGCGATTGCGAGCTACTCGACGATCTCGAACCGGATCCAGTTCGTGCCGAGCGTGAATGTGTCGGGCTTGTTGGTATTACCCGCGACGTCCGCGCCCCGGCTGAAGGCCGAGTACCTGCCCGGGACATCGAACTTGGGGTTCGTATACGGGAGCTTGATGTTCCAGAACTGCGGGTTCCGCGTCCGGAGCCAGATCTGCTGGTTGCAGCCCTTCTGGCGCCAGCTCGTCCCGTTCCAGTAGTAGCACTTGGCGCCCACTTCGCGCCGTAGCGCGATCATCACGCGGGCCACACCCGACGCCGGCTGTGGGTCGTTCGCGATACCGGCGATCGACTTCAGGTCCGTGAGTTTCTGGCCGTTCACCGGTGAGGTCACGCGCGTCACCGGCGCCTTCCGGTCGAGGAAGATCTGCCGGATGGCCCGGACGGAGACTTCGCCCGCGGCGTTCTTCGCCCACGCATACAGCGTGTGGACGCCATCACGATTCGAGAGCGTGAAGTTGTTGCCGATCGTGCTCTTCCAACGCGGGTCGTTCGCCAGTGGATCGACCGGCGGCGTCTCGTCGTTGTCCTCGATGAGCAGGAGCCCCGTCGTACCCAGCCCGCCCGCGACGTTGACCAGGATCGTCCGGCTCCGGGAGTACTTCGGAAGCGCGCCGAACGACACCGAAGGCGCCGCCAACACGGCGGGGTCATCGATCGTGACCGTGTGGATGTGCGGCGAGCCGAGTGTGGCGTTCGCCGGCGGGTTGACGAGCCGGATGACGATCGTCTCGTCGTCGTCGAACACCGGTGAGTCATCGGCGACGTCGAACGTGATGTTCTCGCTGGTATCACCCGGCAGGAACGTCACCGTGCCCGCGGCCAGGTTGTGGTCGCCGGGGTTGCCCGCTGTGCCCGCGACGGTGTAATTGACCGTCACGGTCTTCCCGGAGGCCTCCGAAAGGACCACTTCCACGTTCACGCCCGTGTCGCCCTCGGCGGCACTGCTGTCGTCGACGAGGAAGCTCACCGCCGGCGGTCCGTCGTTATCGGTAAGCGTATGCGTGCGACTGACGATAGCACCGAGCGTCGCGCCCGCCGGGCTCGACAGGTCGACCACGACGGTCTCCGTGTTCTCGTCCAGCTCGTCGTCGACCAGGTCGAGGTTGATCGGCTTGCTGGTCTCCCCCGCGGCGAAGGTTAGCGTGCCGTCCGCCAGCGTGTAGTCAACGCCGCCGTTCGTCGCGGTGCTCGTGCCGCTGACCGCGAAGTCGACGGTGACGGCGTCCGATTGAGGCCCGCTCAACACCACGTTGAGCGAGGCGCTATCCGCCGACTCTGCGCTGGTGGACGTGCCCGTCGTGAACCCGACCGTCGGCGCGTCGTTGTCCTCGATGGTGTACGTGTGGTTCCCGTGCGCCATGAGGAATGCGTTCGACGGCGCACCCAGGGTGACCCGGATGGTCTCGTCGAGCTCACTGTCTGAGTCGTCGACCACTGTGATACTCACGTTCTCGCTGACATCGCCAGGTGTGAACGTCAGTGTCCCGGTAGCGAGGGTGTAGTCCGTACCGCCACCCGTGGCCGTGCCGCCGGTGACCGTGTAGTCGACCGTAGCCGTCTTGCCAGACGCCTCCGAGAGGACGACCTCGAGGCTGGCAGGTGTGGCCGACTCCGGACCGCCGCTGTTGTCGAGCTTGAAGCCGACACCGGGCGCGATGTCGTTGTCGAGGATGGTGTACGTGTGGACGGTCGTCGAACCGAGCACCGCGTTCACGGGGTTGCTCAGCGTGAGCGTGAACGTCTCGCTCGGCTCGTCCGCCGTGTCGTCGAGGATATCGCCATTAATCGTCTTCGACGTCTCGCCCGGCGCAAAGGTCAGGGCGCCATTTGCGAGGCTGATGTCCCCGTTATCCGTCAGGACATGGGAGAAGGCGTAGTCCACAGTTACGGCGTCGCGGTACGGCGCCGAAAGCGTGACCACGACCTTCGCGTCATCGGACTCGTCGCCGGAGCTCGAGGCCGCGGCAAAGGACACCCCAGGCGTGCCGTCGTCATCGAGGATGGTGTACGTATGCGCGGTGTTACCACCGAGCGACGCATTACCGGCGTTCGAGAGGCCGATGACGACCGTCTCGTTCAGCTCGACGTCGAGGTCAGCAGTGATCGCCAGCGGCACCGATTCGACGGTATCGCCGGGCACGAAGGTCAACGTGCCCGCCGCGAGCGTGCGGTCGCCGGCGTCGGCGGTGCCACCCGTGATGGCGTAGTCAACCGTCACGGTCTTGCCCGACGGCGCGGACAGCTCCACGTCGATAGTTGGGGTGGGGACCGAATCTTCGGCGCCGCTTGACGAGGCAACGTCGAACTGGACACTCGGCGCCGCGTCGTTGTCGTCGATGGTGTGCGTGCGGACGGTCGTGGCGCCCACGGTGCCGTAGCTCACAGAGTCGATCGTGACCACCACGGTCTCCGCGTCCTCGTCGAGCTCGTCATCGACCAGGGGCAGCATAATGTTGCCCGAAGTCGCCCAGGCCGGGATGACGATGCTGCCCGAGGCAAGCGCGTGGTCCACGCCGCCGCCCGTGGCCGTGCCGGTCACGGTGAAGTTGACGGTGACCGCCGTGCTGGATGCCCGGTTCAGCTCGACGGTGAGCGCCTGGGGGGTAGCCGACTCGACACTCGAGGAGGCCGCGGAGCCGAACTGGGCCTCCGGGGCGTCATCGTTATCCAGGTTCGTGAACGCCTGGTCGGCGGGATTAAGGGCCGCATAGTCCGGGTCGGCCGAGCTGGTGGTCAGGATGATGTTGTAGGCGACATCGCCATCGTCATCCGCGTCGTCGACACCGCTCACGTCGACCGATTGCGGCGAGTCCCAGTTGGCGGACGTGAACAGGAGGCTGCCCACTGAAGCCGAGCCCTCGGAGGCGTCCCCGGAGACGACATTCACGGTGACGTCCGCCGTCGGCTCGCTGTCGAGCACGACGCTGAACGACTGCTCCGGGTTGTCGCCGGTCGCCTCGGTGGTCGTCGAGCCGGCGGAGGGGGTGACCGTGACACCGGCGGTGTCGTCGTCGACGTTTGTCATCGCCACGTCCGGCACCCAACGACCGGCGTAGTCGGAATCGGTGCTGCCCGCGGCGCCGGTCACGATGCTGTAGGCGACGTCGCCGTCGTCGATATCATCGTCAACGCCCGCCACCGTCACAACCTGTGGCGCGTTCCAGTCCGCGGGGGTGAAGGTCAGCAGCGCGACGCCGGCCGTGCCCTCGCCGGGGTCACTCGATGACAGTGCTACGGTGACGTTCCCGGTGGGCTTCGAGGTGAGGACGACCGAGAAGCTGCCGGAACCCCCGGCCTCGGCCGTCTCGTTGTCGAGGACGGCTACCGCGACGCCGGCGGAGTCATCGTCCGTGTTGACGACCTCGGCGTTGTCCGGGTCGTTGGCCTCGTACTTCGCGTCGGAGGATTGGGCGACCGCGATGTCGATGGTGTATTCGATGTTACCGTCGTCGTAGTCGTCGTTCGCGCCCGTAATCTCAACAGCCTGGAACGTGTTCCAGTTCGCAGGCGTGAACGTGAGCGGGCCTGCATCTCCGCCGGGCACAGTGCCCTCGCTCACGTCGTCCGACGTGATGTGAGGGATGGTGACGTTGTCCAGCGGCTCAGAAGCCAGCTTGATGCACAGGTACGCCTTGCCGCCCGCCTCGGTCGTGTTGCCGGGAGTCACGGCGCAGTCGCTCGCGTCAGCCACCTTCACGATGAAGCCGGCCGTATCGTTATCGACGTTCGTGAGGTCGATATCGGCGGCGTCCCACGGGCCTTCGGTGGTGCCGTTGTACCGGGGATCGGTACTGGCCGTGGCGCCGATCACAACGGTGTAGTCCACGTCCCCGTCATCGATGAAGTCGTCCTGGCCATCGACGTTGACGGTCTGCGGGGTGTTCCAGGTCGTCGCGGTGAACTTCAGGCGAACACCGCCCGCTATCGGGGTGCCACCGCTCGAGGAGACCTTGCCCTCGGTCTCGTCGCTGGAGGTGACGTCTATCGTGACGTCGGCCGTCGGCTGAGAGTCGAGCACGACGGTGAACGATTGCTCCGGGTTGTCCCCCGAGACCTCTGTGGTCTGCTTGTTTCCGGTGATCGGGTGAGTGGCTCCGGAGGGCCCGGTGACGGTCACGCCTGCCTGATCGTTCTCGATGATAGTCGAGCTGACCTGTTGGGTGCCGCTCTCCGTGCCGTTCACCACGGACGTGATGTCCACGACGACACTCTCGGCCGGCGGGTCTTCGTCGACGAAGTCGTCGATCCCTGTGAGGTCGATGCTCGCGAACGAGGAGCCGGCGGGGATGACGATCGAGGCAGCGCCGCTGTAATCGGTGCCGTGCGTGGCCGACCCGCTGTAGCCAAGGTTGACGGTCGTCGGCAGTCCGGAGAGCGCGGAGAGGGTTGCCTTGACCGTGTTGATACCGCCGTTCTCGGCGAACGAGCTTACAGACTGCGAGAGGGTGACGGTCGGTGCAGGATCGTCGTTCTGGATCGTGTGCGTGCGAACGGTGTTCGCCCCGAGCGTGGCCCAGGTTGGGCTGCTCAAGGTGACCTCGACCGTCTCGTTGGGCTCGTACAGCGAGTCGCCGACGATCTGCAATGGCACGTTCTGGGCTGCGACCGAGTTGGCCGGGAAGGAGAGCGTGCCGCTTGCGAGCGTGTAGTCGGTGCCGCCACCCGTCGCAGTGCCACCCGTGACCGCGTAGTTGACCGTCACGATGTGCGCGATCGGGCCCGAAAGCGTCACGGCGAGATTCTGCGTGCCCGTCGCCTCCAGCGCCGCGGAAGTGGTCGTGCCGAACTGCACCGTCGGGTACGGGTCCGCGGTGAACAGGACGTTGTCGACGAGTGCCTGGTCATCGTTTTCGAACGTCTCACCGAAGAACCGGACATCAATCATCGGCAGGTTGTCGGCGGTCGGGCCGAGGGAGAGCGAGAAGTGCGTATCCGTCGGTATGTGGTTGACGCACGGGTAGAGGTTCTGGTTGATGATCAGCCGGCACTCGAGGTCATGGCTCTGTAGTGTGACCCACGACCCGGGCGAGGCCCCTCCCACCCGCCACTGTACGCGGAGGTTGCCATCAGGGGATGCGAGGTCGAGGTCGGTCGAAACGCCGAAATCGTACTCCAACTCCACGTCGTGGCGACCGAGGGTGCTGAGCGACGTCTGCACGACGGCGCACCCATCCCGAACGCGCAACTCCTCGTCCTGGATGCGGCAGTCGTCCGCAGAACCGCCGACCTCGGTCCACGCCACCGCGTTGTTCGAGTCGACGGTGTCGCTATCGTTGCCGTCGTCGACGCAGTTCGTGTCCCCACTGCCCAGGTCGAAGCAATCACTGAAGATCGTGATGGTGCCGGTGGCCTCCGCCCCCCGACCCCACTGGACACCAAAGGCGACAAATGCCGCCATCAACGCCAGGGTGAGGATGGTGAGGCGCGAGCGGTGCTTGGCGAGAGCCATGGAACTGTACCCCTGGCGGGACGAACCCGCGAATTAACGAGCCGATGCCGGCGGTTGCAGGCAAGTGACGCCTGCCACTACTCATCAGCA
>JADLEF010000168.1 GCA_020846295.1 Acidimicrobiales bacterium
GGCCGACGAGGTGCTCCGCGGGGTGCAGGGAATCGACGCCGAATCGCCGCGACGCGGCATCGCGGTCGCGGCGGCGGGCGCCAGGTCGGATGTTTGTGCACGAACGGTACGCGCACGGAACGTGGCCGCGATAGCGCGGCTCTGACCAGGTGCTTCGCCACCCATACCCATCGGTACGGCAAGGCCGCGTGCGCGAAGTGCACAAACATCGATGGAACAGGCCGCCGACGATGCGCTCGCCCGCCGATGCTCTTCCGTCGTGGCGGCCCATGGCCATGCTCAGCCGGTCAGGTCGTGGAGCTGGCTTCCGGCCAGAGGCGATTCGCTGGACGCGGTCAGCTGGGCACCGACGTAGACGGTCACGGTGCCGGCCGCCGGGTCGACGTACCAGAGCTCGCCGAGCTCCAGCCCGGTGAGCTCCACCACGCGGCGGTAGTCGGCCACCTTGCCGTCCCGGTCCTCGCCCGGTGATCGGATCTCCACAGCGAGCACCACCCGCCGTTGGGCCACGGCATCCACGTCGCTGGCGCGCACCACGACGATGTCGGGCACCACGTAGGCCGGCTCCGACCCGGCGGTCACCCCGACGTTGGTGGGGCCGAGCACGGTCAACGCCCGTCCCGACGCCCAGGCGATGAGGCGTCCGATGATCTGGCCCTGCGCCTTCGCGTGGGCGCCGCTCGGCCCCGGTGCCACGTGGTACACCCCTGCGACCTCGTAGTCGTAGAGGCCCACCGGGGCCCGAGTGGCGAGCATCGCTTCAAGATCGGCTGGTTGCCCCACGATCACCTCGGCCATGGGCCCGATGGTACCGGCCCCCACGCCGGGCCCGTGACCGGTGACACCGGCCACGTCGGAGCGGTGGCGACGGCTAGGCTCTGCGCCATGGAACGCGACACCCTCCTCACCGCCGACGTGGAGCCCTCCGTCGAGCTCGACGAGCTGCTCGAGGACGAGCTGCTGGTGGAGGAGATCTCCATCGACGGCATGTGCGGGGTCTACTGAGCGAAGCGAGCACCTCGCTCCCGGCGGCCGAGCTCGCCCGGGCGCTCGAGCTGCACCCCCAGGTGGCGGTGCGGCCCGAACCGTTCGGCGCGCTCGCCTACCACTACGGCAACCGGCGGCTCGTCTTCCTGCGCCACCCCGACGTGGTCAAGGTGGTCGAGGCGCTCGCCGACCACGCCGATCTGGCCGCCACCCTGCGGGCGTGCGGCGTGGCCGAGGCCCGCTGGCCCGGTTTCGTGAAGGCCCTGGCCCAGCTCGAACGATCGGAGATCATCCGTGCCCGCTGAGACGCTCGCCGACCAGATGAAGGCGGGGCTCGACGCCCCCATCTGCCTCACCTGGGAGCTCACCTATGCCTGCAACCTGGCCTGCGTGCACTGCCTGTCGTCCTCCGGCCGGCGCGACCCTCGCGAGCTGACCACCGCCGAGGCGCGCGCCGTGATCGACGAGCTGCGCGCCATGCAGGTGTTCTACGTCAACATCGGCGGCGGGGAGCCGATGATCCGCCAGGACTTCTTCGAGCTCGTGGAGCACGCCACCACCAGCGGGGTAGGCGTGAAGTTCTCCACCAACGGCGCCTTCATCGACGCGGCCAAGGCCCGCCGCCTCGCCGCCATGGACTACCTCGACATCCAGCTCTCCCTCGACGGGGCCGACAAGGCCACCAACGACGCCGTGCGCGGCGCCGGGTCCTACGCCACGGTGCGGCGGGCCATGGACCACCTGGCCGCCGCCGGGTTCGGGCCGTTCAAGATCTCCGTGGTGGTGACCCGCCACAACGTGGCCCAGCTCGATGCCTTCACGGCGCTGGCCGCCGGCTACGGCGCCCAGCTGCGCATCACCCGCCTGCGGCCCGCCGGCCGCGGCGCGGAGACGTGGCACGCGCTGCACCCCACCCACGAGCAGCAGGTGCAGGTGTACCGCTGGCTGCTGGACCACGGCGAGAGCGTGCTCACCGGCGACTCGTTCTTCCACCTCAACGCGCTGGGCGACCCGCTGCCCGGCCTCAACCTGTGCGGTGCCGGCCGGGTGGTGTGCCTGATCGACCCGGTGGGCGACGTGTACGCCTGCCCCTTCGTCATCCACGACGAGTTCCGCGCCGGCTCGGTGCGCGACCCGGGCGGGTTCGCCGCCGTGTGGCGCACCAGCGAGCTGTTCCGCTCCCTGCGCGAACCCACCAACCCCGGCGCCTGCGCCAGCTGCGGCAGCTACGACGCCTGCCAGGGCGGGTGCATGGCGGCCAAGTTCTTCACCGGCCTGCCCCTCGACGGGCCCGATCCCGAGTGCGTGTCCGGCCACGGCGCCCCGCTGGTGGCGGCGGTGGCGGCGGGTAGCGCGCCGCGTCCGTCGATGGACCACTCCAAGCCGGTGCCGGTCACCCTCGGCCGCCGCCGGCCCCTGGCGCTGCAAGGCTGAACGCGGCCCCTGGGCGGCCAGGCGGTGGCGCACACCGACCGGTACGGGCAGACTGCCGCCGTGCGCCTGTGCGAACCGCTGCCGCTGGGCCGGGCGATGGCGCCCAGCCGGGTGCTGTTCGGTCCCATCGTCACCAACCTCGGCACCGATGCGCGCACGCTGTCGGACCGCCACGTCGCCTTCTACCGGCGCCGGGCGGCGGGCGGCGCCGGGGTCATCGTGACCGAGGGTGCCTCGGTGCACGACATCGACTGGCCCTACGAGCGGGCGCCGCTGGCGTCGCGTTGCGCGGAGGGCTGGGCCGCGGTGGTGGAGGCCTGCCGTCCGCATGGGGCGCTGGTGCTGGCCGGCCTCGACCACGCCGGGGGGCAGGGCTCGTCGGCCTACAGCCAGCGCGAGCTGTGGGCGCCGTCCCGGGTGCCGGAGGTCAACAGCCGCGAGGTGCCCAAGTGGATGGAGCACGAGGATGGTCTTGCGGTGCTGGCCGGGTTCGCCGACGCCGCCCGCCTCGCCGTGGCCGCCGGCTGCGACGGGGTGGAGCTCAACGCCGGCCAGCACAGCCTGCTGCGCCAGTTCCTGTCGGGGTTGACCAAC
>JADLEF010000169.1 GCA_020846295.1 Acidimicrobiales bacterium
CCCACAGGTAGCGGGCCACCGATCCGGTCAGGGCGTTGGCGGTCAGCCCATCGAGCTGGTTGGTGGCCATGACGCAGCCCGATCCGCCGGCGATCGGTCCGGTGGTCGGGCGGACCTGCTCGCCGAGGGCGTGGCGCAGGGGGTGCAGCGGGGTGACCTGGTGGCGGTCCCCCCAGCGCCAGGCGGAGGGGTCGGCGCCGAGGGTCTCGCCCAGCTCGACCTCCGCATCGCGCAGCGCCTCGGCCCACAGCGCCGGCCACGACTCGCCGTCGGCGAGCACCAGCGTGTCCCCGGCGGCCAACCAGCCGTCGAGCGCCTGGTCGACCCGCTGTTCGATCGGCAGGGCGGTCGACGGCGGCTCCCACGGCGCGAACGGGTTGGAGCGCAGCGCCTCGGGCAGGCGGGCGACGACGAGCCGCACCAGCTGGTGGCGCGCCGCGGCGTAGAGGGCTGCGGCGGGCTCGTCGACGTCCATGCGGCCGTCCCAGCCGGCGAGCACCGGGTGTTCGACCAGTTCCACGGCTCGGACGCCGGCGGGGTTGACCGTGTCCCCGCAGATGGCGGCCAGGTCCGCGCCGGTGAGGTCCCGGCGTTCGCCGAGGCGGTCCCAGATCCGCTGGGCCCGGGCGGCGCCGTAGCAGTCGCTGCCGAGCAGGTGCGGGTAGAGGCGGTCGGTGACGCGCTGGTTGGCGGTGACGATGGCGCCGACGTCGGGGTTGCGCTGCCGGGGCAGCTCTGCGTCGGCGATGACGCCGCTCCAGTCGTGTTCGGTGGTCCAGCCCGGGACCGGCAGCCAGGCGTTGATGGCGGTGCGCACCGGGACGCGGCCGGTGGTGCGATAGGCGACGTCGCCGGCGCGGTCGGCGATGACCCAGTTGTTGAGCGGCTCGACCCAGTCGGCCAGGGCGCGGTCGAGCTCCTCGGCGGTGGTGGGCCGCAGCAGGGGGACCAGGGTGCGGAGGCTGCCGGCGGGGTCCACCATGCCCGTCGAGGCGAGGGCCACGCCCACCCCGTGCTGCTCGCCGCCGACGACGATGGGCCCGTGCCGGGTCAACAGGCAGTCGATCTGCTGGTCCGCCGCGCCGGCCACCTCGACGGTCTCCGTGCGGCGGTCGATCACCGCATCGGGGAGGCGCTCGATGTAGAGGTCCTGGTAGTCGGCCATGGCGTTGGTGACGCCCCACGCCAGGTGGGCGTTCTGGCCGAAGTGCTGGATGCCCGGCACCCCGGGGAAGGAGAAGCCGGCGGCTTCGATGCCCTCCTCGGCGCAGGTGAGCCGCAGCTGGTAGTACACGTTGGGGACTTCGAACGCTCGGTGCGGGTCCCCGGTGATGATCGGTCGGCCGCTGGCGGTGCGCCCGCCGTGCACCACCCAGCAGTTGGAGCCTGACAGCTGCAGGCCGAGCGGCTGCAGGGCGGCCAGCGCGGCGTCCGCCGTGCCATCGTCGAACAGGCCGGCCGAGTCCAGCTCGCCCACCGCGGCGCGCACGCCGGCGGGCACGATGACCGGGGTGTCTCCCCAGGTGCCCTCCCGGTTGAAGCGGGCCACCGCGTCGGGGCCGAGGGCGGCGAGCACCCGGGCCCGCCACAGCTTCGTCTGCCAGGTGGCGAACAGCACGTGGCGGATCTGGAACGTCGCCACTGCGTCGGCCGGCTCCCAGCGGCCGGCGTCGATGCCGAGCACCTGCAGCTCGGCCGCCGCCGGGGCCGCTGCGGCGCGCACCTGCTCGTTGTAGGCGTTGATGCCGGCGGCGTGCGCGTCGAGCGGCAGCCGCTCGCGGTCGGTCAGCGCGGCGTACCCGGCGCGGGCGACGTCGCCGAGGCGGGCTCGACGTGCGAACGCGTCGCCCACCGCGTGGGCGGTCTGCCCGGTGACCGCGGCGAGGGTGCCGTGCGCTCGGCGGCGGTCCCACTCCAGGTGCCAACTGCGGTCGGCGGCGGTGGCGTAGCCCTGCCCGAAGAACAGGTCCCGCAGCGTGTGGGCGATGACATGGGGGATGCCCCAGCGGTCGCGTTCGATGCGGATGGTGCCGTCCACCCCGTCGAGGTGGTGGACCGAGGCGGCGGGCAGCGGCGACATGGCTGTGATCATGGCCGACGTCGAGCTGCCGCGCCGCTTGCCGCCCGACCCGGTGCGTCGCGACGTGCCCCATCGTGGGGACAACGACCTCTCCAAGCCGAGGGAGGCAGGGCGGACGATGCCGCCATGCCGAAGGTCTCGCCCGCTGTCGTCACGCTGCTCCGCCACGTCGCTGCCACCGTCGCCGGCCGGCGGGTCTACCTGTCCTTCGGTGAGCGGTCGCACCTGGTGGCGGCGGTGGCGCAGTTCGACCCGGGCTATTGCGCCGCCACCCTGGAGGAGGACCTGATCTTCCGGGGGGTGGAGCAGCTGCGGGCGGCCCTGGCCGCCGTGGCCTCCATCGGCGGGTCCGACGCCGTGTACGCGGTGGTGGGCGCCATCCAGATCGCCGAGGCCGATGGTCGCTTCGATGACGAGGACCTCGCCCTGGTGCACCTGGTGAGCGACGCGGTCGGCCTCTCGCGGGCGAGGGTCGACGGTGCCATCTCCCGGATCGACGCCCCAGCGCGGCCGATCGGCGACGCTCGGGTGTCTCCGATGATCTGAGCCCGCCGCAGGTGCGGGCTGGGGTCCGGGTGCTGCGCCATCGCCCCGGACGGGCGGAGTACGGTGGGATGGGTGCAGACGCGCTACCGGCCATACCGATGGGGCAACCGCGTTGCCATCGGCGTGCTGGTCGGCCAGGTGCTCGGCATGGCCCACAGCCCGCTCGCCTTCCCCGCATCGGTGCCGGCCATGGTGCAGACCGCGATGGCCCGGGTGGCGGTGGCCAGTGGGGCGATCGAGCAGGACCAGCGTGCCGGTGAGCTCGAGCTGAGCATCGGCGAGGCCGCCGGTCCGCTGACCTCGGCGGCGGGCGATGGCCGGTCCTCCGCCGCGACGACCGGGCCCGGTCCGGCCACCTCCGACGGCGCGGGCACGGGGTCGAGCGCCGCCTCGGCGACGTCGGGCGGGCCCCGGACCGACACCACGGCCGGGGGTTCCGGGGGCAGCACCGTCGTCACCGGCAGCGGAGGTTCCTCGCCCCCGACGGGCGGTGCCTCCACCTCGTCGGCGCCGCCGATCGGCACCACGACCGGGGATGGCCCGGGCACCTCGACGCCGGATGCCGGCCCGCCGACGACCCGCCGGTCGAACCCGACGAGCACCACCCGGCCCGTCACCCCCACGACGCCGTCGAGCACCGCGCCGCCCACCACCGCACCGTCGACCACCGCACCGTCGACCACGTCGCCGGATGATCTGGGCGGCGTGACCGGGCCCGATCCGTGTGCACGGCCGGCGACATCGGTCGCCACGTGGCTGGTCACGGTGCTCGCCGGGGACGAGGAGTTGGTGCGCCTGCGGCGGGACGTGGTCGCCGCCGCCACCGACATCCCGGCCGACGCGTTCGCGGCGGCCGGTCCGTCCACCTGGCGGGTCGAGGGCACCGCCGGGGCGCTGTGCACCGCCTCGAAGCTGGTCGAGGTGGTGGCGGTCAACCCGCTGCCGTAGCGGGCCGACGAGCGTGAGCGGCGGGCGTGGGCGCCCGGCTCAGCCCGTGGTCGCGGTGGCTGCGGACGGGTTCGACGGGCCCGGGTTGGCTGTGCCCGAGGTCGATGTCGTGGTCGGTGATCCGGTCGCGTCGAGCAACGCCTCGACGCTGTACACCCTGTCGACCTCCGGCATGGCGGCCAGCGTGCACGCCTGCTCGACATCGGCAGCGGTCAGCCTGGCGGTCCCCTCGTAGCGCCACGCCCCGCCGTCGGCCGGGCGGGCGGCATCGAGCCCTTCTCGCTGCTGACGGTCGGCGAGGGCGACGCCGTCGCTGCCGGCGTTGGTGGCGATGGTGATCAGACGGGCGCGGTACACCGGCAGCACCGCGTCGATCGCCTCCGGCTCGCCGGGCGAGGCGGCAAGCGCCGCGCCGGGCAGCTCGGAGAGGTCGGCGGTGTGCACGTCGACGAGCACCGGGATGTCGATCCCGCCGGTGCGCGTCACGACGCCGGAGGGCAGGGTCAGCTTCCCGCTGCCGCAGGCCGCCGCCTCCGAGTCGGACTGCGCAGTGGCGACCCCGGCCGCCGCCAGCGCGCCGCTGAGCACGGCGGCGGCGGCGAGCACCCGGGGTCGTACCATGATCGGCTCGTTTCCGGCGGTCCGCCGACCCTCAGCTGCCGAGCAGCTTGCGGGCGATCACCTTCAGGCAGAGCGTCTCGTCGGCGCCCTCGAAGATGGACAGCACCCGGGCATCCACGAAGTACCGGCTGACCGGGTACTCCTCGGCGTAGCCCATGCCGCCGTGGATCTGCATCGCCTCGCGGGTGACCCACTCGGCGGCCCGGCACACGTAGGCCTTCACCATCGAGGCCTCCATCTGGCCCTCGCCCTTGGCCAGCAGCCGGCCGACCTCGTAGGCGAACTGCCGGGCGGCCTGGATGGTGACCACCATGCGGCCGAGCTTGGCCCGGGTCAGCTGGTAGTTGACGATCGGCTGGCCGAACACGACGCGGTTGTTGGCGTAGTCACGCGCCGCTTCGTAGGCGGCCTGCATCACACCGATGGCCCGGGCCGCGGTCTGCAGGCGCCCGTTCTCGAAGCCGGCCATCTGGTAGTAGAAGCCGCGGCCGAGGCCGCCCTCGCCGCCGATCACGTTCTCGGCGGGCACGAACCAGTTCTCGAAGGCCAGCTCGTAGGAGTGCATCCCGCGGTAGCCGAGGGTGTCGATGGGGCGGCCCTCGAGCTTGCCGCCCTGCTCGTCGTTGAGGACGAACCCGTGGCCGTCGCCGACCGGCTTGGGCACGATGAACAGGGTGAGGCCCCGGTGGGTCTTGGACCGGTCCGGGTCGGTGCGGGCCAGCAGCATCAGCACGTCGGCCCGGGCGGCGAAGGTGCACCACGTCTTGACGCCGTTGATGTGGTAGCCGCCCTCGGTGGGCGTGGCGGTGACCTTGAGGTTCGCCACGTCGGAGCCGTAGTCGGGCTCGGTCAGCGCAACTGCGGCGAGCAGCTCACCGGTGGCGAGCTTGGGCAGCCAGTGCTGCTTCTGCTCCTCGGTACCGCCGGTCTCGAGGGCCCGGGCGAGGATCTCCGGCCGGGTGATGAGCGAACCGGCGGCGCCGAGCGACGCCCGTGACAGCTCCTCGGTGGCGATGATCATGCCGAGGTAGTCGGACTGGCCGCCGGTGGCGAAGCCGCCGTAGCTCTCCGGGATGGACAACCCGAACAGGCCCATCTCGGCCAGTCCGGCGATGAGGTCTTCGGGGATGTCCTCGTTGTTGCGGTGGATGTGCTCGGCGCGGGGCATGACCTGCTCCTCGGCGAAGCGCCGGAAGGTGTCCTGCACCAGCTCGAAGTCGGTGTCGAGGTGGCGGTTGCCGGCGTCGTCGGCGAGCTGGGCGACGAACTCGGGGTGGCGGTAGCGGGCGACGAAGTCGCGGGCACCGTCGAGCGCGGTGGGCGACACGCCCCACTCGCCCTCGCGCCCGTAGACCTTGCCGGCGAGGTCGGCCACCGCATCGGCGACGAAGGCGGCGGTGATCTTCGCCTCGTAGTCGCCCTTCTGGCCGTAGTCGAGCAGGCCGCGCGCCGTCTCGGTGGCCGAGGCGGCGTGGGCCAGTTCGTAGAGCACCACCTGGCGGACCTCGGGGTCATCGAGCTGCTTCAGCTCCGCGATGGCGTCGCGCACGACGCCGGAGGCGATCTCGATGACGGACGCGACTTCCTGCAGATCCACGCTGGTCATGGAGGCGAAGGTTACCGGGGCCCAAATCGCTGCTCCCATTCGATGCGCAGTTCGATCCGCCGATCGAGGCGTCGGAGCCTTCCGCGCCGGCCGCGTCCAGCGGCGTGGCACCGGCAAGACTGTGCCGATGGCGACCGCGTTCACCCATTGGGGTACCTACGAGCTGACCGTCAGCGACGGCCGCATCGACGCGGTGCGCGGCGTGGCGGCCGACCCGGACCCGTCGCCCATCGCACAGAACCTGCTCGACGTGGCCGATCACCCGCTGCGCATCCGACGCCCGGCGGTGCGCCGCGGCTTCCTCGAGGAGGTCGACACCGGTCGACGCTCGCTCGAGGAGGCGCCTGCTCGCCGCCGCGGTGGCGAACCCTTCGTCGAGCTCTCCTGGGCCGATGCCGCCGCACTGGCCGCCGCCGAGCTGGACCGGGTGCGGGTCGAGCACGGCAACGCCGCCATCTTCGCCGGAAGCTACGGCTGGGCCTCGGCCGGGCGGTTCCACTACGCCCAGGGCCAGCTCTACCGGTTCCTCAACCTGCTGGGCGGGTTCACCATCAGCCGGGATTCGTACTCCTACGCGGCGGCGCAGGTGATCGTGCCGCACATCGTGGCGCCGTGGTTCGACGTGCTCGGCAACCACACGTCCTACGAGGTGCTGGCCCGGCACGGCCGCCTCGTGCTGGCCCTCGGCGGGCTGCCGGCCAAGAACCAGCAGGTGGAGAACGGCGGGACCTACCGGCACCAGGGTGCCGCCGGGTTGCGGCTGCTGCGGGAGGCGGGGGTGCGCATCATCAGCGTGTCGCCCCTGCACGGCGACGTGGCGGACGAGTTGGGCGCCTCGTGGCTGCCCATACGGCCCGGTACGGACACGGCGCTGCTGCTCGGCATCGCCCACACGCTGGTGACCGAGGGCCTGCACGACGAGGCGTTCCTGGAGCGCTGTTGCAGCGGGGTCGAGCGGTTCCTCGCCTCGCTGGCCGGCCGGGACGCGACGTGGGCGGCGGCGATCTGCGGGCTCGACGCGGAGACGATCCGCGATCTCGCCCGGGATCTTGCCGCCGGGCCATCGATGGTGACCGCGTCGTGGTCCCTGCAGCGGGCCGAACACGGCGAGCAGGCGTACTGGGCCACGGTGGCGGTGGCGGCGTTGCTGGGCCAGATCGGCACGCCGGGCGGCGGGTTCGGGCTGGGGTACGGCTCGGTCAACCGGGTCGGTTCGGCCGAGCACGGGTTCAGCCTGCCGCGCCTGCCGACGGGGCCCAACCCGGTGGACTCGTTCATCCCGGTGGCCCGCATCACGGAGCTGCTCGACAACCCCGGCGGGTCGTTCACCTACGACGGCTGCACGTACACCTACCCCGACACCCGGCTGGTGTACTGGTGCGGGGGCAACCCGTTCCACCACCACCAGGACCTCGGGTCGCTGGTGGCGGCGTGGCAGCGGCCCGAGACGGTGATCGTGCACGAGCAGGTGTGGAACCCGCTCGCCCGCCACGCCGACATCGTGCTGCCCATCTCGCACACCCTGGAGCGCGACGACTTCGGTTCCTCGCCGCTCACCGGCACCATCGTCGCCATGCCCAAGGTGTTGGACCCGCCGGGCGAGGCTCGTAGCGACCACGCCGCGTTCGCCGCCATCGCCGCCGAGTTGGGCCTGCTCGACGCCTTCACCGAGGGCCTGGACGAAGCCGGCTGGCTGCGGCGGTTGTGGACGGAGACGCGGAAGCGGGCGGCGGCGCAGGGGGCCGACCTGCCGGGCTTCGAGGAGTTCTGGGCGATGGGGGTGACGGAGCTGCCGCGACCGGCCCGGCCCCGGGTGCTGCTGGAGGCGTTTCGGGCCGATCCGGAGGCCAACCCGTTGCGCACCCCGTCGGGCCGCATCGAGCTGTACTCGCCGGTGATCGATGCCTTCGGCCTGGCCGACTGCCCGCCCACGCCGACGTGGCTCGAGCCGCTCGAGTGGGCCGGTTCGTCGGTGGCCGAGCGGTTCCCGTTGCACCTGCTGTCCAACCAGCCGGTCGCCAAGCTGCACAGCCAGCTCGATTTCGGGCGCGCCTCGGTGGCGACCAAACGATCGGGCCGGGAGGTGCTGCGCATGCACCCCGCCGACGCCGCGGCGCGGGGACTCGACGACGGCGACATCGCGCGGGTCTTCAACGACCGCGGCGCCTGCCTGGCCTCGGTCGGGCTCACCGATGACCTGCGCCGCGGTGTGGTCGTGCTGCCCACCGGTTCGTGGTACGACCCGCTGGTGGGCGGCGATCCGTCGTCGATGTGCGTGCACGGCAACCCCAACGTGCTCACCTCGGGCCGCCCGGCCTCGGCACTGTCGCAGGCGCCCGCCGCGCAGAGCTGCCTGGTGGAGGTGGAGCGCTTCGTCGGGGAGGTGCCACCGGTGCGGGCTCACACCCCGCCGTCGTTCGTGGCCGACCCCCGGCCCCGCTGAACCGGCGCCCGCCCGTGAGCAGCCGGCGGGCTTGCCCGGAGCGGGTCGGGGGCTCTTACGCTGCGGCCATGACCGCTATCGAGCGTCCCTTCGGGCGCTACCTCGAGGACTTCACCGTCGGCGACGTGTACAAGCACTGGCCGGGCAAGACCATCACCGAGGCCGACGACCACCTGTTCTGCATGATCACCATGAACCACCACCCGTTGCACTCCAACGCGTGGTTCGCCGAGCAGGAGACCGTGCACGGCCGCAACGTGGTGGTGGGCAACCTGGTGTACTCGCTGGTGTTGGGCATGTCCGTGCCCGACGTGTCCGGTGCGGCGATCGCCAACCTCGAGATCGAGACGCTGCAGCACAAGATGCCCACCTTCCACGGCGACACCATCTACGCCGAGACCCGGGTGCTGGAGGTGACCGAGTCGAAGTCGAAGGACGACCGAGGCGTGGTCACCGTGGAGACCAAGGGCATCAACCAGCGTGGCGAGGAGGTCTGCTTCTTCAAGCGCAAGGTGCTGGTGTGGAAGCGGGCGGCGGCCCCGGCCCGCAAGCGTCCCTACGACGACCGGGACATCTGGGCTTGATCGACACGCCGGAGCCCGGCGCGCTGTTGGCCTGGTTCGCCGAGCACGGCCGGCCGGACCTGCCCTGGCGCCGGACCCGGGACCCGTGGGCGGTGCTGGTGTCCGAGGTGATGTTGCAACAGACCCAGGTCTCCCGCGTGGTGGCCCGGTACGGGCCCTTCCTGGCCCGGTTCCCCACCGCGGCGGCGTGCGCCGCCGGTCCGGCGGCGGAGGTCATCGAGCTGTGGCACGGATTGGGCTACAACCGGCGGGCGTTGGCGCTGTGGCGCACCGCGCAGGCGGTGGCCGAGCGCCACGGCGGGCTGTTCCCGGCCGATGTGGACCTGCTCGGCGCACTCCCCGGGGTCGGGCCGTACACGTCTCGGGCGGTGCTGGCGTTCGCCTTCGAGGCCGATGTCGGGGTGGTGGACACCAACGTCGCCCGCATCCTGGCCCGGTGGTGCGGGCGACGGCTGGGCCGCGCCGAGGTGCAGCGCCGAGCCGACGCCGCGGTGCCCGCCGGCTGCGGCTGGGCGTGGAACCAGGCGATGCTGGACTTGGGGCGCACGGTGTGCACGGCCCGCCGCCAGACGTGCGACGGTTGCCCGCTGGCAGCCGGTTGCGCATGGGGCAGGGCCGGTCGGCCCGACCCCGATCCGGCGGTCGGCAGCGCCGGGGTGTCGGGCGGGCAGTCCCGCTTCGAGGGCTCGGACCGTCAGGGTCGGGGCCGCCTGGTGTCGGCGTTGCGGCGTTCGCCGGTCTCTTCGGCGTCGCTGGCCGAGGTGATGGGCTGGCCGGCCGACGAGGCTCGCGCCGTGCGGGTGGCGGCGACGCTGCTCGATGACGGGCTGGCCGTCATGGTGGCGGGCGCCGCCGGCGCCGAGTACCGCCTGCCGGGGTGACGGGCGCGACCGGGCCCGACGTACCGAATGGTACGTCGGGCCCGGGGCGGAGGTCGATCAGGCCCGCAGACAGGCGAGCAGCTGCTCGACCGCGTCGTCGGCCATGGCGCGCATCTCGTCGTCGGTGCGGTCCTGGATGGGATGGGGGACGAACACCCGGGCCGGTTCCAGGCCGAGGGCGGCCGCCTGCGAGGCGGCGGCGTCGGTGAACACCTCGGACGCCACGAAGACCGACGGGATGCCGCGGATCTCGAGGTCAACGGTGTCGTGCACACTGCACGACGTGCAGCTGCCTCAATCGGCGAGCGCCTCGATCACCAGGTTGCACTCCTGGGAGATCTGGTGGCGCAGGTCGGCGGGCGCCGGCTTGGTGAAGGTCGGCTTGGCGTAGCGCTTGACCGCGAAGCCGCGCTCCTCGAGCCGCTCCTGGAGCCGGTCGAGGAACACGTTGCCCCGGGGTTTGCGGATGTCGAGCAGCCCGATGGTCATGCCGTCGATGACGGCGGACCGTTCGGAGCGTTGCCGGGCGACCGGCTTCTGCTCGTTGGTCGGGTCGAGCACGGTGGTCATGCAGGCGTTCCCTTCGTCGGCGTGTGGGTTCGGATCGCGGGGGTTCTCATCGCTCAGGTTCGGATGGGGTGGCAGATCATCTGGCTGCCCGTCGGGCCGGACACCCAACCCTCGATGAGCGCCGAGAACAGCCCGGCGTCACCGCCGGCGAACACGATGGCCGGTGCGTCCCACCGCGGCGAGGGGACATCGAGGCCGGCGTCGCGGAACAGCCGCTCGTTGAGCTCGGCGCGGATGCGGGCCTTGTCCCACCCGTCCTCGGCGAAGACCCGGGCGTGCTCGGGTCCGATGATGAGCAGCAGGTTGTCGAGGCGGCGGGCGAAGAACTTGGGGTCGAAGTTGGAGCCGACCTTGCGCACGAACGCGCCGATGAGGTCGTCGGCGGTGCGGGCCAGCTGATCGACCACGGCGGAGGGGCCGTGGCCGGCGAACAGCGAGACGGTGTCCACCCCGGCGTCGAAGCCGGCCTCGACCGACATCGGCACCCAGCCGGGCGGCAGGTCGGCCTCGTTCTCGGCGATCGACCAGCCGACCTTGGACGGGGCGCCGAAGGCGGAGCGGTCGATGCCCTGGCGGCCGGGGTGGCCGCCGCCCACGTTGCGGATGACGAGCTGCAGGGCCCGTCCGATGGTGGAGTTGGCCCGGTTGCCCTGGCCGAGCACGTTGTGGCCGCTGTTCATGCCGATGCGGGTGGCGAGCGGGCCGTTCACGATGACGAGCGGACCGGAGTAGTAGGTGGTGCAGAGCAGACCGTGGATGTTGAACTGGTCGGTGCACGCCGCCTCGACGGCGGCGAGCACGACCGGCAGGTACTCCGGCTTGCAGCCGGCCATCACCGCGTTGATGGCGACCTTCTCGACGGTGCACGGCACCAGCTGGGGTGGGACGGTGGCGACGATCTCCTGCGGATCGCGGTCCGTACCCTCCAGCATGCGCAGCACCCGGGCCTCGGTCGGGGGGACGACGGGCAGCCCGTCGGTCCAGCCCCGCTCGAAGATCGCCTCCATCTCGTCCTCCAGGGAGGCGAGCTCGAGGCGGCGGGCGTGGAGCACCCCACCCTCGAAGCGGACCCGCAGCTCGTCGACCAGCGACGGGTCGACCGACAGCGAGCCGCAACCGGGCCGGTGCTCGGGCAGGTCACCACCCAGGCCGCTCACGCCGGTGAACGCCTCCCAGGAGGGACGGGACCAGCCTTCGGTGCGGTCGGCCTCGCGACCGCCTTCGACCCGCAGCAGGGTGGGGACCGTCTCGATGCCGTGGAGGAAGGAGACCTCGAGGGTGCGGTCGTCGCGCCGGACGG
>JADLEF010000170.1 GCA_020846295.1 Acidimicrobiales bacterium
CCAGCCGTACCCGGTCACCGCGCCCACGGCGCGCACCGCGCAGTCGAGGACCTCGTCGATGGTGGCGGCGCGGGCGATGTCCCGGCCGGCGCCGCGCACGACCAGCCGCTGCTCGACGACGCGACGTGCGCGCTCCTCCTGTCCGGCGCGGCGCAGGGCCTCGGTGCACAGCTCGGCGATGGAGGCCAGCAGCGTGCGGTCCGCCTGCGGCACCGGCCGGGGGTGGGCGTAGAGCACAGCGAGGGCCCCGACGGGTCCACCGTCGACCAACAGGGGGACGGCGCCGCCGGCGCGTCCCAGGCCGGCCCGTGCACCGTCGGCGCGGCCCCCGTCGAACCAGTTGGCACTGCCGTGACGCACCGCCATACCGAGGGGTCCGGTCACGGTGAACGGATGGCCGAGCGGTTCATCGGGCTGCGGCGCGGCCTCTCCCCTGGCGTCCACGCAACGCACACCTCCGCCGTCGACGCGCACCGCCAGCGCGGCGTCGGGCTGCAGGGCCTCCTCGACGGCGTCGAGCGCGGCGGCGAAGACCTCCTCCGCGGTGGAGGAGCGGGCGAAGGCCCGGGTGACGCGTTGCAGGGCGGAGGTCCGGGCGGCGGAGAGGGCGAGCGCGGTCAACGCCTCCTCCTGGGCTCGCAGCAGGCGCACCCGCTCGACGGCCAGCGCGGCCTGGGTGGCGAAGGTCATCAACGCCTGCAGGACCTCGGCCGGCAACGGGCGGAAGCTCTCGAAGCCCAAACCGATGGTGCCGATGGTGCGGCCGGCGATGACCAAGGGGATGTAGGCGTGACCGGTCGAGCGGTCGGGGACGACCTCGTCCCCGTGGTGCCGGTAGTCCTCCGGTCCCTCGAACACCAGCGGCCGCTGCGTGGTGGCGACCCTGCCCGCCGCGCTCGGGCCGCTGACCGCCAGCGGAGCGAAGCGCGACGCCAGCAGCGCCTGCTCCAGGTCGTCCGCCGGGCGACGGCTGACCTGGTGCACGATGCGCAGCTGGTCCTGTTCGAGCAGCCGGATCGAGCCGCCCCGCGCCCCGACGGCGAGGGCCGCGACCTCCAGCGCGGCGAAGCACACGGCCTCCTCGGTGGTCCCCTCGGCCAGCCGGCCGGCACCGGCGAGCAGCGTGCGTACCACCGCGTCCGCCATGGGGCCGGCCGACTCGCCCTCGGGTGCGTGGCGGTCCTGCGGCGTGCCCCGCTCGCTGACCAGTTCCATGGCGGCCTACCCCGGTTTCCGCTGCGTCGTCGTCCTGGCGGCAGGTGGCTCGAGCCGACCAGGCATCGCTACCGTCACGGTAGCGGGACCACCACTGCTGGTTACCTCGCAACGGGATTCTCTGCCGATTGCCGCCCCGGATACGACAAAGGACCCGGTCGATGCGACCGGGTCCTCGGATCGTGGCGGCGGCGCGCGGCGACGCCGCCGGGCTCAGAGCCGGCCGAGCACCGCCGAGCAGGTGCTGACCTCGATGCTGCCCTTGTCGATGTCGAGGTTCGTGATCACGCCGTCCTGCAGGACCGCGGCGTAGCGCTGCGAGCGCGAGCCGAGCCCGAAGCCGCTGCCGTCCATGGTGAGGCCCATGGCCTCGGTGAAGGCGCCGTTGCCGTCGCCCAGCATGAGGATCTTGTCGCCCACGCCTTGGTTCTCGGCCCACGCCGCCATCACGAACGCGTCGTTGACCGAGACGCAGGCGATGGTGTCGACGCCCTTCTCCTTGAGCTTGTCGGCATCGGCCACGAAGCCGGGCAGGTGCACCTTGGAGCAACCGGGCGTGAACGCGCCGGGCACAGCGAACAGCACGACCCTGCCCGTGCCGAGCACCTCACCGGTGCTGACCTTCTTGGGGCCCTCGGGGCCCATGGTGTGCACTTCGACGTCCGGAACCTTGTCTCCGACCTTGACAGCCATCGGGTTCGTCTCCTCTTTTGTCCCCGTGAGCCCCCGGGCGCTGCGCCCGGAGCGGGACCAAAGTTAGTTCGCCACCGTCCGATGTGGCGCAGGGTCAGGAGGCGAGCAGGGTCAGGAGGCGAGCAGGGCGCGTACCTCGGCTCGCTCCTCCTCGGTCATCGCCCACCGCGCCGCGGCGACGTTGGTGCGCACCTGCTCGGGCGTGGTGCACCCGGCGATCACGGTGGACACCGTCGGGTTGGACGCCAGGTAGCTCATCGCCAGCTCGAGGATCGAGTGACCCCGCTGGGTGGCCCACAGCTCGAGGCGCGCCACCAGGGCCAGCTTCTCGTCGTCGATGAACGCCTTGGAGCGCTTCTCGCCCCACCGCCCGAAGCGCGAGTTCTCCGGGATGGCGGCGCCCGCCTTGTACTTGCCGGTCAGCAGCCCCGATTCGAGCGGGAAGTACGGCACGAAGGCGATGCCGGCCTCCGCGCACAGGGCCAGGACGCCGTCGATCTCCGGGGTGCGGGTGAGCAGGCTGTAGTGGTTCTGCACCGACGGGAAGGCGGCGATGCCGGCCTCGGCGCCCGCCTCGGCCGCCTCGGCCAACTGCGCTGCGCTGAACCCGGTGCAGCCGATCTCGCGGATCTTGCCGGCCTGGCGCAGCTCGTCGAGCGCACCGAGGGTCTCGGCGATGGGCGTGTCGGGGTCCGGCCGGTGCAGCTGGTAGTGGTCGACGTGCTCCATGCCGAGCCGCTGCAGCGACGCGTCGAGGCTGGCCCGCACGTGCTCGGGCCGGCCGCACCGCTTGCCCTCGTCGGGCCGGGCGGTGAAGCCCCACTTGGTGGCGACGAGCACCTGATCGCGCCGCCCGGCGAGGGCGCGCCCGAGGAACTGCTCCGACTCGCCGTTGCCGTAGGACTCCGCGGTGTCGAAGTAGGTGATGCCGGCGTCGATGGCCGCATCGACCACGGCGCGGGTGGCGTCGGCGTCGATGGTCATGCCGAAGTTGTTGCAGCCCAACCCGACGACGGACACCTCGAGGATTCCGATGCGGCGTGTCTCCATGGACGATGTCTAGCCGCTCCCGGCGACCGGCGCGGTTCGCGTCGGGTCGCGCCGGCGGGGGCGGCGCTACCGTTCCCGCCAACAGCACCGAGACCGAGGCGACCATGTCGAGCGCATCCACCCACCAGGCCGCGGACCTCATCACCGAGGCCGTCGTCCGCAACCTCGCGGGCACCACCGACGAGCGACTCAAGGAGATCCTCACCTCCCTCGTCCGCCATGTGCACGCCTTCGCCAAAGAGGTGGACCTGACCGAGGCGGAGTGGGCGAAGGGCGTCGAGTTCTTCACCGCGGTGGGCCAGATGTGCACGCCCACCCGACAGGAGTTCATCCTGCTGTCGGACACCCACGGCCTGTCCTCGGTGGTGGACGTGCTGACCCAGAACAAGCCGCAGGGCGCCACCGAGTCGACCGTGCTCGGACCGTTCTACGTGCCCGGGTCGTCGCAGCGGGCCAACGGGGAGTCGATGGCCGAGGACGACCCGGACACCCCCGCGCACATCACCGGCCGGGTGCTCGCCCTCGACGGCACGCCCATCGCCGGGGCCACGATCGACGTGTGGCAGACCAACTCGACGGGGTTCTATGCCGTGCAGCAACCGGGCGAGCAGCCCGCCCAGAACCTGCGCGGGCTCTACACCACCGATGCCGAGGGCCGCTACCACATCGTCACCGTGCGCCCGGTCGAGTACCAGATCCCCACCGACGGCCCGGTGGGCGACCTCCTGCGGGCCGAGCAGCGCCACCCGTGGCGGGCAGCGCACATCCACGCCATCGTCGGCGCCCCGGGCTTCGAGCGCGTCACCACGCACATCTTCGACGCCGAGAAGCCCTACCTCGACAGCGACGCGGTGTTCGGCGTGAAGGACTCGCTGGTGCGCACCTTCTCGCCCGGCACCGCGCAGGACGGCTCGCCGATCTTCACCCTGTCCCACGACTTCGTGCTGGTGCCCGCCCGCTGAGCGGACCCGGGGCCGGGCCCGTTAGCGTGCGGGCCATGGACGTCCTCGACGCCGTCGACAGCCGCATCTCCGTGCGCGCCTTCCTGGACAGTTCGCTCGCAACGCCGAGCTGTTCGGCGCACCGGTCGGGCTGTTCTTCAGCCTCGACCGGAGGCTCGGGCCGCCGCAGTGGTCCGATCTCGGCATGTTCATGCAGACGGTGATGCTCCTGGCCCGGGGACGGGGGCTCGACACCTGCGCCCAGGAGTTCTGGTCGGCCTACCCGCGAACGATGGGCGAGTTCCTCGGGCTCGGCGAGCACGACCTGCTCTTCAGCGGCATGGCGCTCGGCTACCGGGACCCGGATCACCCGATCAACGGGTTGCGCACCCGCCGCGACCCGCTCGAGGACTGGTGCGACTTCCGCGGCTTCGAGGCGTGAGGGCAACCCGGCGCGCCGGCGTCGTGGCCACGGCGCTGATGGCCGTGCTGCTGGTTGCCGGCTGCGGGGACGACGGCGAGGACGCGACCACCGGCTCGACGGTGACCACCGCGATGGCGGCGAGCAGCAGCGTCGGCACCGGCGCACCCACCACCACGACCGCACCCACACCGACGGCGACCGCGCTCACGGCCACGCCGGCAACCGCGGCTTCCGACACGACGATCGGCACCGAGCCCACCTCCCTCGACGACCGCGGCGAGCAGGCCGCCGCGGACGCCACCCCGCCACCCACCGCACCGCCGCCCACCGCACCGCCACCCACCGCACCGCCCGCCGCGGACCCCGCCCCTACCGCCCGCTTCGAGGGACCCGACGGCTTCGTGGCCACGGCCCGGCCCATCGACGCCGCCCTCGCCGCCCGCATGACGCCCACCTCGTGGCGGCCCGGCTGCCCCGTCGGGCTCGAGGAGCTGCGCTACCTGGAGCTCGGCTACATCGGCTTCGACGGCGCCACCCACACCGGGGAGCTGGTGGTGCACGCCGACGCGGTCGACGCCATGGTGACGGTCTTCCAACGGTTGTGGTCCGCCCGCTTCCCCATCCGCCGGCTGCAGTTGATCGACGAGTTCGGCGGGGACGACTTCGCCTCCATCGAGGCGAACAACACCTCCGCGTTCAACTGCCGCTTCGTGGCCGGCACCACCCGCTGGTCCAACCACGCCACCGGACGGGCCATCGACATCAACCCGATCGAGAACCCCTACGTGTCGGGCGGCCGTACCGACCATCCGGCCTCGGAGCCGTTCCTGGACCGCTCGAGCGGCGCGCCCGGGATGCTGGTCGAGGGAGGGCCGGCCGTCGCCGCCTTCGACGAGGTCGGGTGGGGCTGGGGCGGCCGATGGAACGGCGACCTGGACTACCAGCACTTCTCGGCCGGCGGCTCCTGAGCCGAGCACGACGCAGGCGCAGTAGTGTCACCGCGTCATGAGCCAGCCTGCAGCGTCGGAACGCGCCGAGCAACGTCCGAAGGCACAACGCCGGGAGCGGGCGAAGGCCGACAAGATGGCCCGCATCCTCGACGCAGCTCGAACCCTGTTCAACGAGCGCGGCTTCGAGGCCACCACCACCGCCGCCATCACCGAGACGGCCGGGATCGGCGCCGGGACCCTCTTCCTCTACGTGGCCTCCAAGCACGACCTGCTGGTGCAGGTGTTCCGCGAGGAGCTCACCGTCATCTGGGACGCGGCATTCGACGCCGTGGATCCCGACGAGCCGATCGTCGAGCGCATCGTGCACCTGTTCGGCCACGTGATCGCCGCCCACGAGCGCGACCCGGCGCTGTCGCGCGCCTTCGTGAAGGAGGTCATGTTCGTCGGTGAGCTGGAGCGGGCCGGGGTCACCGAGTTCATGAACCGCTGGAGCGGTCGCCTGGCGGGGCTGCTGCGCGACGCGCAGACCCGGGGCGAGCTGACCTCGTCGGTGAAGGCGAGCACGGTGGCGATGAACCTCTACGCGCTGTTCTTCTACCTGCTGCAGTGCCGCTACGGCGGCTACGTGGCCCCACAGGACCTCATGGGTCGCCTCCGGGAAGGCGTGACGCTCCAGCTGGAGCGCCTCACGCCCTGAGCGGTCAGAGCCCGGCGACTGCGGGGACGATCTCCGCCGCCAGCCACTCCGGCACGTCGTCGTCCTCGGTGACGAAGTGTTCGAAGACGACCTCCCGCAAACCCGCCTCGGCGAGCTGGCCGAGCCGATCGATCAGCTCCTCCTGCGTGCCGACGAAGGCGGGGTGGGCCGTCTTGTTCTGGCGGATGTCCTCCACCGTGATCGCCTGGCCGTGGCCCATCATGTCGATGAACCGCTGGGCGACCTTGTCCTCGGTGGCGCGATCGGGTCCCGTGATGGCGAACAGCAACATCGACGTATGGATCTCGGCGGGGTCCCGGTCGATGGCGGCGCAGTGGCGCTCCAGCGCCTCGACGCTGGTCCGGTAGGCGTCGGGCGGCAGCACGATGGAGTTCCACTCGTGGGCGAAGCGCGCCGCCGTCCTCAGCGTGCGCTTCGGCCCGTTGCCACCGATGAGGATGCGGGGCCGGCCCTTCGGCGGATGCGGCTTCGAGTCCGTGCCGTCCAGGCGGTAGAAGCGCCCTTCGTAGACACCGGGGTTGTCGTACCAGAGGACCTGCATCATGGCGAGCGCGTCGTCGAGACGGTCGTAGCGCTCGGTCCGCGACGGGTAGTCGATGCCATAGATCCGGTGCTCGTCCTCGAACCAACCGGCGCCCATGCCCAGGATGAAGCGGCCGCCGCTGAGGGCGTCGAGCTGCTGAGCCTGGCGGCCGACGTTGGTCGGGTGGCGGAAGGTGACGGGGGTGACGAGCGGCCCGAACTCCAACGTGGTGGTCTCCATGGCGGCCATCACGAAGGACAGGTAGACGTCGATCGCGTCCTTCTGACTCCCGTTGAAGTAGTGGTCCGAGCGGAACAGCTTCTTGAAGCCGAGACGCTCGGTGAGCTGCACCACGTGCCGCCACCGCTCCCATGTGAGGGGGCTCGCTTCACCGAGGATGAGAGAGACGTCCACCGTGTGCTCCTGTGCTGACGACGCGGTCGGGTGGCCGGATCCTCGCACATCGACCCCGGGTGACGAAACCTCGCGCCATCTGTCCGGCCAGACCGCCCGCGAGACCGGCGTCATAGCGGGCAGACTGGGGGTCATGACCACCGCCACCGGGACCATCGCGGCCAAGCGCCTGCACCACCACGCCTACGTCGTGCGGGACCAGGAGACGACCCGCCGGTTCTACGAGGACGTGCTCGGCATGCCGCTGGTGGCGACGTGGTGCGAGCAGGAGCACGTCCGGGGCAAGCTGCGGACCTACTGCCACACCTTCTTCGCACTGGCCGACGGCTCCGCGCTGGCCTTCTTCCAGCTGGCCGACCCGGCCGACCACGACGAGCTCGCCGCCGCGGTGCCGACATCGCTCAACCACGTCGCACTGGCGGTGGACAGCGATGGCATGGCCGACATCGAACGGCGCCTCGGCGCGGCCGGCGTGCCCTATCGGGTGATCGACCACGGGTACTGCCGATCGCTCTACGTGCTCGATCCCGACAAGATGCAACTCGAGTTCACCCTCGATGCACCGGAGGTGGAGCGCATCAACTCGGTGCGCCGGGGCGACGCCCACGCCGAGTTGGCGCGGTGGCTGGCCGGCGACCACACGCCGAACAACGATCTGCGCTGAACCTGCGCGAACCGCTTGTTGGTCGGCCCCCTGTCGGTCACCGACGTGCGGGCCTGGTGCGCGCGGGCATGCCTTGCGGGGATGTCTGGGGATCGACCGGAATTGGTCGGAATCTCGACGAACGCGTGAGGGGGTTGGCGCGGTGGTCCGGGCCGTCGGGGCGAACGACGGTGGCCGGTTTGGGAGTCGGGGCGAACGATGGTGCTGGGTTTGGGGTTTTGATGCTTGTTGGTCGGCTCCCTGTCGGTCGCCGACGTGCGGGCGGCTCGCTGGCGCTCGC
>JADLEF010000171.1 GCA_020846295.1 Acidimicrobiales bacterium
CCGACACCGCCGACGCCGAGTGAGCGACACGGAGCGATTGCAGCGCACGCTGGCCCGGGTCGGCTTCGGCAGCCGGCGGGTGTGCGAGGAGCTCATCGCCGAGGGCCGCGTCACCGTCAACGACGAGGTGGCCGAGCTCGGCCGCCGCGTCGACCCCGAGCAGGATCGGGTGGCGGTCGACGGGATCCCCATCGGGGTGCGGCCCGACCTCGTCCACTACCTGCTGAACAAGCCCGCCGGCGTCGTCACCACCGCCAGCGACCCGCAGGGCCGGCCCACCGTCGTGCAGCTCGTGCCCGACGCGGTGCGGGTGTTCCCCGTCGGCCGGCTCGACGCGGACACCGAGGGCCTGCTGCTGCTGACCAACGACGGCGAGCTGGCCCACCGCCTGACCCACCCCTCCTTCGGGGTGGACAAGGAGTACCTCGTCGCGGTGCAGGGCGCGCCCACCCGGGGTGAGCTGCGCCGTCTGCGGCAGGGCGTGGAGCTGGAGGACGGGATGACCGCCCCGGCCCGGGTGGCCACCGTCGCCCCCGACCTGCTGCGCATCACCATCCACGAGGGCCGCAACCGCCAGATCCGCCGCATGTGCGACGCCGTCGGCCATCCGGTCCTTCGGCTGGTCCGCACCCGCATCGGCCCGCTCAGCGACGCCAAGCTCGCCCCCGGCAGCTGGCGGCCGCTCACCCTGGACGAGGTGCGGGCGCTTTCGAACGCGACCGGAGCGAACCCCTAGCATCGAGCACCGTGCTGAGCGTGCGAGCCGTCCGAGGAGCCACCACCATCGACCGCGACGAGGTCGATCACATCGCCGATCGGGTGGAGGCGATGGTGCGCGCCATCCTCGATCGCAACGGGCTGCAGGCGGAGCACCTCATCTCGCTGCTGTTCTCCGCCACGGGGGACATCCACGCCACGTTCCCCGCCACCGTCGCCCGGGCGCGCATCCCCGAACTGGCCGAGGTCCCGCTGATGAACATGGCCGAGCTGGACATCACCGGGGCGCTGCAACGCTGCATACGGGTGATGGTCCACTGCAGCACCGAGCTGGCGGGCACCGACATCGAGCACGTCTACCTCGAGGGCGCCGTCGCCCTGCGCCCCGACCTGGCCCGGCCGTGAACGGCGTCCCGCCCGACCAACGCCGGGCCAACGTGATCGGCCTCGGGCTGATCGGCGGTTCGATCGCGCTCGCGCTGCGCAAGCGGGGTTGGGTGGTCAGCGGCAGCGACGCCCGCCCGGAGCACGTCGAGCGGGCGGTGGAGCTCGGCATCATCGACCACGGTGCGCTCGACGAAGGGGCCACCATCACCTTCGTCGCGGCGCCGGTGGCGGCGCTGCCGGCCGTCGTGGCCGACGCCCTGGCCCGCACCCGCGGGCTGGTGACCGATGTCGGGTCGGTGAAGAGCCCCGTCGCCACGGCCATCGACGACCCTCGCTTCATCGCCGGTCACCCGATGGCCGGTTCCGAGCTGATCGGTCTCGACGGCGCCGACGCCGACATGTTCTCCGGTGCCGTGTGGGTCCTCAGCCCGCGTCCGGACACCCCCGACGAGACGTTCACCGCGGTCGCCTCGATCGTGTCCGAGCTCGGCGCCGACGTGGTGGCCGTTCCGGCTGCCGCCCACGACGCCCTCGTCGCCGTGGTGTCCCACGTCCCGCATCTGACCGCGGCCACGCTCATGACCCTGGCCGACGCCAGGGCCGAGGACCACGCCGCACTGCTGCGGCTGGCCGCCGGCGGCTTCCGCGACATGACCCGCATCGCGTCGGGCCACCCCGCCATCTGGCCGGACATCTGCGCCGAGAACCGGGTGGCGATCGTCGACACGCTCGATCAGCTGATCGACGGGCTGTTCCGCATGCGTGGCCTGGTCGAGACGGGGGATCGGGCCGGGCTCACCGCCGCCCTCGAGCGCGCCCGCCAGGCCCGCTCGAACCTGCCCGCCCGCTCGGTCCGCCCCGAGGAGCTGGCCGAGGTGCGCGTCCCCATCCCCGATCGGCCGGGCGCGGCGGCCGAGCTGTTCACCCTGGCCGCCGAGCTGGGCGTCAACATCGACAGCTTCGAGGTGGTGCACTCCGCGGAGGGCACCAGCGGGGTGGCCGTGCTCCTGGTGGACGAGACCCGCAGCGAGCTGTTCCGCGGCGGGCTGCTCGCCCGGCGGTTCAAGCCCGCGGTGCGGCGGCTGGCGTGACGGGCCCGGGGCCGACGCCGTGAGCGGCCGGGGCTATCCGCCCGAGCAGCCGATCGTGCCGCTGGCCGGGCCGCTCGACGTCGTCGTCACCGTGCCCGGTTCGAAGTCGATCACCAACCGGGCGTTGCTGGTGGCCGCCCTGGCCGAGGGCACCAGCGTCCTCGACGGGGTGCTCGACGCCGATGACACGGCGGCCATGATCGACTGCCTGCGGCGCCTCGGGGTGGCGGTGTCGCTCGACGTGGAGGCCGAGCGCGCCACCGTCGAGGGGGTCGGGGGCCGCTGGCCGGTGCCGGTGGCGGCGCTCGACGCCCGCCAGTCGGGCACCACGGCGCGGTTCCTGCCGCCGGCACTGGCGCTGGGCGACGGCCGCTACACGCTCGACGGCTCCGCCCAGCTCCGGGGCCGGCCGTTCGGACCGCTGGTGACGGCCATGCGCGCCCTCGGCGTCGAGGTGGACAGCGCCACGGAGGACCGGCTGCCGCTGGTGGTGCAGGGCGGGGGACGGGCGCGTTGGGCGGCCGAGGTGGCCATCTCCGGTGACGTGTCCAGCCAGTTCCTGTCCGGGTTGATGATGGCGGCGCCGCTCGCGCCGAGGGGCCTGCGCATCGGGCTCACCACGCCGCTGGTGTCGGTGCCCTACGTCACGATGACGGCGCAGGTCATGACCGCGTTCGGGGCGGCCGCCACGGTGGACGGTGGCTCGGTGGACGGTGGCTCGGTGACCGTACCTCCCGGTACGTACGGCGCCCGGCGGCACCGCATCGAGGGTGACGCGTCGGCGGCGTCGTACTTCTTCGCCGCCGCCGCGATCTGCGGCGGCCGGGTTCGGGTCAACGGTCTGGGGGCGGACAGCTGCCAGGGCGACGCAGCGTTCGTGGACGTGCTGGCCGCCATGGGCTGCACCGTGCGGAGGGGCGAGGACTGGACGGAGGTGACCGGCCCGGGCGAGGGCGGGCTGCGCGGGGTGAGCGTCGACCTGGCCGACCTGTCCGACACCGCGCCGACGCTGGCCGCGGTGGCGCCGTTCGCGTCGGGGCCCACCACCATGACCGGCATCGGTTTCATCCGGCGCAAGGAGTCCGATCGCATCGGTGCGGTGGTGCGCGAGCTGCGGCGGCTGGGCATCGAGGCGCACGAGCAGCCCGACGGCATGGTCGTGCACCCGGCGTCGGACACGGCGGGTGGGGCGACGGTGCAGACCTACGACGACCATCGCCTGGCGATGGGCTTCGCCCTGGTCGGGTTGCGCGTGCCCGGCGTGGTGATCGCCGATCCGGGTTGTGTGGCCAAGACGTTCCCGCGCTTCTGGGACGTGTTCGGCTCGCTGCGAACCGGTTGATCGCCGCCGGCGCGGCGCGGCTAGGGTCGCCCTCGCTATGCGAGTGGTGGCGATCGACGGTCCGGCCGGTTCGGGGAAGTCGACCATCGCCAGAGCCCTCGCCCGTGCCCTCGACCTCCGCTACCTCGACACCGGCGCGATGTACCGGGCGGTGACCGCCGCCGTGCTGCGCGCCGGGATCGCCCCCGATGACGCCGGCGCGGTGGCCGAGCTCGCCGGGCGCAGCCAACTCGAGGTGGCGGAGCGCGTCACCATCGACGGGGTCGACGTGACCGAGGAGATCCGCGGTCCGGCGGTGACCGCCGCCGTGTCCGCCGTCGCCGCCAACGCGGCGGTGCGCGCCACCCTGGTGGAACGGCAGCGGGCCTGGGTCCGCCGTCACGGCGGCGGCGTGCTCGAGGGCCGCGACATCGGCACCGTCGTGTTCCCCGACGCGGCGCTCAAGGTGTACCTGACCGCCTCGCCCGACGCCCGAGCCGCCCGCCGCGCCGCCGAGGGCACCGCCGGGCTCGATCGCGTCGCGGTCGCTGCCGATCTCGCCCGCCGGGACCGGCTGGATTCCTCCCGGGAGGCCTCGCCGCTGGCCACCGCGGACGACGCGGTGATGGTGGACACCACCGACATGACCATCGACGAGGTGGTCGCCCATGTCGCCGAGCTGTGGCAGCGGCGCCGACGAACGGAGGATCGGGCGTGAGCGAGGAGACCGGCACCGCCGGGGCGGGCCCGTCGCGGCTCGACGCGGCATGGACCGTGCAGCGCCCGTCGCTCGCCGCCCGCACCCTGTACGGGATCGTGCGCGCCGCCCTCGTCGGCTTCTGCTACGTGTGGTTCCGCCTGGAGATCAGCGGCCGGGAACACCTGCCCCGCGGCGGCGGGTTCATCGTGGCGCCGGTGCACCGCTCCAACCTCGACACCCCGATCGTCGCCTCGATCACCCGACGACCGCTGCGGTTCATGGGCAAGGACAGCCTGTGGAAGGCCAACAAGGCGTTCTCGTGGTTCATCTCCTCGCTCGGCGCCTTCCCCGTCGCCCGGGGGACGGTCGACCGCGAGGCGTTGCGTCGCTGCCAGACCGTGCTGGAGGCGGGTCAGCCCCTGGTGCTCTACCCCGAGGGCACCCGCCGGACCGGGCCCACGCTGCACGAGCTGTTCGACGGGCCGGCCTTCCTGGCCACCCGGACCGGCGTGCCGATCATACCGGTGGGTATCGGCGGCTCGGAGCGGGCCCAGCGCAAGGGATCGAAGCTGATCCGACCGACGAAGGTCCGCGTCGTGATCGGTCCGCCGATCGTGCCGCCGGCCCGAGGTGAGGGCCGCGCCACGTCGCGCCGGGTCGTCCGCGAGCTCACCGAGCAGCTCGACACCGAGCTGCAGGCGTTGTTCGACCAGGCCCGCGCCGGTCTGCCGACCTGATCAGCCGGCGCTCGCCGCCAAGGAGGTGAGCACGTCGCTCGCCGCCCGCTCACGGTCCGCCGCGTCGGGCCGCTCGGCCAAGGAGCCGCCGGCGCCGAAGGTGGCGAAGGCGTCGAGGGTCGCCACCAGCTCGCGCAGCTGGCGCGGCGGCGGGAAGTACTCGTCCTCGTCGGTGACGGTGATCTCCTCCACCCCGGTGCGCGGCGCCAGCCGGGCGATGACCGCCTCCACCAGATCCTCCGGGGCCGATGCCCCGGCGGTCACCCCGACGACACCGCGGAGGTCGTCGGGCAGGTCCTCGGCGCCGTTGATGCGGAACACCCGCGGACAGCCCGCATCGGCGGCCAGCTTGGCCAGCGCCTTGGTGTTGGAGGAGTTCGCCGAGCCGATCACCACCATTGCGTCGCAGCGCGGTGCGATCGCCCCCAGCGCGGCCTGCCGGTTGGTGGTGGCGAAGCACAGGTCCGACCGGCCGGGCTGCCACAGCTGCGGGAAGCGCTCCCGCGCCGCCTCGAGCACGCCCGCCCAGTCCCGATGCGACAGCGTGGTCTGGGCCAGCAACGCCACCGGCTGCTCGATCGGTGGCAGTGCGGCGACGTCGGCCGGGGTCTCGACCAGATCGATGGCCTCGGGGGCGACGGCCATGGTGCCCACCGCCTCCTCGTGGCCCTCGTGGCCGACGTAGAGGATGCGGTAGCCCTGCCCGGCCCGCTTCTTCACCTCGTGGTGGACCTTGGTCACCAGGGGGCAGACGGCGTCCACGACGTACCCGCCGCTCCGGCGGGCGGCGGCGACCACCTCCGGGGCGGACCCATGGGCCGACAGCATGATCGGGCTGCCGGCGGGCACGTCGGCGATGTCGTCCACGAAGATCACGCCGAGGGCGCGGAAGCGCTCCACCACCCGTTGGTTGTGCACGATCTCGTGGTAGCAGTACACGGGAGGCGGGAACGCCCGCACCATCCACGACAGGGCCTTGATGGCCATCTCGACCCCGGCGCAGAACCCGCGGGGCGCCGCCAGCAGCACGCGCTCGACATCCATGACGGGCTCCACGCTACCGGCGGCGGTGTGCCTGGCCCCGGACGCGTACAATCGTCCGGCCATGTCTGCCCCCTCCACCGCCACGGCTTCGCGCGCCGCAGCCCGCGCCAGCCTGCCCAGGGTCGTCGCCGTCGCGTCCGGGTCACCGGCCGAGGCCGCCGGCGTGCTGGTGGGCGACGAGCTGGTCAGCCTGTGCGGCGAGCCGGTTCGGGACGTGATCCAGTACCGGATGCTGGCCGACGACGCCGATCCGTGGTTGGAGCTGCGCCGCGGCGGCATCGAGCTGGAGATCGAGGTGTCGAAGCGGGCCGGCGAGCCACTCGGGCTGGACATCGACGCCGCCGTGTTCGACCGGGTGCGCACCTGCGACAACCACTGCGAGTTCTGCTTCATCTACCAGCTGCCGCCGGGGATGCGTCGCAGCCTGTACCTGAAGGACGACGACTACCGCCTGAGCTTCCTGTTCGGGAACTTCACCACGCTGACCCGGTTCACCGAGGCGGACCTCGAGCGGGTCATCACCGAGGGTCTGTCGCCGCTGTACGTGTCGATCCACGCCACCGACCCGCTGGTGCGCGCCGACCTGCTGCACAACCGCCGGGGCGCCACGTCGCTGCGGTGGTTGCGGCTGCTGCTCGACCACGGCATCACCGTGCACGGCCAGATCGTGGTGTGCCCCGGCCTCAACGACGGCCCGGTGCTCGAGGACACGCTGTGCGGCGTGGCGGACGGGTTCCCCGAGTTGGCCACGCTGGCGGTGGTGCCGCTGGGCCTCAGCCGGTACAACAGCGCCGAGCGGATGCGCCTGCACACGACGGCCGAGGCGGCCGCGGTGCTCGACTGCGTGCACGGCTGGCAGGACACGTTCCTCGCCCTGCTGGGTCGGCGCCTGGTCTTCGCGGCCGACGAGTACTACCTGATGGCCGGCCGGCCGTTCCCTCCCGCCGAGGCGTACGAGGCGTTCCCGTTGCACGAGGACGGCGTCGGCATGGCGCGCGCCTTCGAGGCGGCCTTCCGCGGTGAGGCCGCCGAGGTCAAGGCCCCCCAGGCGGGCTTCTTCGCGTGGTCCGACGGCGCCGACGCCGGCGCCAACCCGGCTCGCATCACCGCGTCGGTCGCCGGGTACCGGGCCCCCCGCCTGGATGACGCCGCGTCGGTGCCCGCTGCGGTGCCGGTGCAGCTCGGCCCCTCCCGCCGCGCCCCCATCGCCCTACTGACCGGTACGTACGGTGCGGCCGTGCTGGCCGGTATGGAGCCGGAGCTGGCGGCGGCGGCCGGTGGCACGCCGCTGCGCATCGTGGCGGTGGAGAACCGGTTCTTCGGCGGAAACGTCGGCGTGACCGGGTTGCTGGTGGGGGAGGACCTCAACCGGGTCCTCGCCGGCGAGCCCGAAGGTCACCGGTACCTCCTGCCGGACGTCTGCTTGTCCGAGGGCCGCTTCCTCGACGGCACCACCCCGGCCGATCTCGTGCGCCCCGTCGAGATCGTCCCCACCGATGGCGCCTCGCTGCGCCGCGCCCTGGAGCGTGTCTGATGTTGCCC
Source organism: Acidimicrobiales bacterium (assembly GCA_020846295.1). Lineage (GTDB taxonomy): Bacteria > Actinomycetota > Acidimicrobiia > Acidimicrobiales > CAIXPF01 > CAIXPF01. The sequence continues at coordinate 7,540 of JADLEF010000171.1, forward strand.
AACCTCGCCATCGTGGGCCGACCGAACGTCGGCAAGTCGACGCTGGTGAACCGCCTCGTCGGTCGCCAGGAGGCCATCGTCGAGGAGCGCCCCGGCGTCACCCGCGACCGCAAGGCCATGGAGGGGGAGTGGCAAGGCCGCCCCTTCGTCGTCATCGACACCGGCGGCTGGCTGCCCGGCGGGATGGGCAGCGCGCTCGACGACAAGGTCTCCAAGCAATCCGAACGGGCGATGACCGATGCCGATGCGGTGCTCTTCGTGGTCGACAGCCGGGTCGGCTGCACCGACGAGGACGCCCGCGTCGCCGCGCTGCTGCGTCGCATCGAGACGCACAAGCCGGTTTTCGTCGTGGTCAACAAGGTGGACCACCCCAACCGCGAGTCGGCCGTGTGGGAGTTCCTGTCGCTCGGGCTGGGCGAGCCGTACCCGGTGTCCGCCCTGCACGGCACCGGGACGGGCGATCTGCTCGACGCTGTACTCGACGCGGTGCAGGCCCGGCGGGCCGAGGCGGAGGCGGGCAACCCGGTGGCCGAGGCGCTCGTCGATGCGCTGCGCCCGGCCGCGCCGGACGAGGCGATCGACCTCGACGAAGCCGATGACCTCGACGAGCCAACCGACCCCGACGAGCCAACCGACCTCGACCCGCTGGACCTCGAGCCCGGCGCCCCCAACCGGGACGACGAGCTGTACTCGGTGGCCATCGTGGGCCGGCCCAACGTGGGCAAGTCGACGTTGTTCAACCGGCTCATCGGCGATGACCGCGCCGTGGTGCACGACATGCCGGGCACCACCCGCGACGCCATCGACACGGTGGTGGACACGCCGTTCGGGCCCGTGCGCTTCGTGGACACCGCCGGCATGCGGCGCCGCTCGAAGATCGGCCACGGGGAGGAGGACGCCACCGAGTACTTCTCGATGGTCCGCGCCCTGCGGGCGGTCGACAACGCCGATGTCGCCCTGCTCGTCATCGATGCCACCCAGGGCGTCACCCACCAGGATCAGCGGCTGGCCGAACGGCTCGATGCCGCCGGCTGTCCGATCGTGATCCTGCTCAACAAGTGGGAGCTGCTCGAGACCGAGGAGCGCGAGCGCATCGGTGTGGACGTGAAGGACCGGCTGCGCTTCCTGGGCGATGCGCCGGTGCTGAAGATCAGCGCCCTCACCGGCAAGGGCGTGCACAAGCTGCTGCCCAAGCTCGGCGACGCCATCGAGGACTACCAGGCCCGCATCCCCACCGCCACGGTGAACCGGCTCATCCGCGAGGCGCAGGCGGCCCAGCCCGCCCCCCCCGGCGCCCGGGTCCTCTACGCCACCCAGGGCGCCACCCACCCGCCCACGTTCACGCTGTTCACGAACCGTGACCTGCCGCCCACCTACCTGCGCTACCTCGAGCGTCGCCTGCGCGAGGGCTGCGGGCTCGGGGCCGTGCCGATCAAGCTGCGCGTGCGCCGGCGGGGTTGATGCGCTCACCGTGCGCGCAACCCGGCCTGTGGATTACCTGCATTTGGGCGGCGTGAAGTCTTCTCCGCGGCGCTCGGCTCTCCAGTCAGGGCCGCTCTCACAGCGCTGACCTGCGCAAACGATTGTGATCGTTCGCGTTTCGGGCGCGGTCATCGACACGATCGGTGGGGCCACCTACGATGCGCCAGGACAGCTATGACGCTCCAGACGGCGGCAGCCACCATCCTGTGCGCGCTCGCCGCGCTGACCTGGGCCCGATCCGCCCGGCTCCGCCGTCGCATCGCGGAGAAGGTGGCGCGCGACTACGGCGCCGAGGCCGACGCCGCAGAGCTGTCCCGGGCCACCTGGAAGAAGGACAGCCTCACCGCCATGACCTGGCTGGTGGTGACGCTGGCGGTGTTCGCCAGCGGGCTGGCCGGGCTGCAGGGCCGGCCGTCGTGGCCGTTCGTGGCGCTGGCCGTGCCCGCGGTGGCCAGCCTGGTGATGGGTCGGGGCTTCACCCGCCAGGCCCGGCTCTCGCAGGCCCGCTGGCAGCTTGAGCGCAAGGCCGAGGAGACCCTCGAGCAGGACGAGCTGTCCCCCAAGCGTTGGGCCGAGCGCCTGGCCCCCGCCGCCCTGCCCACCCTGGCCGGCTTC
>JADLEF010000172.1 GCA_020846295.1 Acidimicrobiales bacterium
CTTGGTCGGATCGGAGTCGAGGTCGATCATGTTGCCGGCCTCGCGGGCGGCTTGGGTGCCGGTGTTCATGGCCACGCCGACATCGGCCTGGGCCAGCGCGGGGGCGTCGTTGGTGCCATCGCCGGTCATCGCCACCAGCGCGCCGGCGGCCTGTTCGCGGCGGATGAGGGCGAGCTTGTCCTCCGGGGTGGCCTCCGCCAGGAAGTCGTCCACCCCCGCCTCCTCGGCGATGGCCGCCGCGGTGAGCGGGTTGTCGCCGGTGATCATCACGGTACGGATGCCCATGGCGCGGAGCTGGTCGAAGCGCTCGGTCATGCCCGGCTTGACGATGTCCTTCAGCTGCACCACGCCGAGGCAGCGGGCCAGGTCTCCTCGACGTTCAGCGACGAGCAGCGGCGTCCCGCCCGATCGCGAGATCTCCTCGACGGTGTCGGTCACCACCGACGGCACCGCGCCGCCCTGCTCGTGCACCCAGCGGCGGACGGCGTCGGTGGCGCCTGTGCGCACGATGTGGTCGGGCAGGTCGACGCCGGACATGCGGGTGGTGGCGGAGAACGGCACCAGCACCGCGTCCGGCGGCAGTGGAGCCGGCAGCGGGTAGCGCTCCTCGGCGAGGGTGACGATGGATCGGCCCTCCGGCGTCTCGTCGGCCAGCGAGGTCAGCCGGGCGACCTCGGCCAGCTCGTCGGCGCCGACATCCGGCGCGGGGTGCAGCGCGGTCGCCTGCCGGTTGCCGATGGTGATCGTGCCGGTCTTGTCCAGCAGCAGCGTGGACACGTCGCCGGCCGCCTCCACCGCCCGGCCCGACATGGCCAGCACGTTGCGCTGCACCATCCGGTCCATGCCGGCGATGCCGATGGCCGACAACAACCCTCCGATCGTCGTCGGGATGAGGCAGACCACGAGCGCGATCAACACGATGATCGGCTGCTCGGCGCCCGAGTAGATGGCGAACGGCTGCAGGGTGATCACCGCCAGCAGGAAGATGATCGTCAGCCCGGCGAGGAGGATGTTGAGGGCGATCTCGTTCGGTGTCTTCTGCCGGTTGGCGCCCTCGACCAACGAGATCATGCGGTCGAGGAACGTCTCGCCCGGCTTGGCGGTGATGCGCACCACGATGCGGTCCGACAGCACCCGCGTTCCGCCGGTGACCGCCGAACGGTCCCCGCCGGACTCCCGGATCACCGGGGCCGACTCGCCGGTGATGGCGGACTCGTCGACCGACGCGATGCCCTCCACCACGGTGCCGTCGCCCGGGATGACCTGGCCCGCCTCCACCACGCAGTCGTCGCCGACCTGCAGCTGCGAGCTCGCCACCTCGGTCACCGCGCCGTCTCGACGGACGTAGGCCACCGTCTCGCTGCGGGTGCGGCGCAGGTTGTCCGCCTGGGCCTTGCCCCGACCTTCGGCCATCGCCTCGGCGAAGTTGGCGAACAGCAGGGTGAACCACAGGAACGCCGCGGTGACACCGGAGAACACGTTCTCCGCGGCCGATGCGCTCGACAGGTCACGGAAGAACAACACCGAAGCGAGCACCGAACCGGCCCACACCACGAACATCACGGGGTTGCGGGCTTCGGTACGGGGATGGAGCTTGCGCAACGCATCGATGCCCGCCCGCCGGGTGATGGCCGGATCGAACAACGACCTGGACTGCGCCCGGCGTTTGGGGGCCCGCTCGCCGGGGATGCGGAGCGGTACGGGGGTTTGGACCGATGCCATGGGATGCTCCTAGAGCGACAGGTGCTCGACGATGGGCCCGAGGGCCAGCGCGGGGAAGAAGGTGAGCCCGGCCACGATCAGCGTGACGCCGAGGGTGAGCCCGGCGAACAGCGGCGTGTTGGTCGGGAACGTGCCGGCGGTGACGGGCACCTTGGCCTTGCGGCCCAGCGCGCCGGCGATGGCGAGCGTGGGGATGATGAGCAGGAACCGCCCGGCGAACATGGCGATGCCCAACGTGGTGTTGAACCACTGGGTGTTGCCCCCGAGCCCACCGAACGCGGATCCGTTGTTGTTGGCGGCGGAGGAGAAGGCGTAGAGGATCTCCGACAGCCCGTGCGGCCCGGGGTTGGCGATGCGACCGACCGCGCTGTCGAGCGTCACCGAGACCGCGGCGAAGGCCAGCAGCACCGACGGCATCACCAGGATGTAGAGCACGACCAGCTTCATCTCGGCCGCCTGGATCTTCTTGCCCAGGAACTCCGGCGTGCGGCCCACCATCAGCCCGGCGATGAACACGGCGAGCAACGCCAGGATCAGCAGCCCGTTGAGACCGACGCCGACGCCGCCGGGTGACACCTCGCCCAGCATCATCGACAGCAGGGCGACGCCACCGCCGAGCGCGGTGAAGCTGTCGTGCTGGCCGATCACGGCGCCGGAGGAGGTCCCGGTCGTGGAGGCTGCGTACAGCCCGGTGACGGCGGCGCCGAAGCGGACCTCCTTGCCTTCGAGGTTGCCGCCGCTCTGCAGACTCGACACCGATTGGTCCGCGCCGGACGCCGCCAGCGCCGGGTTGCCCCTGGCCTCCATGCCCATGGCGACCATCGAGCTCAGCAGCCACAGCGAGAACATCACGCCGAACACGGTCCTGCCCTGGCGGCGATCGCCGGCCAGCGTGCCGAACGTGTGGGTCAGGGCGAACGGTATGGCCAGCATCGCCCAGATCGACAGGAAATTGGTCAGGCCGTTCGGGTTCTCGAAGGGGTGCGACGCGTTGGCGTTGAGCGGGCCACCGCCGTTCGTGCCCAGTTGCGTGATCGCCTCCTGGGAGGCGACCGGACCGCCCGGTATGGTCTGGACCTGTTCGGTGGTGCGATCGAGCACCGGCGCGGCGGTGGAGGCCCGCAGGTTCTGGATGACGCCCTGGGACATCAGCACGATCGACAGCAGCAACGACAACGGCAGCAGCACCCGGACCACGGTGCGGGTGACATCCACCCAGAAGTTGCCGATGGTGGCCGAGCTGCGGCGCACCAGACCCCGGATGAGCGCAACCGCCACCGACATGCCCACCGCGGCCGACACGAAGTTCTGCACCGCGAGGCCGGACATCTGGGTGAGGTGCGACATGGTCGTCTCGCCTGCGTAGTTCTGCCAGTTGGTGTTCGTGACGAAGCTGATCGCCGTGTTCCAGGCCAGCGCGGGTGGCACGGCGGCCGCGTCGTCGGGGTTGAGGGGCAGGACGCCCTGCAACCGCTGCAGGGCGTAGAGGACCACGACGCTGACCGCGCTGAACGACAGCAGCGCCGAGGCGTACCCCGTCCAGCGCTGCTCCCGCAGCGGGTCCACGCGCACCACCCGGTAGACGAGGGACTCGACCGGGCCGAACACCCGATCGGCGAGGGTCGATGCCCGGCCGCGCCGCTCGGGTGCGTCCCCGTACACGGTCGCCAGGTAGGTGCCGAGCAACGGGGTCGACACGAGCAACGCGCCGACCATGACCAGCAACAGCACGATCGCTGAGATCTCCATCAGAACTTCTCCGGCAGGACGAGGGCGACGACGAGGTAGGCGACGAGCAGCAGGGCGATCACCAGGGCGAGGGCGTTGTCGAAGCTCATGCCGCCACCGCCGCGGCGTCGGTACCGTCCGGTCGGCCGCCGGCGGCGGGGGCGGCGGGATGCGCGGCGGCGCCGGCGCTCTCCTCGCTGCCGGCGATGCGCTGACAGGCCGCCATCAGCAGACGGGCCACGCCGAAGAGCGCAACGGTGATGGCCAGGTAGGTGACGTCCCCGAGGGCGCCGTCGAGCTCGATCCCTGCGATCATGGCAGTCTTCCTTCTCGGTTGTTCTCGGCCGCGATGGCCGCGCCGACCTGATCGGCGATGGCGACGGCGAGGATGCGCTCCTCGAGCGGCACTCCGTTGCGGTCTTCGCCGGGTTGCAGGACGAACCGCCCCCACTGACGGCCCTGCCCCAGGACCGGTAGCTCCGTCCCGCCGGCCGGCAGGGCGAAGCCTTGCCCGGCGAAGCGGTGCGGCGCCCCGACCACCACGCCGGTTCGGTCGAGGCGGGGTAACGGCAGACCGACGGGCTGCGGCTCGTACGGGCACGCCGCCAGGTTCAGCATTGCGGTGAGCTGCACCGTGGCCTCGTCGATCACCGCCTCAGCGGAGCTCCCATCCGCGACCAGCTCCGCAACCCGGTGGATGCGGCGGACGTCGAGGCCCGCCCGCTCCGCCGCAACCGACGCCCGCCGGCCATGTGCGGCGACCGTCCCGACGAGGAGGCCCACGACGAGCAGCAGCAGCGCTGTCTCCAGAGCCTGGGCTCGGCTGATGGTCAGCGAGTTGTACGGCCGGGTGAAGAAGAAGTCGAAGCTCGCCGTGGCGCTCAACGAGGAGACGGCGCCACCGGCCGCCCCACCGATCACCGCGCCCAGCAGCACGGGCAGCACGAGGATGAGCGCGATGGATGTGTTGGCGAGCTCGTCGCGCAGCGGCAGCAGCAGTGCGGCCAGCGCGAGCGCGGCCAGCCCGCCGAGGGCGGCCCCCATGCCCGGGTCGAGATCAGATCGGCGCATGCCTGCGATCGGGCCACCGACCGAACGATGGGCGCAAGGGCCTTAGCGCAGTGTTAGCGGCCGATCGCCCCTTCTTAGCGGCCCCTTCGCGGCGATCGACGGAACCGTCTCGTCAGACGACCGATCGACCGCCGGCGGAGGAAGGGGTGCTGTACGGATGGGACACGAAGTCCCGTTGCCGTTGTTGCACCGTACGTACCGTGCGGCATCCGGGCGGTGACCGATGCCCGCTCGCCCGGCCGGACAGCGCGATGGTCAGCCGCCCTGGTTGGACAGCACCGGCGGGAAGCCCAACATCCCGCGCAGCATGTTGACCTCGCCCCGGTGGCCGTTGAGGTGCACGGTCAGGTGCAGGTTGATCGAATGGCCGAGGGACTCGACCGCGTCGCCGAGCTTGGTCTCGCGGTCGAGATCGGCGTCGGACAGGGTGTCCATGTAGGCCATGGCGAGATCGTGGACCTTGCTCTGGTAGGCCTTGAACGCCTCCCGGTCGGTGATGGTCACCGACTGCGCGTCCTCGGTGGACTGGCCCGTGCCGAAACCCTTCTCGGGCAGGCCACACCGCTCGGCCCAGCCGCCGGTGCGCCATTCCTCCTGGCCTCCCCCGTAGACCCGCTGAAAGAAGAAGTCCTCGATGCGGGCCGCGTGCCACATGCACCAGGCGATCGAGTGGGTCTGGCCCTCGGGCACGAAGTGGAGTTGCTCGTCGCTCAGCCCGGCGTCCGCCTCGGCGAAGCCCCGGTTGATGAAGCGAAGCGCTTGTTTCATGTAGTCGACGGTGGTCATGGCCCAAACCGTAGACCTGGCGCCGAGCCGCCGCTTCGGCATGTGGTGGCGCAACGGACCGCAGGCCGTGTCAGCGGCTCCCGGCCGCCTGCGGGCGGCACGGCGCTGTGCCCACCACGGAGGACCACCTGCGGCGCCCTCGGTGACATCCGCCCGCAGCGTGTACGGTGCCCAACCGCACACCAACCGCCACGAAGAGGGAACGACATGGGTCGAATCGTTGTCGGGGTCGACGGCTCCGAGCACAGCATCGAGGCATTGCGTTTCGCGCTCGCCGAGTCGCGCGCCCGTCAGGGCACCGTCGAGGCCATCATCACCTGGTCCTACCCCGCCACCGCGGACGCCTACGGCGGCGTCGGGTTCGGTGGGTTGGACCCCCAGATGTTCGTCGACAGCGCGCGCCAGACGCTCGAGCGCGCCATCGAGGACGCGACCGCCGATCCCGACGAGCGCGCCGCCGTGGTCCGCACCATCTCCGAGGGCGGCGCCGGGCACGTCCTCGTCGAGGCATCACGCGGCGCCGAGCTGCTCGTGGTGGGCTCCCGGGGTCACGGTGGGTTCGCCGGGCTGCTCCTCGGCTCGGTGAGCAACCAGTGCGTGCACCACGCCCACTGCCCCGTCACCGTCATCCGCGCCGAAAGCCACTGATCCGCTCCCCTTCGCCGGGACCATTGCTGGCGGCCCGGTCTGGCGAGCAGCCAGACTTGCCCGTGTGAACCAGCAGCCGAACATGTGGGACGAGCGCTACGCCGCCGAGGACTTCGTCTTCGGCACCGAGCCCAACGACTACCTCCGGGCCAACGTGGCGGGGTTGCGTCCCGGTTCGGTCTGCTGCATCGGCGACGGCGAGGGCCGCAACGGCGTGTTCCTCGCCGAGCACGGCCTCACGGTCACCTCGGTGGATCTTTCCTCGGTCGGGCTGGAGAAGGCGGCACGGCTGGCCGCGTCGCGCCAGGTCCCGCTCACCACGATCGCCGCCGATCTGGCCCATTGGGTGACCACGCCGGCCGGGCGTGGCCCGTGGGGCAACGTCGTCTCCATCTTCTGCCACCTGCCCAGCGCCGTGCGAGCCGTCGTGTACCCCGCGCTCGTCGACGCGCTCGAGCCGGGCGGCGTGTTCCTGCTCGAGGCCTACACACCCGACCAGTTGGGCCGCGGTACCGGCGGGCCCAACGACACGGACCTGCTGCTCACCGCGGCCCGGCTCGAGGTCGAGCTGGCCGGGCTGGTCTTCGAGCACCTCGAGGAGTCCATCCGCGATGTCCGCGAAGGCGCCTTGCACACCGGCACCGCAGCCGTCGTGCAGTGCATCGCCCGCAAACCCTGATCGGAGTCCGGCGAAGTCCGGCAGCCCTCCTCGGCCCTCGTCATCGTCGGCGAAGTCGACGGCCCGATCCGGCCGCGCCGCGTCCCGCTTGGGGCTGCGCGCTGGGTGTCTGTGCACCTCGGGCCGGACCGGCCGGGTGCGGTTTCGACGGGCACCGTTGTGAGCAGGGCGTTCGCTCGACCATGCTCAGCGGTACGGTCCGTGCGGTGACCGTAGGTGCACAGACACCGCACCGCGGGGCCGGCGGGCTACAGGCGGCCGCTGCGCACCCGACCAACCGCCGCTAACGTCCGGGGATGGATCTTCGAGCTGCCGACCACGCCGAGCGCTGCCGCCTCCTGGCTGCCGAAACGGCCCGCGTGGGGGCGTGGCTCCGCTCGCTCGAGCCCGCTGATCTCGACGGTCCGGCCGTCGGCGACTGGACCCGGCGCGACGTCGTGGCCCACCTCGTCGTGGTGGCCAACTTCTACGCCGGCAACATCGAACGAGGCGCAGCGGGCGATGTCGCCGCGCCGGAGGGCCGCCCACCAGCGGGGTCGATGCGCGGCGCCACCGCGGCCGCCGGGGTCAGGTCCGGGGCCGCCGCCGTCGCCGCGTCGACCGCCGACGATCCGCTCGGTGCGTTCGATCGTTCCGCCACCCGGCTGGGCTCCCGGCTGGCCGACCTGTCCGAGGAGCAACTCGATCTGCCCGGCTACCACCCGGGTGGTCTGCTGCCCCTCAACCGGTTCCTGTTCCTGCGGGCCAAGGAGCTGTGCGTGCACGAATGGGACCTCCGCGCCCCCACCGAACCCGACGCCCGCATCAGCGACCTCGGTGTCGCCGCGGTGCTGCAGATCATCGACGAGAACATCGCCTCCGGCTCGCTGCGCTGGGCGTACCGGCCGGACCCGACCGTCGAAGGACCGCTGCACGTCGCGGTCAGCCTCGATCACCCCGTGCGCTGGCGCGCCGGCTTCACCGTCACCGGGGACTCGGTGGACATGGACCCGACCGGTGGCCAGGGGCCGGATGCGGCGGTGGATGCGACGATCACCGGTGACGCCGAGGTGTTCGTCCGCGTCGTGTACGGGCGCGCCGATCCCACCGTCGCCCACGCCGAAGGCACCCTCGTGTTCGATCCGCCGTCGCTCGCGGCGCGCTTCGGGAGCTGGTTCACCGGCATCTGATCTGTGCCTGCACGCCGCCGTGCGGCTGTGAAGCCGCCCACCGGCGGCGCGATACGCTCGTGGCGGGTGGCACACGGTCCCCCTCGCGAACACAGAGGCTGCAATGGACACGACCCTCAACACCGAGCTGCCTGTCGGCTTCGACCTCGCCAAGGCCACGTGGGTCCACTTCGGCGGCGGGCCGAAGTTCGACTACCCGATCGACTACGCGGTGTCGGTCGTGCAGGCCGATGTCGCCACCGGCCGCATCGATTTCCTGGCCCGTTGGGCGCCGAGCTCCTACTGCCACTTCCACCGGCACCTCGGCACCACCGCGGCCGCGGTCATCGAGGGCGAGCAGCACATCACCGAGACCCGCGAGCTCGAGACCATCCACAAGGTGCGCAAGGCGGGCTTCCGGGGCCAGGTCCCCGACGGCGAGACGCACATGGAGTGCGCCGGGCCCGACGGGCTGACCATGCTGTTCAGCACCCACGCCCCTGACGGCCGCCTCTTCGAGGTGCTCGACGCGACGGGGGGGCGGGTGCTCGCTGCCGCCACCATCGCCGAGTTCCTCGACAGGATGCAGGCCGCGGCAGCCGCCTGACCCCGGCCGCTACAGCTCGGCGCGCACCACGGCGGCCGCCTCCACCATCGCCGCCAACCTTTCGCGCGCCGAGGCGCGGGACAGGAACTTCATGCCGCAGTCGGGTGCGGCGAGCAGACGATCGGCGGGCACGACGTCGAGCGCTGCACGCAGCCGATCGGCGATCCGTCCCACCGGTTCGGGCTCGGCGCTCGACAGGTCGAGCACGCCGAGCACGACCGTCTTGTGGGCGATGGGCCGCAACGCGTCGGGCGTGAGGCCCGGTTGGGCGTACTCGATCGACAGCTGGTCGGCGACGGTGTCGCCCAACGCGTCGAGGAACGGGTAGCCCCCGCGCTTGTCCTGCACGTACACGGCGTAGCCGTAGCAGGTGTGCAGCGCGGTGGTGGCGGCGACCCCCTGCAGCGCCCGGTTGATCGCCTCCACCGCGAAGCCGCGGGCGGCGTCGGCGTTGGCCTGCAGGTAGGGCTCGTCGAGCTGCACGACGTCGATCCCGGCGGCGGCGAGCTCGGTCAGCTCCTCGTTGATGGCGTCGGCGTACGCCAGCGCCAGGGTGCGCTGGTCGCGGTAGTGCTCGTCCTGGGCGAGCGGGCTGAGGGTGAACGGGCCCGGCACCGTCACCTTGGTGGCGCGGTCCGTGGCGGCGCGCAGGAACGTGGCCGCCTCGAGCTCGATCGGTGCGGTCCGGCGGATCGCGCCGTTGACGAGGGGCACCAGGGAGCGCCCGCCGACCCGGTTGACGCCCTCCCCCACCCGTTGCCGGTCGACACCGCCGAGCGCGGTGGCGAAGTGGTTGAAGTAGCTCTCGCGGCGGATCTCGCCGTCGGTCACGATGTCGAGGCCTGCGCGCACCTGATCGTGGATGGCCAGCAGCGTGGCCGCATCGAGCGCATCGGCGAGGTCCTCGCCGTCGAGGCGCCACACGTCCTCCGCCCTCGTGCGGGGCACGCCCTTGCGGACCAGCATCGCCCGGTCGACCAGCCAACCCGGCTGCGGATAGCTCCCGACGACGGTGGTGGCAAGCGGCTTCGGCATCCCGCCAGCCTCCCACAGCCGGCCGATCGGCGGCGGGGAGGCCGGCGGGTGCCGGTGTCGACGGTCAGCTGAAGTCGATGGCGGGGTATCCCTCCGCCACGGCGCGATCGATCACCGTGGCGTAGCGCGGCGCACCACCGAAGTAGGCCTGGTAGCGGACCTTGCCTTCCTGGTGGCCTTCGACGTTGGAGTTGTAGCCCGTGAACCAGCCCTTGCTGCGGCGGAACAGCATGCGCTCGTGGGCACGCTCGACCTCCGCCACCCAGGCCTGCTCGGCGTCGGCCTGGGCCTCGATGCGGGTGTGGCCGTGCTCGAGCGCGTGCTGCAGGAGCCCGGTCACCCAGTTGACGCCGGTTTCGATGGCGCGGGGGAAGTTGCTGGACCCCGACACGCTCTGCGGACCGGCCACCATCAGCAGGTTGGGGAACCCGTGGGAGAGCACGCCCACATAGGTGCTGGGGCTGTCCCGCCACTTGTCGCGCAGGGCCTGCCCGCCGACGCCCCGGATGTCGATGCGGTCGTACCCGCCGGTGATGGCATCGAAGCCGGTGGCGTACACGATCAGGTCGAGCTCGTGGTGGCCGGCCGTGGTCTGGATGCCGGTGGGGGTGAGCCGCTCGATCGGCGTCTCGGTGATGTCCACGAGGTGCACGTTGTCGCGGTTGTACGCCTCGAAGTACTTCGTCTCCAACGGCAGGCGCTGCATACCGAAGCCGTGGTCCTTCGGGATGAGCTTCTCGGCGACCTCCGGATCGTGGACCCGACCGCGGATGCGGTCCGCCACGTAGTCGGACAGCTCGCGGTTGGCCGCCTCGTCGAAGAAGATCTCGGCGAAGTTGGCCGCGAGCATGGCGAAGCCCGGCTGGTCGTAGAGCTCGTCCCACAACGCCCGCCGCTCCTCGGGGGTGTGGTCCCAGAAGCCCCAGCGGGCCACGTGTTCGAACCCGCCGGGAGAGGCCGCGCAGTTGGCGAAGATCTCGTCGTAGCGGGCGCGGATGGCGGCCATCTCCTCGTCGGAGATCGGGGCGTTGTTGAGCGGCGTGCTCCAGTTCGGGCGGCGCTGGAACACGGTGAGCGAGCCGACCTTGTCAGCGATCTCGGCGATGACCTGGATGCCGGTCGCCCCGGTGCCGATGACGCCGACCCGGCGACCGGCCAGCGGGACCGGGTCCTTCGGCCAGGCCCAGGTGTGGAACGATTGGCCCTGGAAGTCGTCCATGCCCTCGTAGCGCGGCAGGGTGGGGATGGACAGCGGGCCGATGCTGGTGATCACGAAGCGGGCCGTGGTGGTCGAACCGTCCTGCAGGCGCAGGTGCCAGGTGCGGTCGTCCTCGTCCCACTCCATGGCCTCCACCCGGGCGTTGAAGACCATGTGACGGCGCAGGTCGAACTTGTCGGCCACGTGGTTGAGGTACCGCAGGTTCTCGGGTTGGGCGGAGAAGCGCTCCTTCCAGTGCCACTCCTCGAGCAGCTCCTTCGAGAAGGAGTAGCCGTAGGTGTAGCTCTCGGAGTCGAAGCGGGCGCCCGGGTAGCGGTTCCGATACCAGGTGCCGCCGAGGTCGTCGTCGGCCTCGAGGACGATGGCATCGATCCCCAGGTCCGTGAGGCGCTTGATCTGGTAGATGCCGGACACCCCGGCGCCCAGGACCACCACGTCGTGGTGTCCTCGTTCGGTCGTCACGTCGCTCATCGTCACCGTTCGTTCGTCGCTCAGGTGGTCAACGGCACCGGTCGTCGGATCACGATGCGGGCCGCCGGCCCAGATTAGAGCCCCCGGCAGCCGACGGACCATCGGGAGCCCGGGCCGTCGCCCGACCTCGGCTCAATAGTCAGTCGATATCTATTCCGCGTCAGTTCCTGACTACATTGGCCGGCATGCGTCTCCGAAGGCTCCGCCTCGCCCTCGCCCCCCTGGCGCTCGCAGCCGGCATCGCCGCGTGCGGCGGCGACGACAGCTCCTCGTCAGGTGCCATCACGGTGTTCGCCGCGGCATCGTTGACCGACTCGTTCAACGAGCTGGGCGCCGCCTTCGAGGACGCCCATCCCGATGTCACGGTCACGTTCAACTTCGGCGCCTCCTCCGCCCTGGTCACCCAGATCGGCGAGGGCGCTCCGGCGGACGTGTTCGCCTCCGCCGACGAGGCGAACATGACGAAGCTCACCGATGCGGGCGGCAACGGCGCCGACCCTGTGGTGTTTGCCCACAACGAGCTGCAGATCATCGTGGCCGAGGGCAACCCCGAGAACATCCGGTCGGTGAAGGACCTCGCCGACCCGAACCTGCTCGTCGTCAACGCCGCCCCCCAGGTGCCCATCGGGGCCTACGCCCAGCAGGTGTTCGACAAGGCGGGCATCGCCGTGACCCCGGTCAGCCTCGAGGAGAACGTCAAGGCCGTCGTCACCAAGGTCGTCTCGGGCGAGGCCGACGCCGGCATCGTGTACGCCACCGATGTCGAGGCGGCTGCCCCCACGGCCGACGGCGTGGAGATCCCCGACGAGCTCAACGTGATCGCCACCTACCCCATCACCGTGGTCAAGGACTCCGCCGACGCCGCCACCGCAGCGGCGTTCGTCGACTTCGTGACCGGCGCCGACGGGCAGGCGATCCTGGCGAGGTACGGCTTCGCCCCCAAGTGAGTCAGGTGGTCGGCATGCCTGCGCTGGTGTAGCACCCCGCCTTGCGACCCTGGATCTGCATCGAGGCCATCATGTCGAAGTGATCGTTGTAGTCCTGCTGCTTGGAGGCATCACCCGAGTTGTTGTAGGACGCGTGATCGTCCAGCCAGGAGTTCAGCTTGCCGATCGTCGAGTGCAGCTCCTTGCACGAGAGCGTCGTGACCGGCGGCGGGGTGCTGCTCCCCGCCCTCGTCGGGGTCATCGCCCCGGCGGTCGACGCCAACATGGTCGCGGCACACACCGGCCCGGCGATGAGGGCGATGACAGCGAAACGCCTGCTCTTCATGAGATGCTCCATGGATCCGGCTGCAGCTCTGTTGCTGCACCACCGAGCATCCCTACGTCGGCGCCGCCCGAACGGTTCTCGCCGACCGGCCGATCGTTCAGTAGACGACGACGGGCGTACCGGTCGGGACGTTGTCCCAGATCCAGTCCTGATCGGCGTTGCTCACCCGGGCGCAACCGTGGCTGGCCGGGTAGGCCGGCACGAACCCCGAGCCGTGCACCGCCCAATCGGTGTGGAAGTACAACGGCCGGTACATCTCGCCGAGCGCACCGTCATCGACACCGTCGACCCGGTAGTACACGGCGAACTCCCCGGTGGGCGTGTAGGCCAGGCCGGGCGTGCCGTCGGGCCAGACGAAGGGTTCGTTGTTGCCGGTCGAGGTGTTGAAGATCCTCGTGCCGCTGTCGCCCACCACGAACAGCACCTGGCGGGCGAGATCGATCTCGATCCGCTTGGCACCACCGGAGGGCACCGCTCCCTGCGGATGGTCGAGGCGGGCGCGCGTCTCCGGGCCGGGCACCCCGTCGACCGACAGGCCTTCGACCTTCTGGAAGGCCATCACGGCCGAGCCCGTGGCGCCGCCGTACCGGCCGTCCACCGCGCCCACGCTGTACCCGAGCTCGGCGAGCCGACGCTGCAGCGCCTCGACGATCGGTCCGCTGGCGCCCGGCCCGAGCGGCACGGTCGTCGTGGGCGCCGGCACGGTCGTCGGCGGCACGCTCGGCGCCGACGACGTGGTGGACGCCGTCGGTGGGGGCGCCACGGTGGTCTCGGCGGCGGCGGAGACCCGGGTCGATGTCGGCCCGGATGAGACCGTGACCGCGTCTCCGCCATCGGCTTCGCGGGCGCCGCCCGCACCGCCGCACGCCGCACCCACCACCGCCAGCGTCAGCGCGAGGCCGACGCCGCGACGTCTGTTCCCGATCCCATGCCGCCTCAAGCCGCCGAGCCTAGTGAGCGCCGGCGGCCAACGTGAGCGGTGGCCGCCTCCACCCGCCGCTCACTCGCCGCTCGCCGGCGCCTCGGCGCCGTCCCGCCCGAAGTTCAACGCGGCGGCGATGCTGCTGAGGGCCGGGTCGAGCGTGGTCGGTCCCAGTTGGGTGCCCGTCGCGTCGGCGGTGAGCGTGAAGCGCTGCCGGTTGATGGTGAACAGCCTCGAGAGGGTCGAGCGGTTGGAGCTGTCGTGCACCACGATCGCAGAGGGGGCCGGGTGCAGCGGTGGGCCCAGCCGGTCGACCAGGAGCTGGAGCACCGACGCGGTGGCGGTCAGCCGCTCGAGATCGGTCACGTCGGTGTTCGTGGCGAGCGGCCACCCGTCCTCGTCGTTCAGGGTGATCGAGCTGAACCGGCCTCGCTCGGCGATCTGGTCGAGCAGCTCGGTGAGGTCCCGACGCCTGCTGTTCTGATCGATGCGCGCCAGCTCGTCGGTCAACCGCTCCCGTTCGACCAGCGGGGCGAGCACCCGGCGGAGATCGGCGCGGAGCGCGTCGTCCTCACCGGCCCGGTGGTGGGCGAGCTCCTCACGGGCCCGAGCGAGCCCGCTCTGGCCGATGAGCTGCTCGCGCAGCTGCCTCCGAGCGGCCGCGCCGCGCGACGCTCCGAACAGGTACCCCGATGCGAACAGGACGACGGCACCGACGATGCCGGCCACGGCTGCGACGATCATGGGGCCCCGCAGTCCGCCGACGCGGGTTCGATGACCACCCGTTGGTTCGTCGGATCGTTCGGGTCCTCGGCCACGGGCTCGAGCGCTCCCGCCGCCCGGATCACGATGCGGCCCGGGGGCACCCCCAGCGCGGTCAAGGTGCCGCTGACCTGCCGGGCCCGTTCGTAGCTGAGCAGGAGGTTCGTCCGGTCGTCGCCGACCGCGGACGCGTGGCCGCGCACCACGACCGGGGCGGTCGGCTGTTCCATCAGCCAGGCCACGATCTCGGCGAGGGAGGCCGGGTCGAGTTGCGGGATCGACGAGCCGGCCGGGAACCAGACCGCGACCGCGGCCGGACAGCGCGGAGCCGGCATCGCCGCCGGAACAGTCGTCGGGACAGCCGGTACCGTCGGGACGATCGCCGTCGTCGGGGCGGGCGCCGTTGCCGTACTGGTCGGCATGCTGCGCTCGGGGGCGAGCGACCGCGGCGCCGGTGACGCCTCGACCCGGCCCCGTCCGCCGTTGAGCGCCCAGACGCCGGCGGCGATCAACAGCATCCCCATCACCGCCGCGGTCGCGGCGATCCAGGGCGGTGCGTCCTCACCGACGACGTGGCGGCCGGGATCGAGGTGCGGCGGGTTGGCGCGCACGGGCCGGTTCACCAGCCGCCGGGGATGCGGTAGAGCGGCGCGATGAGGTCGACGCCGCACTCGAGCTCGGCGCACCACCCGATGAACCGCTCGACGAGCTCACGGCCCTCGAAGTACGCGCCGTGCTGTGGAGCGATGATGTCGATGTCGAGGCCGGCGACCATCTCCGCCCAGCAGGCCATCACCTTCCTCGAGGCCATGTACCGCCGGTGGAAGCCGGCCATGTACGGCAGGTGGGCGTCGAAGTCACCCACCTTGACGTACGGCGCGCCGAGCGATGCCCCGAGGTCGCCGGTGTAGAGGATCTTGGCCACGGGGTCGTACAGCTGGTGGTTGCCTTCGCTGTGCAGGAAGTGCGCCGGCACGATCACCAGCGGGCTGGACCGCAGCGGCAGCACCATCCCCGCGTCCGGGATCGGTCGCAGGCGATCGGCCACCAGGTGATCGAACCCGAAGTGCGGCACGAACCGCGTCCACAGCTCCGACACGTAGGCGTCGGCGTCGGTGGTCATGAGCCAGCCGTTGAGCGCGGCGACGATGTCGGGGTCCTGGTGCGACAGGAAGATGTAGCGCAGGCTGGCCGAGCCGAGCTGGCCGAACGTCTCGGCCAGCGCCTCGGCGTACACCTTGTGGCCACCCGGATCGAGGATCACCGCCTCACCGGCCTCGGTCCCGTCGATGATGAGGTGCTGGTTGGCCTGCACCGCCAGGCCACCGAGACCGAAGTCGTCGAACAGCACGTTGCGATGGGAGCCGTTGTCGAACAACACCGTGGCGGTCATCAGAGGATCTGCCGCACTCGCTCGATGGCGTCGCGCATGTCGAAGAAGATCAGCCCCAGCTTCGCGTCCTCGTTGGCCAGCACGAGCAGCAGCGCGCCGCGCCCGGCGTTGATCATGACCGCATAGCCGTTGTCGCCGCGCACGATCACCTCCTGCACGATGCCCCGGCGCAGCTCGCCCGCCGCCCGGGTGCCCAGGCTGAGCAGCGTCGCGGTCATGCCCGCCACCCGCATCTCATCGAGGTCCTGCGACAGCGCCGATGCGATCATCAGCCCGTCCTCGGAGATCACCGCGGCGGCCTCCACCCCCGGCGATGCGTTCTGCAACCGTCGCAGGGTGCTGTTCAGTTGATCGAGCCGGTTCATCGTCCCCCCTCTGTGAGGCAGGCCCGAAACCGTCAGGTTGTCCGCCGGCGCTTCTACTCTCGTCATGGTGCCCGCCTTCATGTCCGCCTGTCGGTGACTCTAACGAGCGGCCGAACCGCCTCCTCGCGACACCGGGCGGGGCGGCCCCCAAAGGGTCGATGGTCCCGGGCCGACACCTGCCGATCAGCCCCTTCGCCGGAGCCCCGGCGCCCTCAGGCGGTAGCGTGCCGCCGGGGCGGAGCCCCGCCATCGAAGCCCGGCATCGGATCACAGGAGCGGTCATGCTGCACGACAGGTTGAACATGGGCGCCATGTTCAGTTTCCGCAACCCGGCCCGCTGGCGGCGTCCGTTCCCCGATGTGTACCGCGATGAGCTCGATCTCATCGTCGAGGCCGAACGGCTGGGCTTCGACACGATCTGGCTCACCGAGCACCACTTCGCCGACGACGGGTACTCGCCGTCGATCGTGACCATCGCCGCGGCGGTGGCGGCGCGCACCGAGCGGGTGCGCATCGGGTTCAACCTGCTGCTCCTGCCGTTGCACAACGCCATCGAGCTGGCCGAGGACATCGCCACCCTGGACGTGCTGTCGAACGGGCGCATCGACGTGGGCCTGGGTCAGGGCTACGCGCTGCACGAGTTCGCCGGGTTCGGCATACCGCTGGAGGAGCGGCTGTCGCGCTTCATCGAAGGCCTCGACATCCTGAGCGGCATGTGGCAGCAGGACCCGTTCTCCTACGAGGGGCGGCACTACCGGGTCTCCGAGGCTCGGCTGAGCCCGCGGCCGGTGCAACAGCCCACCCCACCGATCTGGATCGGGGCGACGAGCAGTGCGGGGATCCGTCGGGCCGGCCGTCGCGGCGCGCACCTGCTGGGCATCAGCAGCCCCAAGCTCCAGCGCGAGTACGAGCAGGCCCGGACCGAGGCCGGCCACGATCCCGACGCGGCGAAGGCGCTGCAGCTGCACTGGACGCACGTGGCCGACGACGACGACACGGCCTGGGCAGAGGCGACGCCGCACTTCCACCACCTGTTGACGGTGTACGCCGGGTGGCTGCAGGGCTCGGGCAACAAGGCCGCCGATGCCGGGATCCCACCCGAGGACCAGCTGCGCGGACGGCGGGTGATGTTCGACCCGGTGTTCGGATCCCCCGCCACCGTGGCCGGTCGGTTGCAGGCCTCGATGGACTCCATCCGCACCACCCACCTGGCCCTGGGCATGCTGCCCGGTATGGATCCGGCGGTGAGCCGGCGATCGCTGGAGCGCTTCGCCCGGGAGGTCGCCCCTGCGCTGCGCTGACCCAGGCCACCACCACCGCCACCACCATGACGGAGCGGCGACGGCGGCGACGCGGAGGCTGCGGGTCCGATGCACGACCTCCTAAGGTGCGGCCATGGCTGAGACGCTCCGCTTCACGGCAACGCTCGAACCACGGGGGCCGGCCGGCGCGTTCCTCCTCAGCGACGCGCAGGTCGCCGCTCTCGGCAACGGCAAGAAGGCGTTCCCGGTCATCGTCACCGTCAACGGGACGACCGTGCCGCTGCGGCTGGCCCGGATGGGCGGGGAGAACCTGATCGGGCTGGCCAAGGCCGCCCGGCAGACCGCCGCCGTCGAGCTCGGCCGGACCTACGCCATCGAGGTGACCGCCGACGGAGGCGAGCGCACCGTCGAGGTGCCGGACGATCTCGCTGCCGCCCTGCGATCCGACCCGGTCGTCGCCGCCGCCTTCGACGCGATGGCGTACTCCCATCGCAAGGAGTACGTCCGATGGGTCAACGAGGCCAAGCGGGAGCAGACCCGAGCCGACCGCATCACGAAGACGGTGGAGATGGTCCGGGAGGGCCGCTCCCGCTGACGGCCCGCCCCGCCGTTCACGGCGCGGCCCCCACCTCGACGGGCAGGCCGGCGCGGCGCCATTCCGGGAATCCGTCCTCGAGTCGTCTCGCCCGGCGTCGTCGACGACGGAGGATGCGCACGGCCTCGTCGGCGTACACGCAGTAGGGGCCGCGGCAATAGGCGACGACCTCGACGTCGGCGGGGAGTGTCCGCAGGTGGGCGGCGAGCACGTCGATCGGGATCGAGCGGGCGCCGGCGATGTGCCCCGCGGCGTACTCCGCAGTCGGTCGGACATCGACGACCACGACCTCGCCGGCGGCGATCCGCTCGGCGAGCTCGTCTCGGCCGACCTGCTGCAACCGGGTCCGATCGCCGAGGTACGCGGCCGCGAGGTCGTCGAGCTGCTCATGGTGCGCCGCAGTGACATCGCGCAAGGCCGTCCACAGCTCGGCGACCCGGCTCGAGGCGAGCCGGTAGTAGATGCGGGTGCCGTCGCGCCGCGTCGTGACGAGCCCGCAGTTCGCCAGCACGCGGAGGTGGAACGACGTGTTCGCCACGCTCTGCCCGATCTCCGTGGCCAGCTCGTCGACGTGGCGTTCGCCCTGGGCGAGCACGTCGATCAACTCGGCGCGCCGCCCGTTGGCGAGCGCCTTGGCCACCTCCCCGAACGCGTCGAACAGCGCGTCCTTCGCGGATCGATCACCCACGGCCACCTCCTCAAACATCTGCTTGACAAGCTACGGCGATCCGGCCATATATTCAAACACTGCTTTGAGGAGCGATGAATGGGGCGACGTCGAACGTCCGCTGACGGTGGCCCGTTGCGGCTCGGACTGCGCGAGAACCTCGCCCAGTTCTCGTTGCTGGTCGGCGTCAACGCGCTGGTCGGCGGGATGATCGGCCAGGAACGCACCGTCCTGCCCCTCCTCGCCACCGACGAGTTCGGGCTCACCGCGTTCACCGCCACGCTGACCTTCATCGCCGCGTTCGGCATCGTCAAGGCGGCCACCAACTTCTTCGCCGGGACCCTGTCGGATCGCTACGGCCGCAAGCCGGTGCTCGTCGCCGGCTGGCTGATCGGTGTCCCGGTCCCGCTGTTGCTGATGTGGGCGCCGACATGGAGCTGGGTCGTGTTCGCCAACGTCCTGCTCGGTGTCAACCAGGGCCTCACCTGGTCCACCACGGTCATCATGAAGATCGATCTCGTCGGCCCGGCCAAGCGCGGCTTCGCCATGGGCCTCAACGAGGCCGCGGGGTACGGTGCCGTCGCCGTGACCGCCCTCGCCACCGGCTCCCTCGCCGCGCACCACGGGCTGCGCCCGGCGCCGTTCTTCCTGGGGCTCGCCTACGCCGGCATCGGCCTCGGCATGTCGGTGCTGTTCGTGCGCGAGACGCGAGCCCACGCCCACCACGAGGCCGCCACCCACGGGGCGAGCGGCGCGGAGCACGACGGGCTCACCACGGCGCGGATCTTCACCCTGACCTCGTTCCGCGAGCGGGCGCTCTCCTCTGCATCGCAGGCCGGGCTGGTCAACAACCTCAACGACGGTCTCGCCTGGGGCCTGTTCCCGATCTTCTTCAAGGATGCGGGGCTCTCCGTCGCCCGCATCGGGATCCTCGCCGCCGTCTACCCCGCCATCTGGGGACTCGGGCAGCTGATCACCGGCGGCCTCTCCGACCGGATCGGGCGCAAGCCGCTCATCGCCGGCGGGATGCTCACCCAGGCCGTCGCCATCGCCCTCATCGCGGCGACCACCGGGTTCTGGGCCTGGGTGGCCGGTGCGGCGCTGCTCGGCGCCGGCACCGCCATGGTCTACCCGACGCTCCTCGCCGCCATCGGCGACGTCGCCCACCCCACCTGGCGGGCGCGCGCTGTCGGCGTCTATCGGCTGTGGCGCGACGCCGGCTTCGCGGTGGGCGCCCTCCTCGCCGGGATCCTGGCCGACCTCGTCTCCATCGAGGCCGCCATCTACGCCGTCGCCGCCCTCACCGCCCTCTCCGGCGTCATCGTCATCATCCGCATGTACGAGACGCACCCACCCCGGCGGCGGTGAGCGGACCTGCGACCGCCGCCATACGCTTCGGCATGTCGAACCTGCTCTGGGCGACGGGCTACAGCGTCGTGTCACTGCCGATCGCAGCCCCCGCCCTCGCCTCCGCCGGCATCACCGTGCTGCTCCGTTCAGTCGCCGGCGTCGATGGTGGCGAGAGAGATGTCGACGTGCTCGGGCATGGGCGGCAATCGCAGGGCGAACAGCCACGTGAGCCCGACGAAGGTGGCCGATCCCCACAGAGCGGCGGCAATGTCGCCCCACAGGTAGAGCACGCCGGAGAGCAACGTGCCCACCAGCCGGCCGGCGGCGTTGGCGGAGTAGTAGAAGCCGACGTCGAGGGCGACCTCGTCGTCGTCGGAGAAGGCGAGCACCAGGAACGAGTGCAGCGACGAGTTCATGGCGAACACGATCCCGAACGCGATGAGCCCGACGACGATGGCGACGGTGACCGCCACCTCGAACGCGACGAGCAGCGCGATGGCGGCGGCGACGCCGGCGAGGACCAACGCCCAGTGCTGCGTGGCGCGCACCTCGTCGACGTCGCGCCCGCCACGGGCGAGGATCCTGGGGGCGAAGGACTGGACGATGCCGTAGCCGATCACCCAGACGGCGAGGAAGCCGCCGACCCCCCGCTCGGACCAGCCCAGCTCATCGGAGAGGAACACCGGGAGCGCGACGACGAACCAGATGTCCCGCGAGCCGAACAGGAAGAACCGGGCCGCGGCCAGCCGGTTGATGGCCGGGGACTTCGACAGCACCGAGCGCAGCGGTGGCTTCTTCTTCGAGCGGCCGATGTCCTCGTTCAGGAACACCAGCAGCCCGACCACCGTCACCGCCAGCGCGGCGGCCATGGCCCACAGTGCGCCGTCGTAGCCGAGCGAGGAGAGCAGCGCGGCACCGACGAAGAACCCCACCCCTTTGAGCGCGTTCTTCGAGCCGGTGAGGATGGCGACGAGGCGGAACAGCGACCCGTCCCCCGCCACGGTCTTCACTGCGCTCTTGGAGCTCATCTTGGTGAGGTCCTTGGCGATGCCCGACAGGGCCTGCATGGCCATCACGAAGCTGACCGACAGCCAGCGCTGCCACGACGGTTGCTCGAGGCTCAGCGCGGTGAGGGCCACGATCTGCAGGCCCAACCCGGCGACGAGAGTCCGGTTGAGCCCGCGCCGGGCGCCGACCCACCCGCCGAGCAGGTTGGTGAGGATCCCCATGAACTCGTAGGCGAGGAACAGGAAGGCGATGGCCACGGGCGAGTAGCCGAGTCGGTTGAAGTGCAGCAACACCAGCATGCGCAGGGCGCCGTCGGTGACGGTGAACACCCAGTAGCCGGCGGTGACGAGGATGTAGTTGCGCAGTTTCACGGTGCCGCCTCCGCTGCGCCCCCGGCGGCCATCGGGCCGGCGGCGACCTTGGCGGCCAGCTCGACCATGCGGTGCACGTAGCCGTACTCGTTGTCGTACCAGACCAGGACCTTGACCATCCGCCCGTCGATCACCATGGTGGACGGCCCGTCCACGATCCCGGAGCGGGTGTCGTTGGTGTAGTCGGCCGACACGAGCGGCCGGGTCTCGAAGCCGAGGATCCCCGCCAGCGGCCCTTCGGCGGCGTCGCGCAGCAGCCCGTTGATCTGTTCGACGGTGACCTCGTGGCGCATGGTGAACACGCAGTCGGTGAGCGACGCGTTCAACAGCGGCACCCGCACGGCGATGCCGTTCAGCTTGCCGGCCAGCTCGGGGTAGATCCGCGTGATCGCGGTGGCGGACCCGGTTGAGGTCGGGATGAGCGAGTTGAGGGCCGAGCGGGCCCGGCGCAGGTCCTTGTGCGGCGCGTCGACGACGACCTGGGTGTTGGTCACGTCGTGCACGGTGGTGATCGCGCCCCGTTCGATGCCGACCGCCTCGTGGAGCACCTTCACCACCGGCGCCAGGCAGTTGGTGGTGCACGACGCGGCAGTGACGATCCGGTGCACGGCCGGGTCGTAGAGGTGGTCGTTGCAGCCCATCACCACGTTCAGCACGCCCTCGCTCTTCACCGGGCAGGCGACCACGGCCCTGCGGGCGCCGCGCGCCAGGTGCGGTTCGATGTCCGCCGTGGTCTTGAACGCGCCGGTGCACTCCAGGACGAGCTCGACACCGTGCTCCTCCCACGGGATGGCGTCGGGTGAGCCGTGCTCGCTGAAGCTCACGACGGCGCCGTCGATGAGCAACCGGTCCGCATCGACGCGCACCTCCCCCGGGAAGCGACCGTGCACCGTGTCGAACTCCAGCAGGTGGGCGGCCGCCTCGACACCGCCCCTGTGCTCGTTGATGTGGGTGAGCCGGAGCTGCGGGTGGTGGCGCAGGGCGCGGACCACCAGGCGGCCCATGCGCCCGAACCCGTTGATACCGATCCGTACGGTCATGCGCTTCGTTCCTGTCCGTCGTCGGGGTTCGCGCCGCCGGGGAGCACGGCGGCGATGCGCGCGTCGAGCTCGGCGATCACGTCGTCGAAGGCCCGATCGTCACCGGCCGCGACCGGGTCGGGGATCGACCAGTGCCACCAGTTCGGCTCCGGCACCAGTTCCTCGTGCACGAGATCGCACACCGTCACCACCTGCGCGTCGGCCGGGATGGTGTCGATCGATCGGGGCTCGGCGCCCGCCAGCGACAGCCCGGCGCGCCGCGCGGCAGCGGTGGCGCCCCGGTGCACCCGGCGGGCCGGCCGGGTTCCGGCCGAGGACGCGGGCCGGCCGGTGCGCGCCGTCCAGACCGCGGCGGCGAGCTGCGAGCGCGCCGAGTTCTGGCTGCACAGGAACAGCAGCTCCCCCCGGGGCGTACGCCGGGCCGCACCGAGGTCCGCCAGCGCCCCCCGCCGCAGGCACACGTACTTGCGTCGACCATCGCCCGCCGAAGCGACGCGAACGATCAGCCCGCAGTGCTCGAGCACGTCGAGGTGGTGCGCCAACAGGTTCGACGCCAGGCCGCACATCGCCCCCAGCTCCTTGGGCGAACGGTCGCTCACCGCCAGCTCGTCCACGATGGCCAACCGGGTCGGATCCCCCAGCGCGGCGTGCACGGCGGCGCGTCGCTCCAGCGACCGTGGAGCGGTCGAAACGCGGTCACTCAACATCTGGTGAGTCAACCACGGCTGATCGGCCCCTGCCACCACGCGCAGGTGAACGACGGGCGAACACCGCCCCCGAGGCCCTCATCGGGTTTCGGGTGTCGGATGCCCGATGGTCTATCGTCAATCGCCGAAGAACGATCAGGGGGACCCGATGAGTGACGTGTCAGTCGAGCCGAAGCCGGCCGAACGCGCCGTGGCGGCTCAGCTGTCGACGCTGGATCGCTTCCTGCCGGTGTGGATCGGTGCGGCGATGGTCCTGGGCATCGCCCTCGGCAAGCTGTTCCCCGGCCTGGACGACGCCCTCGACAACGTGAAGATCGACACGGTGTCGCTGCCGATCGCCATCGGCCTGCTCGCCATGATGTACCCGGTGCTGGCCAAGGTGAAGTACGGCTCGATCGGCCAGGTCGTCGAACGCCGATCGTTGACCATGTCCCTGGTGCTAAACTGGATGGTCGGCCCGGCGCTGATGTTCGCGCTGGCC